>DASWTP010000185.1:0-4828 GCA_036402075.1 Chryseosolibacter sp. | reverse complement strand
AACCTCGATATCATACTTTTGGATCCCTTGCTCATCGGCAACGGGTTGGAAATCAAATGTCATCATCTGATCGCCCGTTGAGCTCTTCGTTTGTTTGTCCAAGAGCCTGCCGCGTTTATACAACGACACGGTTATTGGCTGGGAGGGAAGATTCTTCACCTGAACTTCTGCCCGCAGTGGAAACTTGTTCCCCTGGTATGCAATTTTGTTGTAGGCAATATTCCGGATCGAAATATCGGAACGCACCGTTGTGTCTCCTACGCCAAGTGTATGCACTGGAAAATTGTAGGTCGAGTACAATGGAGAAAGACCGGAGTTGAATAAGCCGTCCGACACTAACAGCACCCCCGCGACATTCTTTCCTTCGTAGCGATTGCTGATTCGTTTCAATGCATTATTTAAGTCGGAAGATGATGCAGTGAACGAAAAACTTTCGACATTCTGTCCAGCCAAATTTTGAATTGATGTTTCGTAACCCTGCTGCGCTAATCTTGAGGCGGTCTGCTCTAACGATTCTTCCAGTGATGCAAGTCTGGCTGTGTCTGTTGCTTCCCGGACTGAACCGCTGTTGTCCTGAACAATTATAAAGACTGGCTTCTCGAAAAGGTTATTGATCTGTTTGACGATCGGACCTAATAATAGGAAAGCAATAAACGTAGCAACAACCGCGCGAATGCCAAACAAGATCCAGTTCATGGTTTTGCTCCACGGCTGTTTCATTCGCAAGTATTGAATACAAGCGTACGCCAATCCTGCGATGACACAGAGGATGATAAACTCAGGCGCTGATTCAAAAATGATGCGTTTCATCTGCTGCGGTAACTTCTAATACCCATATTTCTCCTTCCACAAACTACGAAGATATTTCCTTAACTCTTCCTCCCGGGCATTATTTCCAGGATCGTAAAATTTTCTTCCTGCAAGTTTATCCGGAAGGAATTCCGCGTTGACAAAATTTCCCTCATAACTGTGCGCATACTGGTACCCTTTTCCATACCCCAAATTTTTCATGAGCTTGGTTGGCGCATTGCGAATTGACAAAGGAACCGGTAAGTCACCCGTTTCATGAACTGCACTCAACGCATCTTCAATCGCCATATAACTCGCGTTGCTTTTAGCGGATGATGCCAGGTATACCGCACATTGCGAGAGAATGATACGCGCTTCCGGGTAGCCGATCACATCCACCGCCTGAAATGTGCTTGTGGCGATGACCAATGCAGTAGGGTTCGCGTTGCCAATATCCTCGGATGCAAGAATTAACATTCTGCGCGCAATAAACTTCACATCTTCGCCACCTTCAATCATTCGTGCCAGGTAGTATACGGCTGCATTTGGATCACTGCCGCGGATGGATTTTATAAAAGCAGAAATAATATCATAATGCTGTTCTCCGCTCTTGTCATAAATGGCAATGTGCTTTTGTGCTACTTCCATCACCAGGTCATCGGTTACTGCAAAATCACCCGGCACCGAATCGGCAAGAAGTTCAACGAGGTTCAATAATTTTCTGCCATCACCCCCGGAAATATTTAACAACGCCTGGTGTTCTTTTATCTCGATCTTTCGCTTCTTTAAATCTTCGTCACGGGAAAGTGCCTGATTCACTAACGCCAGTAATTGCTCTTCGCCAAGTGCCTTCAATGTATAAACCTGTGATCGCGAAAGCAGGGCGGAGTTTACTTCGAAGGACGGATTCTCAGTAGTAGCTCCGATGAGCGTAATGATACCTTTCTCAACGGCACCCAACAGGGCATCTTGCTGCGATTTGTTGAAACGATGAATTTCATCGATAAACAGAATTGATCGCGGAGAATGCTTTGCTTTTTCAATGACCTCGCGAACTTCTTTTACGCCTGAGCTTACTGCACTCAGCGTATAAAAGGGTTTCTTCACCTCATGGGCAATGATGTTTGCGATTGTAGTTTTTCCAACTCCCGGTGGCCCCCACAGGATCATCGAAGGAATATTTCCGGATTGTATCGCCTTCCGAATCACTCCTGATTGCCCGGTAAGGTGTTCCTGTCCGATGAGCTCATCGAGTTTGGCAGGTCGCATGCGTTCGGCTAATGGAGGTCGGGAATTGAGTAACACGAATATTTTTTTTCGACTCCAAATTAACGAATTGAATACACGAACGGTATACCGCCAAAACCCTTATCGCGGAAAAAATTCGCGCTGCACATGCCAAAAAGCCGGTTAAGCAAATTTTGGCTGGGATATTTTGTATTAAAAGCTAATTATGCATTGGCAAACCCCACACCAGAAACTCCTTCCGGAAGTTTCTCATTGTATTTTTAATCGTCTGTCACGCTAAAGCATGAAGATTTCATACTTTATTCTTTTTGGATTTTTTATCATTCTCCTCCTGTTTTCGATCACCACGTGGATCAATTTCAAGCAGGCAGAGCGCGTGAATGAGAACAATGAATTCTATTCGCGCTCGACAACGACTGTGCGGAATAGCAATCGCTTTCAACGTAATATCCTCAACATGGTGAGTGGATTACGTGGGTATCTGTTTACAGGTGAGAATTATTTTATTCAGGCCTATGATTCGGCCGCCATGGAGAATGAAAATATTTTGCGCGAGCTGTCGATATTGGTGCCAGCCAATTCTGTGCAGGGTAAGACGCTTAAAGAAATTCAAACCTTGAATTCCAGATGGATCAGCGAATTTGGCGAACCGTTGAAAAACGCGAAACGGCTTGCCGGATCTTCAGACAGCAGCCTTGTTGCCTTCAACAAATTGTATCGTAATAAGCTTTTGAACCTCGAAGAACGAAGCATTAACCGTGTGTTGCAGGCGAAGTTTCGTGATTTCGCTAATTACGAATATGACCTTCGTGAACAGCGGAGAGTAACGCTTACGGAGTCTATAACGCAGACCAGGAGAATATCATTCTACCTGACTTCACTTTCCATCATCCTTGGTCTGGCGATAGCTATCTACCTCGCTTATCGTATTTCCAATCGCATTATGCAAATGGTAAACATGGCTAACGATATCGCTGCGGGTAATTATGGCGCATACGCTGTGAGTTCGGGTAAAGATGAACTCAGCCTTCTTGCTCAGGCGTTGAATCACATGTCGACCGTGCTGGCCGAAAATATCAGTTTGCTTAAGCGCAAGAACGAAGAACTCGACCAGTTTGCGCATATTGTTTCACATGATTTGAAAGCCCCGCTTCGAGGCATTGACAATGTGGTGACCTGGATTGAAGAAGACCATGGTGACGAATTGTCTCCCAAAGTCAGAGAGTATATCAACCTTATCCGCGGGCGGTTGGTGCGGTCTGAAAATCTTATTCGCGGAATCTTATCATACGCCCGTGTTGGGCGGGAACAACCGGAGAAGGAAGCGACAGACCTCAATCAATTTTTTGTAGATGTGCTTGAGAACATGCCTGTAAGACCAGGAATTGAAATCCTGGTTCCCCAGAAACTGCCAGTGATTGTGACGGAACGTATTCCTTTACAACAAGTACTGTCAAACCTCATCGGAAATGCGGTGAAGTACCATGATAAGGCCATCGGTAAAATTGCCATCGGATTCAGTGATGAGAAGACTCACTACGAATTTATTGTTTCCGATGACGGGCCGGGAATTTCACAGCAATACTATGACAAGATTTTTATGATCTTTCAGACGCTCCATGAGCGTGACACCATCGAGAGTACGGGTGTTGGTCTCGCCATCGTTAAAAAAATTCTGGACGACCGAAAGCAAACAATAACATTGACATCATCGCCCGGCACCGGAGCTACTTTCCGGTTCACCTGGCCAAAATAACGTGTATGGACAAAGTGATAAACATATTAATGATTGAGGATGATAGTCTCGATGTTCGTGATGCGCAGCGCACACTTGATAAAATGAATGTGCTTTATAAGATGCAGGTTGCGCGTAACGGAGAAGAAGCTCTGGCTTACCTGAAAGACGGAGCTGATAATCCTGGCTATATGCGGCCGGATATTGTGCTGCTTGATCTGAACATGCCTAAAATGAATGGAGCAGAGTTTCTTCAGGCGATCCGGACAAGTGATCAATTTAAAGACCTAAAAGTCTTTGTGATTACGACCTCAGATGAAAAGGAGGACAGGCAAAAGGTGAAGGACCTTGGCGTCTCCGGCTATATCGTGAAGCCCTTGAAGTTCAACAATCCATCATCCATTGACTCATTCAACCTGATGATTGACATTATGAACATCAAGAACAGGATTTAAGCCTGCCCGCTCTACGACAGAAAATGCGCTTGGAAGGGACGTCAATAGCCTCGTTTTTTCTTTGATAAAGTGGCATTTCCATCGCTTACTTCCGTGCAAGCGTGTAGTCAAAGCATGCTCAGCTGAACATCACTTACCAGTACTTCTTTTGGTACGAGGTAGTTTCTTTTGCTGTTGACCTCGCAGCATAAGACTCGCGTCCTCTTTGTCTTTCCTTTCTTGAAGTATCTACCCTGAAAGTTGAAGATGCTGCCCTCCGGGATCTCTGACAGAGCCGTGTATTGGTCTGCATTCTTGTCGAACGATCGCAAGGCCTTCGTGAGGTCTGCATCAGCAAAGGAGCTGGCTTTAGGATTAGCCATATGACTCACAAGCAGGTGTAATATTTGATCGGGAAAAACTTCTTTTCGCAGCATGGGTTCCATAAGCCGTTTGAATGCATTTTTCCACTCCTCACCGTGGGGGTCTACTTTGTTTCCATATTTCAGGTGCACATAGAGATGAGCTACCTCATGGATATAAACAACTAGAAATAGATAGGGATTGAGGTCGCCATTGAGTGTGATGATTGGTCTTGTTTTGCTGTTTTTACTCGTAAAAT
>DASWTP010000184.1:0-27640 GCA_036402075.1 Chryseosolibacter sp. | reverse complement strand
TACATGCGTCAGCCAAACTGATGTAACATGTATACTTTAGGAATTAATGCTGTATTTCACGATTCATCAGCGTGCTTGGTGAAAGATGGTGTCCTGCTCGCGGCAGCAGAGGAAGAGCGCTTTACACATATAAAGCATGGCAAAAGACCGATCCCATGAACGAGGCCAGAGGGTAATCTTGCAGTGGAACGACTTTGAGCGATGCGATGGCAGGCGCTCATCAATACATCCCCCATGTTATCCGGCCGAACGCAAAGTATATTTCTACAGTCTCTCCAATTGCCCATATGATTTTTTGGCAATGGCAGGTGAGTGCCTTTCGATTTTCTTTATAGTCGATGAGGTAGAACGGTAGCGGATCGGATTGAAGAAAAATCTATACTGCGAGATGAACTCCGGTAGCTGAGGATGTAATATTTCGCCTAATCCACCGATTTTTTCCGTGTCCATTCCGATCAGGTCAAGAGGGACTCGCTCTCGCACCTGTTCAAAAACGTCAAGTCCCAGTCGCCTGCCTCGCTCCTTGAGGTTGTTGATTACGACAATTCCTTTAGGGATGCTACCAGCGTAGGCCACAGAAGTTTCGCAGATTCCATGATCAATTACCACTGCGGGCGTGCGTCCATTATCCCACATCAGTTTATTAAAGTGTGTAACGTGAACTAGCGTAACGTCTTCACTATTCACCACGTGACGCGTGTCAGTCGGCACACGCTGCGGAGGATCGTGTTCGAGGTAGATGCGCGGAAGCATGCGCTGTTCGTCTGACAAGATTTCAAATTGGTCAATGGTATAGTTTTTTGGTGTCTGAAACAGTATGCAATCGAAGGAAATTTCTTTCACTGACCTCACAGGAACTTCAATCACGTTACTTCCAAATGGAAACGTGGTTCCTCGACCGATGTAACCTTCATCCTTCGTGTCGCTGACAGGTATATAGATTTGAAAATTTCCTTGCGATAAGTAGTACAGGTAGCTTCCATGAATATGCCATGTGAACACCTTGATTTTCTTTCTTGCCTTCATGGTACTTCGTTTAGAAGTAGCAAGCGGATAAAAATTCGAACCACACGAACGAAACCCTTCCAGCTAGCCGCTCCACACTTCGTTTGTTAGCTGCTTTCGTACACTTCTGACGCAAAAGTTCCCCAAGCGCGCAACGCGCTCTCCCTTCGCTTTTCAGCGACATGTAATAATCGCGAAGAGATTAAACTTCTTTTCCTATGTGATAAGCGGGACTTTTGTATTGTAATTTCAACACAACCTCACCACGTTAATGAACAACCCCTATATATCGCTCCTAAGAACAGCATGGAAGTATGCTCGTGAAAAAAAGAAGCGCTTCATTTTGATATACAGCATGTTTGTCGTTTCAAACATTGTTGTGGCAATGAATCCGCTCTTTTATGGATGGTTCATCAATCAACTTCAGAAGAACGGCCTTGGCGTTTTGACAACGGCATGGATATACGTTGCTGGCTTCCTCGGCCTCCGCTTGCTCGAATGGCTATTTCATGGACCAGCACGTGTGATGGAGCGCCAGCTCGCCTTTCATGTTAGTCAGAATTATTTAGATGAAATTTTCAACAAAGTACTTCATCTCCCCGTAGCCTGGCACCAGGAGCACCACAGCGGTTCGACTATTAGCCGGCTGCGGAAAGCGTACGAGGCGCTGCGTGATTTTTTTCAACAAGGATTTATCTACCTGTACTCCTTCGGTAAATTCGTTTTTTCGTTTGCCGCCATGTTGTATTTCTCGCCACTGTTTGGAGCCATAGGCGTTGTGCTGGGAATTATAACCGTTTGGCTCATCGTTCAATTTGATAAACCATTCATCAAAACCCTGCGCGAAGTGAACGAACGTGAGCATGAAGTGTCATCAACGCTGTTCGACAGCCTTTCGAATATTTTATCTGTAATCACCCTCCGGCTGGAGAAACGAATCCAGAAAGGATTTATGGCTAAGGTCGCAAATGTATTCCCACCGTTTAAGCGAAACGTTTCGATTAACGAATGGAAGTGGTTTACCGCGCAGATGATGGTCGGGTTAATATACGCAGTCACCACCGTTGGCTACGTGTACCAGCACTACACTCCGGGTGAGACCTTCATGATTGGGGGATTGATCATTCTCCTCGGTTACGTCAACCAATTTACGAGTGTATTCAATGACATCGCTGCACAGTATACACAGATAGTTAAATTCAATACTGATGTCCAGAATGCACGTGGGCTGGAAGTTGCGTTCGATCAGCGCAAAGTAAAAACAGACGATAAATTTCCTGAGAATTGGAACGTGATTGAAATTGCCAATCTGAATTTTGTTCGGCCTGATGTTTCGGGCAAACGGAGTGCTTCTGGCCTGGTGGATTTCAGCATGCGCGTTCAAAGGGGCCAACGCATCGCTTTGATTGGCGAGAGTGGCAGCGGTAAGAGTACATTGCTTACGTTGCTCCGCGGGCTTCATGATGTTTCTGCTGGCAGCAAGACAATGCTTGATGGCAGGGAAATTAATTTTGAATCCATCTCAAATACCGTGACATTGTTTCCGCAGGAGCCTGAGATCTTTGAAAATACAATCCTCTATAATATAACACTCGGCCTTCCCTTTACCGAAGAGGAGGTGATGAACGTGTGCCGCGCTGCGAAGTTTGATGAGGTTCTGAAACATTTGCCGGATGGACTACATACTCATATTCAGGAGAAGGGTGTAAATCTTTCCGGTGGACAAAAGCAGCGTCTGGCGTTGGCGCGTGGCATCCTTGCCGCGCAGCAAAGCACCATCGTTTTGTTAGATGAGCCAACAAGTAGTATTGATCCCAAAACCGAAAAGGTGATCTACGGAGAGTTGTTCCGGTCATTTACCGAGAAGGCAGTTGTGTCTTCACTGCACAGACTTCACCTGTTAACGCATTTCGATTACGTATACATTCTGAAAAATGGTTCGGTGATCGATGAAGGTACCTTCGAAGACCTGAAGCGCTTTAGTTTAGTATTCCAGGAGATGTGGAAACACCAGGCTACTACGCAGGCCGCGGAAATGGAAATGATACCGCTACAACTAAGCGGCACACATTGACAATCTATGTTGCTTCCGAAAATTTTTCAACAGGTTTATAAGGATCGGGGATGTATTTTTTGAACCAGCTCTGGATGGTCATCTGGAGTACACCAAAAAATGCTTCCTTGAAAATTCCTGCGGACATTTTTGATTCTCCGCGTGTGCGGTCGGTGAAAATGATCGGCACTTCGCCCAGTTTAAATCCGTATTTCCAGGCAAGAAATTTCATTTCGATTTGGAAAGCATACCCAACAAACTTCACTTTATCCAGTGGAATTGTTTCAAGAACCTCGCGCTTGTAGCAAACGAAGCCTGCGGTTGTGTCGCTTATCGGCATGCTTGTAATGAGGCGCACATACGTGCTGGCAAAGTAGGAGAGGAGCACCCTGCCCATTGGCCAGTTCACTACATTAACTCCTGTGGCATAGCGTGAACCGATCGATAAGTCAATTCGATTCTCGTGGCAGGCATCGTAGAGATTCACGAGGTCTTTCGGGTCGTGTGAAAAGTCCGCGTCCATCTCTAATATGTAGTCGTAGCCACGAGCGATCGCATATTTGAAGCCTGCGATATACGCAGTGCCAAGACCTTGTTTGCCAGGCCGCTTCATGAGTTGCAGGCGCTCTGTAGTCGTATTAAATTTTTCCTGGAGTTCTTCGACAATCTCGGCTGTGCCGTCCGGAGAGTTGTCGTCAACTATCAGGATATCGAAATCTTTCGGCAGCGAAAAAACCGCTTCGATGATCGCGCGGATGTTTTCTCGTTCCTTATAGGTTGGGATAATTACGATCGCATTGCTCATTGGGCTCCTGACAGTGGTTTCCTATTATAACAAAACTATAAAAAGAATGGTTTTTTACAATCGATTTCGGACCCATGGAGGTTTTTTTCGATAAGTATCGTTTTTGGCGTTGTAATGATGAATCTGACAGCTAAATGAACCGCATCGCAGGTGATGACCGGTTGACAATATCCCCCATTCCGCGATCAATAAAATAAAAGAAGGCTGCCCGTTTGCAGCCTTTCATGTGTATTCTTATGATTCACGTTTAAATATCTAGGCAACTTCCAGTTCGTGGTTTGCTTTAGCCACTTGTTGCTGTACATCAAATGGAACAGCGGAATACTCGGCAAAGGTTTGTCTGAAACTTGCACGACCCTGTGTGAGTGACCTTAACGTTGTCGAGTAGCGATCAAGCTCAGCCAACGGTACGCGGGCTCTGATGATCTGGTATGGTCCTTCGCTGTCCATTCCCATGATCAGCGCCCTTCGAGTTTGCAGATCCCCCATGACTTCACCCATTACGTCTTCCGGCAGCAACACCTCAACGTCATAGATCGGTTCAAGCAGCTGCGGCTCAGCGTGCATAAATGCATCCTTAAAAACCATCATGCCGGCAATCTTGAAGGAAATGTCGTTGGAGTCTACCGGATGCATTTTGCCATCGAAAACACACACACGCACATCACGCACATGTGATCCTGAGATCGGACCTTCTTCCATTTTTTCCATCACCCCCTTCAGGATTGAGGGAATAAATCTGGCATCGATTACGCCACCCACAATGCAGTTGTAAAATGCAAGTTTACCTCCCCACGGCAAGTCAATGAACTCTTTGCCCCGAACATTGTATTCGTCAGGCTCTGGCATTCCTTCAAAATACGGTTCAAGTTTCAAATGCACTTCACCAAACTGGCCAGCGCCTCCGCTTTGTTTTTTATGCCGGTAACTCGCAACCGCTGGCCTGCGAATTGTTTCGCGATAGGAAATTCGTGGTGTTTCAAAACTGATGTGAAGCTTGTAAACATTCTCGAGATACCACTTGCACACCGCGAGATGCAATTCGCCCTGTGCCGAGATAATGAGCTGCTTGATCTCCTTTGAATATTCGATCTCAACAGTGGGATCTTCCTGGTGGATTTTATTCAGCACCTCGCCAATTTTTTCATCGTCATTTTTGCTTTGTGCGATGATTGCCGTTCGAATCCGTGGTTGCGGAAATTCAATCGGCTGAATAGTCACATCGTAACCCTTTGCATGCAACGTTTGATTAGTGAACGTGTCCTTCAGTTTTAAAGTCGCGCCTATGTCACCGGTGACGAGTCGTTCAACAGGCGTCCGGTTTTTTCCGTCCATGATAAAGAGCTGATGGATTTTTTCAGTTGCCCCGGTTTGGCTATTCACCAATTCACTGCCCGCGTTTACTTCACCTGATATCACCTTGAAAAATGAAAGTTTTCCGAGGTTGGGCTCGAGGTGGGACTTAAAAACAAAGAGCACGGTTGGTTTCTGAGGATCAAGATTAATTTCTTTTCCATCGCTACTGGTTTCAGGCTTCGCTTCCAGTGGGGTAGGCGCCACGTTATCGATGAATCCCATCATGCGACCGCTTCCCATATTTTTCTTTGCTGACATGCAGAACACAGGGAACACATCGTGGTTGATCATACCAAGTTTTAACCCCTGCCGCATTTCGTCTTCATCCAGCGTACCTTTCTCAAAATATTTTTCCATGAGCTTCTCATCGTTCTCGGCTGCCTTCTCGACCAGCTCATTGTGAAGACGATCTGCTTTTTCTTTTTCTTCTTCGGGGATAGGAAGCTTTTTTGGTTTACCACCATCGACCGGGAATTTGTACATCACCATTTTAAGAAGGTCAATAATGGCATTGAATCCTTCTCCGGGATTGTACGGGTATTGCATTTGGGTTACTGCGCTGCCGAAACGTTCCTTCAGCGAGGTAAGTGCATTGTCGAAATCTGCTTTCGGGTGATCCACCTGGTTGATCGCAAAAATGGTTGGTTTGTTGTACTTGTCGATGTAGTTCCAGATCAGCGTTGTTCCAACTTCAACGCCATGTTGCGCATTGATCACCATCACGCAGGTGTCGGCTACGCGAACAGATGAGACCATTTCTCCAATAAAGTCGTCAAATCCTGGTGTATCGATTATGTTGATCTTAAAATCCTGCCATTCCGTATGTAGTGCGGTGGCGAATACCGAGTTCCCTCGTTCGTGTTCTATCTCGTGAAAATCGGAAACCGTGTTACGTGCTTCGATAGTACCTCTCCGGTGAATTATACCAGCTTCGAAAATCATGTCTTCGGCCAGCAAAGTTTTGCCGGCCTTAGGCGCGCCCAACAGAACAATGTTCTTGATGTGTTTTTCATCGTAGACTTTCATGTTGCATTTGGTTTATTGTTTTTAGGGAACAAAATGGAATCGCATGCGGTGTTTGTGAATGCTAAGAAAGTCCGGTGCATGGCGATTTCACGTGCGTAAAATTCAATGGTGACAAAAAAGGAAGACAGGCCGTTTTCGGATAGCCTGAAGATCGCGCGTAATGAATTCCTGTCGTGACTCATAATGCGGCTGCGTAAAAGGCGGAGAAAAAGAGAATGGGAAATGAATGTAGCTAAAAAAGCTGAAAGCATAAAGGATAAAGCAGAAAGCTTCTGGGTGCGCGAACAGGTGCTAAAACGCGCATTTTATTGCTGGTTAGGCGGTTTTTTCTGTGTTGTAACTGCCCCGTGCTTTCTGCGTTAATCGCCCCGCCTTAACAGATGTAATAAATCGCCAAGCATTTGAGAATTAGCGACATAAAGCAGCCATACGTTTGTATCGTTAAAACTCCACCAAAATGAAAAAAATTGCGGCTTTAATTTTATTAGCTGTATCGGGGCATGTGTATGCTCAAACGGATACAACACAAACGGCAAGCGATGATCTTTTCGATCTTTCCTTAGAAGAGCTGCTGAAAATCGACATGGTTGATAAAAACTTCTACCTCTATGGGTATATCAACTCAAACCTCCAAAAAACCTTTCGTTACCCATCATTAAGCCCCACCGGCTCAACCAATACCGCTGACGATCCTTATGAGTGGGACCCTGTAAGAAATTTTCACATCTATGGAAAAGGGAATTTTACAGGCAAGATCAGTTACTTATTTAACCTTGCGCGCAATAACGATTTCCTTGAGATCCGTAACGCGTACGGTAATTTCGGAATCAGCGATGCTTTCCAGATTCGTGTCGGGAAAATGTATCGGAAGTTTGGCTTGTACAATGAGCGTCTTGATCAGATCCCAACCTTCATTGGCATTGAAGCACCGGAAATGCTGGATGCCGATCATCTTTTCTTAACACGCACCACGAACTTTATGGTTCATGGTGAATTCCAGAATCCTCGCAGTGTGATCTCGTACGCGGTGATGACCGACAATGGAGAAGGCGGGCCAAAGAACGGTGTAGTTTCGCTGGGATGGGATCTTCGGTACAAATCGTATGTAAGCTCGTTTATCATTGGTGTTTCTGGTTATTCGTCAAGCATCAGCAACCGCAACACCACATCAACTGTCGAATTCAGAACTGGTTCGCCCCGCGGAGGAATTCTACCGTGGATGAATGGAGATCGCTTTAACGTAATGGGTGTCTTCCTCGAAAAACAAGTGGGCAAACTTTTAATCCAGTCGGAATATTATAACTCAGCACATACAGCTGAACGGAACCCTGAAATGGTTTTAGCGCTGATCAATGAAGCCGGATTGAATTCGTTCCAACGTGACCGGTTCTTGATCTCGAATGAAGATCAGCCAAATTCGTCACTGGGTATTAATGATATTCAGCGCAATGTTAACTACAATGTTCAGACGTGGTATGTGCGCCTTGGATACAACATTCAGTCTACTGTTGGGCAGTTCGTTCCCTACCTGTTCCTTGATTGGATGAGTCACCCGGAAGTAGTCCAAAACAAAGATTTTGGTGGTGATGACGAGTCAGGCCTCGCTGACGATGGAAAATTCTGGAAGCCGTCCGCAGGAGTGGTGTACAGACCGGTTCCAAACGTAGCCGTAAAACTTGACGGAAGTTATCACATTCAAAACTTCAACGGGAAATCGGTTTCATATCCGGAAGTCAGGTTAGATTTTTCTTTTGCGTTTAGCAATAATCAGATTGAGAAAGTGATTGGGAATTAATGCGATTTAAGATTTAAGATTTTAGATTTTAGATTTTAAGATTTGGTGCGGCAGTTGGCTGTGCACGATTTAGATTTTCGTGAAAAAGCCGGGATGTGATATTACCGGCTTTTCTTTGTAAATACCGTGGATGACTTCCTCACCTTGGGTGAAGATACGAGCATTCGTCACTCAATGTTGATCGTCCCGCGAACAGGCCGGAAAAGTCTGAAGATTGCTTTGTCGTAACTTTGGTCGAAGACTTTAATAAAAGATGAGTACAATTCCGGATGTTCCTTTGGCAGGTGCTCCTGGGCAATCGGGCATGCATCAGGGTTCGACCAAAATCCCTTTAAGATTTAAGATCGAAGAATTCGGATTATTGTTGTCCGGAGAAAGCGTAATCTGAGAAAATGGATTAAAGTCGATCTTAAATCAAGTCTTTTACGGTGTTGGAAAAAAAGCATTTAGATTTGTCCCGGAGGGACTTCCTATCTGTAGCATGATATAGGATAATGAATACGTGTCGACTACAATCCTGAATTGAAATGCACCCACTCACGACACGAAATGCACATGAGTATTTCCGAGGGATCTCCAGTTCCGTTGACTCACCACCGTTACGCGCCAAAACTAGTCACAGCAAGGAGCAGGTCTTTTCTGTGGCGCGCTTTGTTTACATCCCCGATTTTCTACAATTAGGAAATCCCTAGCGGGATTAAAGATTCAGTTTCTCCGGACACCAATGATCTAAGATTTTAGATTAAGGTCGGGCGCGTTGAATCTGATTTTGCAGCAATTTTAGCGTGATCCAATTGATATTATCTTCTCTTGGATTACCACTTTATCGGGATAGGCCGCCAACACATATCCATCAGATCAACCGTGACGTACACACGTTCCATAGGTCATAACGCCAGATCCCGCTCAACGCCATTGTCCTTCTTGCTCTCGATATTGAAAAAGTTGCTTTAGCATAATTCAAAAAATATTGAAAATTGAACTGAAGGTTTCGGACCGCCTCAAGGCAAATTAAAAGGCCGGAGAATCAATCACCGGCCTTAAATCTTAAATCTTAAATCTAATTTATTTTTCATACCCCAACACCTTCAACATACTCTCACTCGATTGTTCGCCCGCGAAAAGTTTGGTGGAGATTTCACCATCCTCGTTACGGTCGATGAGCACGTGTTTTGGTGCAGGGATGAGGCAGTGTTGAATTCCACCGTAGCCTCCAAGCGATTCCTGGTAAGCACCGGTGTGGAAGAACCCAATGTATAACGGCTCTTCGTCATTGATCATTGGCAGGAACACTTCGCCCGTGTGTGCTTCCGAGTTATAATAATCCATGCTGTCGCAGGTGAGTCCGCCCATGTTTACTTTATGGTAAGGATCATCCCACTTGTTTATCGCCAGCAAAATGTATTTCTGGTTCAATCCCCATGCGTCAGGAAGATGCGTGATGAACGATCCATCAATCATATACCAGAGCTCTTTGTCGTTCTGGAGTTTCTGATCGATCACTTTGTAAAGCACTGCGCCACTTTCGCCAACCGTGTAGCTTCCAAACTCCGTAAAAATATTCGGTACCGGAACGTTGTTCTTATCGCAAATCCACTTGATGTTCTCAACAATCTGTTCGATCATGTACTTGTAATCGTACTGGAACGTAAGCGAAGTCTTGATCGGAAATCCACCGCCAATGTCGATGGAATCGAGCGTAGGACAGATCTTCTTCAGTTCACAGTATTTGAAAATAAAGCGGCTAAGCTCGCTCCAGTAGTAGGCGGTGTCTTTTATGCCGGTGTTGATGAAAAAGTGGAGCATCTTCAGCGATGCCTTCGGACTATTCTCAATTTTGTCTTTGTAGAAGTTGGTAATGTCGCTGTAGCGGATTCCCAGTCGCGAGGTGTAAAACTCGAACTTGGGTTCTTCATCTGCCGCAACGCGTATTCCAACCTGGTAAGGCACATTGACCGCTTGCTCGTAGGCATCTATCTCGCCCATCTTGTCGAGAATGGGTACACAGTTCTTGAAGCCGTCATTTAAAAGTTCAGAGATATATTGTGTGTAGAGCGGCATTTTAAAGCCGTTGCAGAGGATGTACGTGTCTTTGTTAATTCTGCCTTTATTGTACAGCGACCGAACGATCGGAATATCGAACGAGGAAGACGTTTCAATATGAACATGCTCATTCTTCAACGCCTGCTCAAGGACAAAAGAAAAGTGAGACGACTTGGTGCAGTAGCAGTACGTGTACTTGCCGTTGTACTTGAAACGTTCAATGGCATTGTTGAACGTAGCCTGTACGAAGCGGATATTTTCACTGATGCGGGGTAGGTAGGTAAGCTTTAGAGGCGTGCCGTATTCTTTGATGATGTCGTTGAGGGGAACGTCATTAAACAGGAGCTCGTGGTCACGTACTTTAAACTCTTTTTGGGGAAATTCGAAGGTTTGCTCAATCAGCTCGCGATAGCTCTTCATGTAGCGCGTTAATCGTTAAATTGTCTCAAAAATGAAATCGTAAATGCCTCACTCTCAGGTTATTATTCCGGACGATTAACGTTTGACGGATTACCAATAAACGATTCTGAGAGGAGTGCAATATTGGGATAATTTTGCCATCTTTGCAATAACTTACAGAAACGTATGGTTAATCGTTTTCCTAATTTTCTCCGACCGGACAAGCCCCGGGTTACGTTTGGTTTGCCAGACTACTAACGGCATCCATTCGCGGCATTTTTTAGGTTAACCATAATTCAATCAAAATAATTTTTTACCTGTAAAAAAACCTGTACCGTTCCGGTAAGCAATTTGCAGGCAAGCAAAGACAACCAGATGTATGAAAGAGATAAAGATCATTGAAGTTAAGTCAGAGATCGGTGCTGGTACCCGTGGGGCCAGCATGGGAGTGGAGGCTATGAAGATCGCAAGTCTCGATCTGAACTCGGATTTTTTCAGACTCTACGATTCCGTGGAAGTAGAGAACGTAAACGAACTTCTTTTCGATGGAGCCAAGCACTCTTACGCAAAATTTATTGACGGAGTGCTGATCATGGAAGAGCGCGTTTGCCTCGAAGTGTACGAGCAACTCTTTGACGAGTATTTTCCTGTTATTATGGCTGGCGATCACAGCACCGCCTATGGTACAATTGCCGGCATCAAGAAGGCACATCCGAAAAGCCGCCTTGGCGTCATCTGGATTGATGCGCATGCTGATATTCACACGCCATTCACCACGCCCTCGGGCAACATGCACGGCATGGCACTGGCGATGGCGTGCGGCCTTGATAACCTGGAATGTAAAGTGAACGATCCACGCGGTGAAACGCTCGACTATTGGGAGCAGATCAAGAACGTGGGTATGCAGGGACCCAAGATCAATCCCGAAGATATCGTTTACATTGCTGTGCGCGACCTCGAGAAACCTGAGAACTACCTTCTGAACAAATACAACGTCAACTTCATTGAAGTAGAAGATGTGAAGAAGCTGGGGGGAGCAAAAATCGCAGAGAAAGCGCTGCAAATGCTTGATCACTGCGACTACATCTACATCTCGTTTGACGTGGACAGCATGGACTCACGGATTTCTACCGGCACAGGAACACCAGTACCGAACGGCCTCACCGTAGATGAAGCGAAAACACTGAACGTTGAGCTAGCAAAGAGTCCCAAAGTAATAGCATGGGAAATCGTTGAGGTAAACCCAACGCTTGACACCGAGAACCGGATGGCGGAAAGTGCATTTGAAATCCTGGAAGCAACTGCGAAGGCGATTGTTGGAAGGCCGGTTTTAGCTGAATAAACTGCGTGGCAGGTCGCGGGTTTCAGATCTCAGGTTTCCGTTCGAAGCCGCCTGTAACCTGGAACCCGCGGCTGGCGATTACTTCTCTACAATCTTAATATACGCTTTGATCGTACTCATCATATTACTGCGGATAACCGGGTCGGTAAAGATTCGAGGAATAGAACTAGGATAGGAATAGATCCGGTAGGTGATCCTGACTTTGTCCTTTTGTTTTTCGAAGAGCCAGCTTCCGGCAAGACGCATTCGATCTGCGTCCTCATCAACGGGCGCTAATTTGTCATTTACAATGCTCTCAAACGTGACGTAGACCGTGTCCTGAGATTCGTATTGCTTCTTATAGATCAGAAAATGATCCTGATCGCTTACCGGCCAGGGAATATCGTGATAAGAATATTCAAACCAGGTTGTGTCGCTTTGTGGATACACCTTGAACTTTGAGACGTGACTTTGCCAGTCCTGGATTTGCTTCTCGTCTTTCAGTAAAGCCAGTGCTTCCTTAAAATCCGTTTTTGCGTAAAACACACCTTTCACTTCGCGCGCCTCAACCGGTGGATCGGTTTTCGGGAAGAAACGCCAGCGTTCGTAGATGGAAATGTTGTCCTTCTCTTTAACCAGGCTGAATCCTTCGTTATCGTCAGGAACCTGGGCCAACACGGGGCAAACTTGCGCGGCTACGAGCGCCACAATTGCCACAAACTTCAAGGGGTTCATCAAGCTTTAAAAATGAAAGATATGCAAAGAAAACAAGATCACAATTTTGTTGTCGGTCGTTAACCGGCACCTAAAACTGCATGCCATCTTTTTCAGGAAATTGAACTAAAAAATCACTTTTCTGTTTTTTGACCGTATTGTTTATTTTCGCCTTTTAATTTAACGACATGAGCCAAAACAGACCGATTTCCTCGTTTATCGAGAAGCATTACCTACACTTCAATGCTGCTGCATTGGTAGATGCTGCGAAAGGTTATAAAAAACATCTTGCGGAGGGCAAGAAAATGATGGTGACCCTTGCTGGTGCAATGAGTACCGGTGAGCTTGGCATCAGCTTCGCGGAGATGATCCGCCAGAACAAAGTACACATCATCTCATGTACCGGGGCCAACCTGGAAGAAGATATCATGAACCTTGTTGCTCATTCGCATTATAGGCGCATTCCAAACTACCGCGATTTAACACCGCAGGATGAGTGGGATCTGCTCGAGAATCATTTGAATCGGGTTACAGATACGTGTATTCCTGAAGAAGAAGCCTTCAGAAGACTGCAAAAGCATTTGTTCAAGGTATGGAAGGATGCCGAAGACAAAGGCGAGAGACTTTTCCCACACGAATTCATGTTCCGCATGCTCAATAGCGGTGACTTGAAACAATATTATGAGATCGACCCAAAGAACAGCTGGATGATTGCAGCCGCTGAAAAGAATCTGCCAATGGTTGTTCCTGGCTGGGAGGACTCAACGATGGGTAACATCTTCGCTTCTTACGTTGTAACTGGAGAGCTGAAAGCCAGCACGATGAAATCGGGAATTGAGTACATGGTATGGCTTGCAGACTGGTATACAAAAAATGCCGGTACCGAAGGCATCGGATTCTTCCAGATCGGTGGCGGTATCGCGGGCGATTTCCCGATTTGCGTGGTACCAATGCTTCACCAGGATCTTGAAAGAGATAGCGTTCCGTTCTGGAGCTACTTCTGCCAGATCAGCGATTCAACCACCAGCTACGGCTCGTATTCAGGTGCAGTGCCCAATGAAAAAATCACCTGGGGGAAACTCAGCATCGATACACCGAAATACATTGTGGAGTCAGATGCGACTATCGTTGCGCCTCTGATATTTGCATACATTCTCGAATGGTAAAAATTAATGATTCAATGTGCTAATGTGCCAATGCCAATCAAAAGTCAATTGGACTAACATTGGCACATTGGCACATTAACTAATTGGCACATTATTACATGAACATAGATCAAACGCTCCGGGAGCAAATTCAAAAAGCTGTAAGTGTATTGTTCGGCCAGCAGGTTGATGCACTTCAGATACAACCGACAAACCAGGAGTTTGAAGGGTCGCATACTTTAGTTTGCTTTCCACTGACAAAAATATCGCGCAAAGGCCCAGAGGAAACTGCAAAGTTGATTGGTGAGTACCTTGTTTCAAACTCATCAACCGTACAACGTTTCAACGTTGTCAAGGGATTTTTGAATCTTGTGCTTTCTGACAAAGTCTGGATCGAGACCTTGAAATCAATTTTTGCCAACCCATCCTATGGTCAGCTTCCGGCAAACGGGCAGGAGATCATGGTGGAGTATTCTTCTCCCAACACGAACAAGCCCCTTCACCTCGGCCACTTACGAAATAACTTTCTTGGATGGAGCGTTGCTGAAATTCTGAAAGCAGCGGGATTCCGGGTTCACAAAGTCCAAATTATAAACGACCGCGGCATTCACATCTGCAAATCGATGGTTGCTTGGCAATATTTTGGCAACGGAGAGACACCATCCACCTCCATCGACACTCCAAAAGGCGATCACCTTGTAGGTAAATATTACGTCAAGTTTGAAACAGAATTTCGCAATGAGGTAAAAAGACTTATCAATGCCAGGGAAATTGAACTTCCATTTGAATTTTACTTGAATCGTTTTTTTGAAGACAATCCTTCTGCTGACATTTTTATTTTCGACTTTGAAATTGGCCAGATCACTTTAAAGCGCGGAGGAAATGTACTGGGCTTTACTTCTCAATTAAAAGAGAATCTGGTTAAGTTGTTCGAAGATGTACCCAAATTAGCTCAGGCGAATCGCAGGGGTGCCAATATTGTACTTCAATGGCTAGAACCCCTTTATCATATTGAAACACTTCTGGTAAAAGCTCAACGTATGCTGCAGAAGTGGGAACAGAAAGACCCTGCTGTCATGGAGCTTTGGAAAACGATGAACAGCTGGGTGTACGCAGGATTCGAAGAGACGTATAAAAGCATGGGTGTCGA
The DNA here is from genome assembly GCA_036402075.1 of Chryseosolibacter sp. GTDB lineage: Bacteria > Bacteroidota > Bacteroidia > Cytophagales > Cyclobacteriaceae > Chryseosolibacter. The sequence goes on along the minus strand of DASWTP010000184.1, from coordinate 12,828 downwards.
CTTCGACAAGTTGTATTACGAGTCTGACACCTACCTCCTGGGAAAGGAAGAAGTTCTAAAAGGCGTTGACTCCGGAGTTTTTTTCAGGAAAGAGGATGGCTCCGTCTGGGTTGATCTTACGGGCGATGGCCTCGACCAGAAAGTGTTGCTTCGCTCCGATGGAACCTCGGTGTACATGACGCAGGATATCGGCACGGCAATCCTTCGGTTCCGCGATTTTCCAAACATCAGCGGACAAATCTATACGGTCGGAAACGAGCAGGAATATCACTTCAAAGTGTTATTTCTTATTCTCGGCAAACTCGGCTTTGACTGGGCGAAACGTTGCTACCATCTGTCGTATGGTATGGTCGATCTACCCACTGGTAAAATGAAATCGCGCGAAGGCACTGTTGTGGATGCTGATGACCTGATTGCCGAAATTACAAGCGAAGCGGAGAAACTCACACGCGCATTGGGTAAAGTTGATGAACTCTCACCTGACGAAGCGAAAGCCTTATTCCCGATGTTGGGTCTTGGCGCATTAAAGTTCTTTTTGCTGAAAGTTGATCCGAAAAAACGAATGCTTTTCGATCCGAACGAGTCTGTTCAGCTACAGGGATTCACCGGGCCATTCATCCAATATACGCACGCCAGAATCCGCTCCATCCTCAGGAAAGCGGAAAGCCTTGGGGTGGACTTGATCGAAATTGACTTTGCGGGTGTCACAACTTTGGAGACTGCAGAAGTCGAAGTAGTGAAGGTCCTGAATCAGTTTGAAAACAAGGTTCGCGAAGCGGCTAAAGACTATTCTCCTGCGGTTATTGCGAATTTCGTATACGACCTGGCGAAAACCTATAACCAGTTTTATCAAAACATTCCTATCTTTAATGAGAGCGATGCAAACAAGCTTCAGGTAAGGGTTGCTTTATCAAAGGTAGTTGCAGACGCAATCAGGAAGGCCATGCATTTGCTGGGGATCCAGGTGCCGGAAAGAATGTAGTTCGATTGAAAAATTTGAATGTCGCATGGCGAACGGAGTGCATGCAGTGAACAATCGGCCGGCTTTCTGGGTTATAGTACCGTAAATACCGCTCAAACTATTGAATCAATAACTCACAATACTTCGCCCAATGAAAACCTTAACATTTATTCTGCTAATGACGCTTTTCACACCTTCCGTCAACTCCATCTATGATTTCAAAATGAATTCAATTGATGGTGAAGAAATCGACTTCAAGCAGTACAAAGGAAAAACGCTGCTGCTGGTAAACGTTGCTTCGAAATGCGGTTATACGCCTCAGTATGCTGACCTTGAGAAACTGCATGAGCAGTTTGGTGATAAAGTTGTCGTACTGGGATTCCCGGCAAACAATTTCGGCAGCCAGGAGCCGGGCACCAATACTGAGATTGCTGAGTTCTGCCAGAAAAACTATGGAGTAAAGTTCCAGATGTTTGAAAAGATTTCGGTGAAGGGCGCTGATCAGCATCCGTTGTATCAGTTCCTGAAGGAGAAAACCGGAGAGGAGCCAAGCTGGAACTTCTGCAAGTATCTTGTGAAGCCGGATGGGACCATCAAGTTTTTCAACTCGAAAGTAAAACCACTCGATAGTCAGATTGTCGATGCTCTCTAGGCATCTTATATTTTTGATCATGGGCTTTTCTTCGATGCTTCTGGATCTTTTTTCACCGCAAGGGAAGACTCCGGAAACCATTTATGAATTTACCGTCAACAGCCTCGAAGGAAAGCCCATCGATTTCTCACAATACAAAAACAAAACGCTGCTCATCGTCAACACGGCTTCAAAGTGTGGCTATACCTATCAATATGAAGGACTGCAAAAACTTCACGAGCAGTTTGGCGACAAGGTGACCATTCTCGGATTTCCGGCAAACAATTTCCTGTGGCAGGAGCCCGGTTCCAACGATGAAATCGCAACCTTTTGCCAGAAGAATTATGGCGTCACGTTCCAGATGTTTGAAAAGATCTCAGTGAAAGGAAAAAATGCTCATCCGCTCTACAAGTGGCTTGCCGCCAAGTCAGGACACAAACCGTCATGGAATTTCTGCAAATACCTGGTCGACAAACAGGGAAACGTCATTGCTTTCTTTGATAAAAAAGTTGATCCCCTCGATAACCAAATTCTCGAAAAGATAAACCTGTGAGTTCTACAAAAGTCTGGATCAAGGCTTTTCGCCTGCGCACGCTTCCCTTAGCTCTTTCAAGTATTGCCATGGGTGGTTTTCTCGCCTCCGCTGCCAATGCCTTCCGCTGGGACATTTTTCTGCTCGCGGTACTCACAACAATTTTCCTGCAGGTGCTTTCCAATCTTGCCAATGATTATGGCGATTCAATCCATGGTGCCGACAGTGCCGATCGCAAAGGCCCTTCGCGTGCCGTTCAGTCGGGTGCGATCTCAAAAGCAAAAATGAAAACTGCAATCGGTATCCTCATCATTCTTTCACTCGCCAGTGGCATTAGCTTACTTCTGGTTTCGTTCGGCCTTGACTGGAAAGCCTTGCTTTTCTTTTTTGGCCTCGGAATTCTCAGCATCCTTGCTGCGATTGCATACACCGTTGGGAGAAAGCCCTATGGATATGCGGGACTTGGAGATATTTCCGTGCTGGTGTTTTTCGGGCTAGTGGGCGTGATGGGCTCTTTCTACCTGTTCACCAAAACGGTATCAGCTTATGAAGTGCTGCCAGCCCTGAGCTGCGGCTTGTTTTCCATTGCCGTACTCAACATCAACAACATTCGCGACATCGAGTCTGACCGGAAAGCAGGAAAGTTTTCCATCCCGGTCAGAATTGGCCGCGAGAAGGCGGTGGCCTATCACTGGATACTCCTCATCCTTGGACTGTGCTCTTCGATAGTGTATCAATGGCTTACCTATTCATCGCCATGGCAGTTTTTGTTTATGCTTACTTTCCCCCTGTTTCTATACAATGGAGTCTCCATTGCCCGGAAACCGTCTGAAAGTCTCGATCCGTTCCTGAAACAAATGGCGCTCTCCACATTGCTTTTTGTAATTCTGTTTGGAGTAGGCCTGATCCTGAGATAAATAATTTTTCGGTTTTAAACGGTCCGGCCGTTTGCTGTGTCTAATGAATCGGAACAATTTTTTTGTGACGTACTTCGTTGTCTATAAGGATGCCGAAAGCACGTTTCCATCCAAAGACTAACAATTTATGAGAGCTTTTCTGATACTATTTGCAGCGGCAATTTGCAGCATCGGTTGTCGCCCCGAACCGGAGGCAGCGGAGCTGGTTGATCAGCTTGTTGTTTCAACAAACTACGACAACACGGCAGACTTCTCCAGCATCGCTACGTATGCAATCCCGACTGACACTATCGGCTTTATTTCGGAAACATCACCCGATACCATAATAGTTGCTTCGAAGAGCAGTTTCCCCTCGTCCGGTGCTTCAGAAAATAAATTCCGAGCTGCAGGCGCGAGGCTATTCACGCGTCAATCGAAATCAGGATCCTGATGTAGGAATCAATGTGCTTGTTGTTAACGACTTCAACGTTTTCCAGGACGTAATCTATCCCAATAATTACTATGGCGGGTATTATGGAGGCTACTATGGATATAATTCCTGGTATAGCTACCCTTACGTTCAAACCTATGCATACAACACCGGTGTTTTGATCATCGAAGTGGTGGATCTGAAACACCTCACACCTGATAACAAAGTGAAGGTGCTTTGGACTGCCTACATGGGAGATGTATACAGCACGCTGGACCTGGAGCGTCAGGCGTTGGAAGCCATTGAGCAGGCCTTTACGCAATCACCCTATCTAACGCGCTAATCATATGAAAACGCTATTGACATTTCTATTGCTAATGGTTGGTGCGGTGGTGGTAGCACAGCCAAAATATTTTTACGTGAGCGTAGATTACAATGCTCCGTTAAGCAACAGAGCGTGGGTGTCCAACGGCAGCGCGCAAGGGTTAAGGCTTGGGTATCGGGCGTTCATTACTGACCGTGTGTCAGCCGGCATCGACCTCGGCTCTGCCTCAATCAATGAATACAAACCAACCCGCACCATTGAGTCCGCCTCAGGTGCGATCACAACCGATTATTTCAATTATGTTTACTCGTATTCTGCCGTTGTAAGCGGACAGTACAACTTCCTGGTTGGCGATGGCGATATCGTGTTCCCTTACGCGGGTGTCGGTCTGGGCGCAAACTATAACGAGTACACCCAGTATTATAACATTTATACAAATGCCGAAAACGCTTTCGGTTTTTTGGTGAGACCGGAAGCTGGCATTCTGGTGCGTTTCGGAACACGAAGGGCGCTTGGAGCAATGGCGGCCATACACTATGATTACTCGACCAATAAGAGTCCGGAGTTTGGCTACAAGAACTTCTCCACAGCGGGTTTTCAGCTGGGCCTTATGCTCATGAATTTGTGATATAACATCCTGATTCTTAATCGTATATTTTTTTAGACCGGGGCAAGTCAGGCTCATGGGTTCTGTTATCTTTGCACCATGTCTCAACAGATCCTGATCCTTGATTTTGGTTCACAGTACACCCAACTCATCGCGCGAAGAGTTCGGGAATTGAACGTCTACTGCGAAATTCACCCGTTTAACAAAATACCCCCTATCACGCCCGAGATTAAAGGCGTGATACTTTCGGGAAGCCCCTGTTCTGTGCGCGACCAAAATGCCCCGAACGTGGACATGAAAGGGTTCAAAAACCTGCCCGTGCTTGGCGTTTGTTATGGTGCGCAACTCATCGCCCATCAGAATGGAGGGAAGGTAATGCCTTCCACCGCCCGCGAATACGGACGCGCAAAACTTTCAACTGTCGACCATCACACTCCACTGCTCAAAGAAATCTCCCTCGATACACAGGTTTGGATGTCGCATGCGGATACCATCATGTCCATTCCCGATAACTTTGATGTGATTGCCAGTACCTCGTCCGTTGCTATCGCTGCCTTTAAGGTCAAGGATGAGAACGTATGGGGAATACAATTCCACCCGGAAGTGACCCACACCACGGAAGGCAAGAACTTGCTTCGGAACTTTGTCGTTCATATTTGCGGATGCGCGCAAGACTGGACACCCGACCAGTTCGTTGAATCCACCATTGCCGACCTCAAAAAGAAACTCGCCAACGACAAAGTGGTGATGGCATTATCAGGGGGCGTTGACTCCACCGTTGCTGCAACGCTGATCCACAAAGCCATTGGCAAGAATCTGCACTGTATCTTCGTGGATAACGGCTTGTTGCGAAAGAATGAATTCGCCCAGGTGCTCGACTCCTACAAGCACATGGGTTTGAACATTAAAGGTGTTGATGCGAAAGACCAGTTTTATTCAGCACTCAAGGGACTTTCTGATCCCGAGGCGAAACGCAAAGCGATCGGAAAAACATTCATCGATGTGTTCGACCAGGAATCGCACAAGATCACCGATGTAAAATGGCTCGGCCAGGGAACAATCTATCCAGACATCATTGAGTCAGTTTCAGTAAAAGGTCCTTCGGTGACAATCAAGTCACACCACAACGTTGGCGGACTTCCAGAAAAAATGAAACTAAAAGTAGTTGAGCCACTCAGCAGCCTATTTAAAGACGAGGTAAGAATTGTCGGCAAGACCCTCAATATTGATAGTTCAATCCTTGGACGCCATCCATTCCCCGGGCCGGGTCTGGGTATCCGCATCCTGGGCGACATCACGGCTGAAAAAGTCGCCATCCTTCAGGAGGTAGACAGCATTTTTATTAATGGCTTGAAAAACCACGGGCTGTACGACAAAGTATGGCAGGCGGGAGCCATATTGACCCCGCTGCAATCGGTTGGCGTGATGGGTGACGAGCGAACATACGAGCGCGTGGTAAGCCTGAGAGCGGTGACCAGCACCGATGGCATGACCGCAGACTGGGCGCACCTGCCCTACGAATTTCTCGCTGAAATGTCGAGTGACATCATCAACAAAGTAAAAGGTGTAAATCGCGTTGTTTACGATATAAGCTCAAAACCTCCGGCTACTATCGAATGGGAATAAATTTTGTATCGGTTGTGATCTTGTCGTTGCACAAAAATTGAACATGATGAAGAAGTTTCTGTCTTGCATTCTGGTTGTCTTTTCCCTGGTGGCTAACGCCCAGATCGATTACAGCAGGCAATATTCAAATGCGAAGGCGTTATACCGCGATGGCAAGTATGCGCTGGCCATGGAAACGTTCAAGCCTCTCACGGTTTACGATAAAAACAATCAGTATTCTGCCTACGCATCGTTTTACTACGCCCTGGCTGCCTATCATCAGCGCTTCAATGCGGTGGCGAAAGACATGCTCACGCAGCTCAAAACGCTTCACCCGCAATGGGATAAAATGTCAGAAGTAAATTTCTGGCTTGGAAAAATTCTGTTCGAGAACAAAGATTATTTCCAGGCGATGAAAACGCTGGCACTGATCAGCGATAAAAATTTCGAAAAAGATGTTGAGGCACTCAAGACGGTCCATGTCGCCTCGATAGCTGATGCCGAAACGCTTCGCATGCTTCACGAAGAATATCCAAAGGATGCGGTGGTTGCCAGGCAACTGGCCAATACGCTGGCAAAAAATGTTACCGATGAAGAAACAAAGAAGGAACTCGAACAATTGATCAGCAAATTCAAATTACCTCGTGGTGAGTTCATTCCCGAAGCTCCGAAATCGTTCTTCAAGGAAAAATATGCCGTTGCCATGATGCTGCCGTTCATGGTGTCAACGCTCGAGCCAACGCCCGGACGCAAGCGTACACAAATTGTTCTCGACTTCTACGAGGGCGCCAAGCTTGCGGCAGATACATTGCAGAAGCAAGGCATAAACATCAGCCTTCGCGCCTACGATACCGAGCGCAGTGTTGACAAGCTGAAGAAATACTTCGAGACTGAGGAATTAAAACGAACAGACCTGATCATCGGCCCGCTGTTCCCGGAAGAAAGCAAAGTTGCGCAGGAATTCTCGATGGCCAACAAAATCAACATGATTCACCCGGTCTCGAACAGCACTGATTTTATTGGCATGAATCCGTATGCCTTCCTTTTCCAGCCTTCAGCTGAGACGCTTGGAAGAAAGTCAGCCGACTATCTTGCCGATCACCTGCGTAAGAAAGACTGCATGGTTTTCCTGGGACCCACTAAGAAAGACTCAACGCTGGCGGCAAGCTTTATCGCACAGGCCCAGGCGAAAGGGATCAGAATACTGGCATCGCACGAGATCAATCCGAAGGAAACGTTTAAGGTCAACCAGATTCTGACAACGGCAACTGAGTTTGATGAATTTAAATATCCCATCGAGTTTACGCTGAAGAAGGATAGCCTTCATAGTATTTTTGTTGCATCAGATGATCCACTGATCTACACAAAAGTGGTTGGCGCGAAGGAGACGCGTGCCGATTCGAGTATTCTCATCGGATCGGAAAACTGGCTTGACGATAATGTGGTAGAGTTCGACAAATACCAAACCCTCGCCATCGTGCTGACGTCTCCGAACTATAAAAAGGCGAGCGATAAAGATGTGAAAGCGTTTGAACGCAAATATCTTCTTACGCATGGCAAGCAGGCCAGTAACATGGCACGACTTGGTTTTGAACTGCTCATGTTTGCAGGACACCAACTGAAACAGCATGGCGTGTATTTCCAGGAAGGTCTTCAAAAAGCCGGAGTGATTCCGGGATATATGGGTGAAGGCTTCGATTATCGCTTCGGTCGCGACAATCAGCTGGTGCCCTTCACAACTTTCAAAATGGGTGAACAAACCCTCTTAGAAAAGCGATAAAATCATGAGTGACATTTCGAAAAGCAAAGCCCTGTTTGACAAGGCCAAGAAATTTATTCCCGGAGGAGTCAATTCGCCAGTGAGGGCATTTCGGGCAGTAGGGGGGAACCCGCTGTTTATGAAGCGTGCAAAAGGCCCGTACCTGTACGATGAAGATGGCAACCAATACATTGACCTGATCAACTCCTGGGGCCCCATGATTCTTGGACACGCTCATCCGTTGATCGAGGAGGCTATCAAGGAAGCGTTGAGTTCATCGCCTTCGTTTGGTGCACCCACTGCGCGCGAAGTCGAGATGGCTGAGCTGATCACCTCGATGATGCCCAACATCGAGAAGGTGAGAATGGTGAACTCGGGAACGGAAGCCACCATGTCTGCCATACGGGTGGCGCGAGGATTCACAGGCCGCGATAAGATCATTAAGATGGAAGGCTGTTACCATGGCCACGGTGATTCGTTCCTTATCGCAGCAGGAAGCGGTGCACTGACGTTCGGATTTCCTGACAGCCCGGGCGTTACAAAGGGAACTGCACAAGACACGCTGATCGCCCCGTTTAACAATCTAGATGCTGTGAAAACATTGATTGCCAATAACCCGAACCAGGTTGCCGCGTTGATCCTCGAGCCCGTGGTTGGGAATATGGGTTGCGTTGTTCCTGCTAAAGGGTACCTTGAAGGGCTTCGCGACTTGTGTACGAATAACGGCATCGTGCTGATCTTCGATGAAGTGATGACAGGTTTCCGTCTCGCGAAGGGTGGAGCACAGGAGCTTTACAACATTAAACCAGACATGAGCACGATGGGTAAGATCATCGGAGGAGGTCTGCCGGTGGGCGCCTACGGAGGCAGGAAAGAAATTATGGATGCTGTTTCTCCGGCCGGGCCAATCTATCAGGCGGGGACGTTGTCTGGCAATCCGATGGCAATGGCAGCAGGGATCACCATGTTGAAATACCTCCAGGCTAACCCTGGAACATACACGCACATCGATAAGATGACTTCGTTGATTGTTGAAGGAATGAAAGCTGAAAACAAGAAGGCAGGATTCAATTTTACAATTAACCAGGTCGGTTCCATGTTCACGCTTTTCTTTACCGACAAGCCGGTGAACGACTACGAGGGCGCCAAAACTTCGGACACTGCAAAGTTTGCCAGGTATTTCCAATCCATGCTGAACCAGGGAATTTACCTCGCGCCATCGCAATACGAGGCGATGTTTATTTCAAACGCTGTTGACGAGAGCGTGGTTGAGAAAATACTTTCAGCTCACCGTCTTGCGCTGAAGGAAATTTCATAGCTGCCAGCACCCAGAGACTTCGGTGAACACGAGGAAGTTCCGGAAAGCAAAGTCTTCGTGCATGTCCGCGTTTGGGCGCAGCGTCAAATTTATATCCTAAACGACAATCCCAAATAAACCCTTGTAGGCGCAGCCTGGTTCAGTCCGACATTTGTTGCGAGGTCGACCTTTACGTTCGGAGAAACATTGTAAATCAATCCGCCATCCATCAGAAACTGTGCATCGCCCTTAGGAAACACTGCGAGACCTTCCAGGTAGAAATCAAGGTTGCCGGCAACGGGCCCGCCAATCACCACGGTTTGGAAATAACTTAGTTCGTAGTCAACACCGTTGTAGATAAAGTCGATCTGCGGCTGCGCCCCGAGGTCGTAGTCTTCGTTCAGCGAATAGGAGAAAGGAAAGCCAAATCCGAAATTCATATCCGAATCGAAAGGATTTCCGGAGGTGAATGTTGCGTAGGGAATAATGCCAAATGCTGTTTTCTTCTCCCCATCGTTGCCCCAAAAGTTGTGTTTCAGTCGGATGGTGGTAGCGCCATAGCCCTCGCCTACTTTTTCGGCATCGGCATTTTGGTAGATGTTAAACAGCTCAAGCCCGATGTGGATATCCCACGAATGTGAAAGCCCCATCTTATAAAGACCGTTGAACACAGAAATCGTTCGGCCTGCTCGCCCTCCGGAGTCTTTCGTCCATTTAAGGAGGTCGCCTTCAAACTGAAAGTGTCCTGCGTCAACAGTGATGGGAGACTCGGTAACATCAGGTCTGTCGATGCTGAACTCGCGCATGATGTCGCGGGGCGCGGGCTTGAACAAGTGATATCCTTTTTGCTCCTGTGCATAGGATGCAACAGTGAAGAGCGTTAAAGCAGCGAGAACAAAAAGTTTTACGGGGGAGCGGCTCATAGGCGTTCGTCTTGCCGACAAGATAGAAAACCCAATGCGAGTTCTAAAGCGTTGGCCTGAAGTTAGAACCAGTAAAAATAAAAAAGGGACCGTGAAGTCCCTTCTTACATGTATCTAAAAAATTCAATCTTTAACCTTTCGGTGCAGGCGCGTTGAGCTGCTTCATGAAGTCCTTTGCGCGCTCGTAATTAGGATCGATCGCGAGGATCTTTTGGAAGTACTCCTTCGACTTCACAACATTCTTTTCAATCTGAAGCGTGTAAGTTCCAAGATAGTCCCATGCTTCAATCAAATCTTTCTTGTATTTATCAGGGTTGGTAGAGGCCTTTTCAACAACCTGCTCATACATGGGCTTTGCCAGGCCTTGTGTACCTGTAGAGTCGATATGCTGGCGCGCTCTCCCGGCCCACAGGTATCCCACTGTCATCGTTGGCTGCTTCTCTGCTAATTCAGTGAATGCAGTGTCAGCCTCAAGGAACTGCTCATTCATATAGTAAGCCCGACCGATTGCGAACAAATCTGCTGATTTTGGCGTCTGACGTTTGTCAATCAACTGCTTGTAGGCGGCAATTGCCTCTGGGAATTTCTTCCTGCGTAAGAGTGTTTCAGCATGAAGTTCATATACATCTGCGGCCAGCGTGGTATCCATAGCGATTGCCTTCGCCAGGTATTCATTTGCAATTGAATCGCTTGAAGGTGTCTTAGCCTCAATCTGAACTTTGGCGTATTCTGCATAGTCGTCACCGGTAATATCTTCAGGTTTGGCCTTCTGGAAATATTTTTCAAACATGCTCACGGCTTCAACTCCTTTGCCTTGCTGGATAAGCGACAAAGCATAGAATTTATACGCTACAGCTGGAACATTAGGGTTTGTTGTTACTTCCTGGAAGATAGAATTGGCCTTATCATACTGCTTGTTCATGAAGTAAAAAAACGCAAGCTGGAATTTAGCATCTCCAGGGTTTTCAGTAAGGCTGATGTACTTTTCATAACTTTGAACAGCCTTCGCTGACTCTTTGTTTAGGTAAGCAATCTGACCGAGTTCCTTATAGGCTGGAGCATACTCAGGATCAATCTGAAGCGCTTTCTCATATGAGCTTATCGCCACATCCAGATTCTTTGCACGCTGGTAAAGCTTACCAACTTTGAAATGTGGCTTTGCATATTTTGTGTCAGCACGACCTGCCTTCTCATACGCTGTAACAGCAGGACCTGCGTTCTGCGGATTCTGGATCAACGCAGCATCACCCAGTAACATGTGAACTTCCGGATCTGAATTGTTTATGCCGGCAGCCTTGTTCAACAGGTTGATCGCATCGAGCAGATACTTCGTATCAGTGAGATATGCTTCGGCTACTGCCTTCAGCACGTTCACATCTTTTGACTTTGATACCTGGAGCGCCTTGTCAATGTTTGCTTTTGCATCAGTAGGATTTTTCTCCAGCAAACGCACATGTGCCTTGCCAGCGTAGTTCAAACCGTCTTTCTCATTCGCGGCAATACCTTTCTCAAAGTTTGCCAACGCCTTATCTTTTTGTCCAAGGCGTAACTGTGCCAGGCCGAGGTAGTACAGGTTGTACGAGTTGGGTGTGGCGCTGGCCAGCTGCTCAAGCGCGGCAAGGCCCTTTGAAGGTTGCTCAATATCGATTAATCGGAACGCCTTTCTGACTTCCGGGTTTTGTGCGTTGGTGGTAGCTGCAATAAACAACATGGCGAAAATGAGAGCCATTACTGTCTTCATTCTGCCAAGAAAATCTGGAAGCAGGCTTATTCCAGGTCTTTGAAACTGCGAATTCATAATCTAGGTTTTTAACGTTTACAATCAATCGGGCATTAAAAATAACATGCCCGTTCTATATTTATTCAATTTTTTCTGCCGAATGGCTCAAAACGCCATGCTAACTTATTCGGGATGCACGTTTACTATGCGTAGCGGCATCGTTTTCGGAACAAGTCCCGATTTTAGAACAATTCTCTGCCCCCTTTCGCTGGCAAAGAAGTTCAAAAATCCCCTGCCTAATCCTACTCTTGCTTCGCGGCTCAGCACCGTAATTCTCCGCGTGAGCGGATATTTCTTGAGCGCGATATAAGCCTGGTAGGGCTGATAGGCTGCGCTATCCTTCGCTTCGGCAATCGCAGCCACTTTTACTTTATTCAGGAAACTGTTCGACAACGAATCGTCTTTGTCGCTGATCCATTCCAGACCAATGAACCCAATTGAGTTCGGAGTCTTCGCCACATAATCTACAACGGCAGTGTTGTTTTCTGCAGCGTAAACATTTGAGGGCAATTTTGTGAATGAGGCGACTGAGTCTTTCAAGTGTCTGATTAATCCTGAATTCGGGTTATCGAACACAATCTCTATGCCATCCTTGGATTTGCTGCCTAATTCGTTCCAGGACGTAATTTCGCCTTTCAGAAGCGAGCGGATCTCATCGATGGTAAGGATGGTGTCCCGCTGTTCACGGTTCAGGATGACAGCAATACCGCTGTATGCTACATCAAATTCGGTGGGGGTGATCTTAATGTCTTTAAAGTATTTTTTCTCAGCCTCGGTAAACCGCCTGGTGACTACAGCAAGGCGTACGCTGTCTTTCATTAGTGCGTCAATGGCGTCAGCCTCGGGGAGATAGCTGCAATCAATGTTTGCGCGAACATAAATACCTTCGAATGTACTGAGCTCTGCTTCGACCAGGGGGCGGAGGGATTCGTCAGCGGAGATCTTGATCGACCCGGAGATTGGCGTGTCGAGTTCCTTGTCCGGTTTCCCGCAGCCGATGATGACCAGGGCCAACGCCAGGACACCAAGAATTGAGTTTTTCATTTGGTTATTGGTTTGAACTTCTTCGAAAAATTTTATAG
>DASWTP010000183.1:0-13414 GCA_036402075.1 Chryseosolibacter sp. | reverse complement strand
GCTAGCGTTCATCCTGAGCCAGGATCAAACTCTCCATTGTATTGTTTTTCAATCTCAGACTTGCGTCCTCAATCTGCCTCGATCTTCACCACGCGTCTCGCGTGATCGAATTCTCGGCTAATGTTTGTTTGATACCTTTTTTCCGATACAACCTCTATCGATCATATCTCATGGCTCTCGTCCCCGGGATAAATCCCGAGGTGTTTATTCCTTTTAAAGAATTTGACTCACCGAATAAATTCGGTGGGTCCGCTATCAATTATCATCCATTCAAAGAACGTTTGGATACAACCAGAACACTTCTGCTTTGGTTCGTCCATAGTGAAGATTCATTTTCGAATTATTGAAGCTTCTCAGTTTGTCTTTCGCCCTCTTCCTTCCGAATTGGGAGTGCAAATGTATGTGGTCAGTTTACATTTTGCAAGTCTTCCCAAAAAATATTTTAGGAAACATTTATTGCCTGTCTGTAAACGGTCTGCGTTCGGTCGGGCCCTGTAGAGATCAATGTAATAGGAACTCCCAACTCAGCTTGCAGATAATCAATGTATTGGCTTAACTCTACAGGCATGGAGACGTCAGAAATTCCGGAAAGTGATGTGTTCCAACCCTTTAACTCGGCATAAATAGGCGTAATCTTCTCATTTACAAGCTCATATGGTAACACCTCGGTTACCGAACCGTCTTTTAGTTTATATTTTGTACAAATTTTTATTGTCGAAAAAATATTAAGGACATCGGCTTTCATCATGAGCAATTGTGTGACGCCATTAATCATGATAGAATATTTAAGCGAGGGCAAATCGATCCAACCGCAGCGTCTTGGACGTCCGGTCGTTGAACCGAACTCATTTCCCTCTTTACGCATAAGCTCGCCTTGCTCGTCAAGCAATTCCGTTGGGAACGGACCGCTGCCGACACGCGTGCTGTACGCTTTAAAGATGCCATACACTTCACCGATGTGACGTGGAGCAATCCCCAGACCGGTGCACGCGCCAGCAGTAACGGTGTTTGAGCTCGTTACGAAAGGATAACTTCCAAAATCGATATCCAACAAAGAACCCTGCGCGCCTTCAGCGAGAATTGATGAACCTTTTTTCAATTCATCGTTAAGAAAATATTCGCTTTCAATCAGTTTAAATTCTTTCAGGAAAGCGATTGAGTCAAGAAACTGTTTTTCGAGTTCGCTCCAATTGTATTGAAGGTCGTGATCTTTAAGAATATTAAAGTGAATAGAAGTGAGTTTCTTAAACTTATCAGAGAACGTTTCTGACAAAATATCACCGACACGCAGACCCTGACGTCCGATCTTATCCTGGTACGTTGGGCCGATGCCTTTCAGTGTTGATCCAATCTTATTTTCGCCTTTGGCTTTTTCCTGGGCTTGGTCCAACAGCCTGTGTGTCGGTAAGATGAGCGTGGCTTTTTTGGAGATGAAAAGATTTGCCTTGATGTTGAGATCATACTTCTGAAGTTTTTCGATCTCTGTTCGAAACACAATGGGATCAAGCACGACACCATTGCCAATGACGTTTTTGGTCTGGTCTCGAAAAATTCCGGACGGGATTTGATGCAGTACGTGTTTTATTCCATCGAACTCGAGGGTGTGTCCCGCATTAGGGCCACCTTGAAAACGAGCAACCACATCATACTTTGGTGCAAGGACATCAACGATTTTTCCTTTGCCTTCATCGCCCCACTGAAGACCTAATAATACATCAACTTTAGACATCTTTATTTCTTTGAAAGCTTCGACACCTCAGCTTCTGATTGAACGATTTGAAAAATTGCATTCAGTTTGGTGATCACCAGGAGCTTCTGCACGTTATCTGACGGTTTCATCAAATAAACCTCGCCACCCTTATTCCTGAATTTGGTGAGGATAGTGATCAACACGCCAATACCACTACTATTAATGTAACGCAACCTGGAAATATCAATGATGCATGTCAGTACCTGGTTTTGAATTGCGTTGTTTGCGATTTCGAGAAGGTTTGTTCCATTGTCTTCGCCAATCAAATCGCCCGAGAGACGAATGATCAACTGATCTTTAGTTTGTTCCTTTTCAAAAGTCATGGTGGATAGAGTTAGTTGCTGGCTGCTTTTCGATTCTCGCAATTTTGCCTGGTGCAGTTTGCGTAGAGAATAAGCGAGTGATGAAGAACGTTGAAGTGCAAAATCTCTTCAACAGTGTTCTGAATATTTTGGATTCTTGGGTCGCAAAACTCAACCACGCGATGGCATTCTGTGCAAATGAGGTGATCGTGTTGTTTGTAGCCGAACGATTTCTCGTATTGTGCGAGGTTTTTACCAAATTGATGCTTGCTCACCAGATCGCATTCTACCAGCAGGTCGAGTGTATTATAAACCGTGGCCCGGCTGACACGGTAATTCTTGTTTTTCATGCTGATGTAGAGCGATTCCACATCAAAATGTCCATCCCGGGAGTAAATCTCTTCCAAAATTGCATAGCGCTCAGGCGTTTTCCGCAGCTCCTTGTTTTCAAGATAAGCCGTGAAAATCTTTTTCACCTCCTCGTATATTTTTGGATTGAATGCCACAGTTTTATTCCGACTACTAGTCCAATTAAGGGGTCAAAGATAACAAAAGTTTCAAGTTGAGGGGTAAAGTTCAAGGTTCCGGGTTCAAAGTTCCATGTTTGCGGCCAATGGACTGAAATCCATAACTTTACAACGCTATTCTTTCGAGTCGAAGCGGCTCACCTTCACTACGCCTTCAACTTTTTCAAGTTTTCCGATCAGTTGTTCGAGGTGACGCGTGTCGTTGACATACAGCATAATCTCACCGTCAAAAATGCCCGAATCCGTATGGATGGACATGGAACTCATGTTCACTTTCAATTCTTCGGAAATAATTTTTGAGACATCATTGATCAACCCTACGCGGTCAGTTCCCTTGATTTTTAATCCTGTAAGGAAGGCCACTTCGTGCTGGGAGGTCCATTTTGCTTTCACTACACGATTGCCGTGATGAGAAAGCAGCTCGGGGGCGTTGGGGCAATTTGTGCGGTGAATTTTGATTCCTTCATTTACAGTGACAAAGCCGAAAACGTCATCGCCTGGTATAGGCGTGCAGCACTTGGCCAACTTGTAATCCACCACGTCCATATCTTCACCGACCAGAAGGATATCTTCGTAGCGTCCCTTGGCTCTCGTTATTTCCTGCTCAATAACCTTTGCATCCTGCACCTGAAGATTTGGTTTTGAGCGGATAGGTGAAACGGGTTTGTTCTCCAAAAACCGCTTGATGTCTGCACTGGTGATGAACCCTGCGCCAACTCTGAAATACAGGTCGAAGTGTGTTGCGCTTTTAAAGTAATCCCGCATTTGTTCCAGCACCTGCTGTGAGGGATCATCTTTCATCTGGCGGATCTTTCGGAAAATTATTTCCTTGCCATCTTCAGCCAGTTTCTTTTTATCTTCCTTTAATTCTTCTTTGATCCTGGATTTCGCCTTCGATGTAACAACAAATCGCAACCAGTCCTCATGTGGTTTTTGTTTTTGAGATGTGAGAATCTCGATCTGATCCCCATTCTTCAAAACATAATTGATTGGAACGAGCTTGTTGTTGACTTTCGCACCGATACATTTCGATCCAACCTGGGTGTGAATTTCGAACGCGAAGTCGAGCGCGGTTGCGCCATGCGGCAACGTCTTCAATTCACCCTTGGGTGTGAAAACGAAGACTTCTTCACTAAAAAGATTGCCGCGAAAATCATCAACAAAATCCAATGCAGAGTGATTGTTTTGCTCAAGCAGGTCGCGGACGCGGGCGAGCCATTTCTCGAGATTGGATTCCGCGGTGGAATTACTGTCTTTGTATTTCCAGTGGGCAGCATAACCTTTTTCTGCAATTTCGTCCATGCGTTTGGTTCGGATCTGGACTTCTACCCACTGGCCATTTTTCGCCATCACGGTAGTATGCAAGGATTCATAGCCGTTCGACTTTGGAGTGGAGATCCAATCGCGTAGCCGGTCGGGGTTTGGCGTGTAATAATCGGTCACGATCGAGTAAACCTGCCAGCATAACGCTTTCTCCTGTTCGAGCGGTGTGTCGAGGATAATCCGGATGGCAAAGAGGTCAAAAACTTCTTCAAACGGAATATTCTGCTTACGCATTTTATTCCATATGGAGTGAATGGATTTAGGGCGGCCCTTAATATCGAAGCCGATGTTCAGTTTTTCAAGTTCGCCATTGATGGGTGCGACAAATTGTTTAATGAATTTGTTTCTGACGGCTTTTGTGGCATCGATCTTTTGAACAATGGACTCGTAAATCGGTTTATCTGTGAATCGCAGGTAGAGGTCTTCCAACTCCGTCTTGATGGCATTAAGGCCGAGGCGGTGTGCCAGCGGTGCGTACAAGTAGATGGTCTCGGAAGCCACTTTCAGCTGCTTATTGCGTGGCATGCTGTCGAGCGTGCGCATATTATGCAGCCGGTCTGCAAGTTTGATCAGAATTACGCGAACATCTTCCGAGAGGGTGAACAGCATTTTACGGAAGTTCTCCGCCTGTTGCGAAGTTCCGTATTCGAAAACACCGCGAATCTTGGTGAGGCCGTCAATAATGCGGGCGATTTTTTTTCCAAAAAGCCGTTCAATATCCGGCAGTTCAATGTCGGTGTCTTCCACCACATCGTGAAGAAGCGCTGAAACAATTGAAGTCGTGCCAAGACCAATCTCTTCAGTACAGATTTCAGCGACAGCCAGGGGATGAAAAATATAAGGCTCGCCCGACTTCCTTCGCATGTCTTTATGCGCGTCAAGCGACATTGTAAACGCTTTCTTTATGATTTTGGCATCGCCCTCTTTCAGAATCGGCTTAGCCTTTCGCAGCAATCTTCTGTATCGATTAATTATTTCTTTTTTCTCCTGCTCGGTATCAATAACCATCATCTGATTCACTCAATTTTAGCCTGTAAAATGCGCGTGATAAATAAAAAGTGGGTTTTGGCTAGAATTTACAACTTTAAACAATGGAATAAAATTGTTGAAACTTCAATAGTTAAACAATTCGAAACTCTTCTTTAATTCCAAAATATCAATAAATTTGCGCTCCTTTTTAGCAAACCACCCCAATAGCTATGGGGATTGCGGAAGGGAAATTACTGCCGGATGTGGCGTAATTGGTAGCCGCGCCAGACTTAGGATCTGGTGCCGCAAGGCGTGGGGGTTCGAGTCCCTCCATCCGGACTAATCCTCCCGCTCGCAGCGAATGAAAAATTCACACAGGGCGGGACAAGGGAACCCTCGATACTGAATTTTTCTTCCGTATTGAGGGTTCTTAATTTTATCACAACATCAAACATTTACAGCTTTGGAAATTACACTGAACAAAAAGGGGACGACAGAAGGCCTTATCAAAATCAAGCTTAACGAAGGCGACTATCAGCCGCACGTTGAAGAAAAAGTTAAGGATTATGCCCGGAAAGCCAACATTAAAGGGTTCCGTCAGGGAAAAGTGCCGACAGGTGTAATTAAAAAGATGTTTGGCAAATCGATCATGGTTGATGAGATCAACCATCTATTATCGCACAAGCTTTCCGACTATATTAAAGAAAACAACCTGAAGATTCTTGGTGAGCCTCTACCAAACGCGGACAAGACCCGTGACATCGATTGGGACGCGCAGAAAGACTTTGAATTTGAGTACCAGATCGGAATGGTTGAGGACTTCACCTACGACCTTTCGTCTAAAGCAAAAGTGAAGGGTTACAAGATTGAGCTTGACAAGAAGGTAATCGATGAGACGGTTGCTGACCTCAGAAAACGTTTCGGCAAAGTGAACTATCCGGAAACCAGCGAGATTGGCGATAATATTTTTGGTGAGCTGCGTTCAGAAGATGGTTCGTTTAAGCGGGAGCAGGCGTTCCTGGCAACGGATAAGATTGAAAAGAAAGAGCAGAAAAAATTTACAGGACTAAAGAAAGAAGATGAAGTGGAATTTGATATCGACTCAATCTTCAAGGACGAAGAGCTGAAGGCACAATTTCTAGGCACCCAGGAGGACGATACGGCTGCGCCAAAGGGCAAATATTTCCTAAAAATCGGTAACATCAGCAGAACAGAACCTTCTGACATTAACCAGGAATTATTCGACCGGGTTTTCGGAAAGGACACCGTAAAAACAGAGGAAGAGTTTATCGCTAAGATCAAAGAGACGATTGGTGAAAATTACAAGCGTGAGACCGACCACTTCCTTGACCACCACATCGAAGATTACTTCCTTGATCACACCAAGATCAATTTGCCCTCTGACTTCCTGAAAACCTGGCTGAAAGCAACGAGCCAGGGTCAGGTAACAGACAGCATTCTTGAGAAGGAATTTGAACAGTACGTTCGCAGCCTGAAGTGGGACCTGATCAAAACGAAAATCGCTGACGACAATAAAATTACGGTGGAAGCTGAGGAAGTTAAAAACAAAGCCAAGGAACTGATCACCGCGCAGTTTGGCGGACCAGCCTTTGCGGCCCAGTTTGGCGATCGTCTGGATGCCTTTGCAGACAATTACCTTCAAAACGAAAACGGTCAAAACTTCATGAAGCTTTACTATCAGCTCAAGCATGAGAAGATCATGAAGCTTGTTCGCGAAAAAATTACCGTTGATGAAAAGACGGTGACGGTAGACGAGTTCAAGAAGATTGTTGAGGAGCACAAGCATTAAGGCTATGGCTGTTGGCCATGGCTAAAGACCATTGCCAATGCTGAGGGAAGATTTCAACAATAAAAACTAAATTAATACGACTATGGTTTTATCCAGCAACGGGTAGAACCATTTGCGTTTTCGAGGGGATTGGGGTTGTATTTTAAGTTGAGTATAGCTAAGATTGTCAACCTTAAAATTCCTTTGAAAAAGAGGCTTTTCTTTTCAAATTCTAACAAGCAATCATAAATCGTACATTATGGATTACAACAACGAGTTTCGGAAATACGCAGTTCATCACCTGGGCATGAGCGGCAGTACCATTGACGGCTATGCACAGCAGATTCAGAACATGACGCAGTATGTAATTGAAGAGCGTCCGGGTAACTTCCGAGCGATCGATGTATTTACACGACTAATTTCCGACCGCATTATATTTCTGGGAATGGGTATCGATGACCAGATCGCAAACCTAATCACCGCACAGCTGCTTTTCCTGGAGTCGTCTGATCCCAGAAAAGACATCATTATGTACATCAACAGCCCGGGCGGGTCGGTGTATGCCGGTCTTGGTATTTACGACACGATGCAATATGTAAATCCGGACGTTGCGACAATTTGTACCGGTTTAGCTGCTTCTATGGGTGCCGTTTTGCTTACCGCTGGCGCTGCCAAGAAGCGTTCTGCCCTTCCGCACTCAAGGGTAATGATCCACCAGCCAATGAGCGGCATGCAGGGACAGGCTTCGGATATGGAAATCAGCCTGAAGCAAACGCTTGAGGTGAAGAAAGACCTTTACAACATCCTGGCAAAGCACAGCGGCCAGAAATACGAAAAAATCGAGAAGGATTCGGACCGCGACTACTGGATGCGTGCTACGGAAGCAAAAGAATATGGCCTAATTGACGAGGTTTTGGAACGAAAAAAGCCATCGTAATGGTTAACGATTAAATTAACCGATGTGCCAAATATTGAGTACCTTTGTGGAAACCGGGCACATCGGTTTCATTTAATATCTCAAATAGTATTATGGCTGAAGTAACGTGTTCGTTTTGCGGAAGAAGCAAGAAAGATGTGGACCTGATGATTTCAGGGATTCACGCTCACATTTGTGACAAATGCGTTACGCAAGCCAGCCAGATCCTCCAGGAAGAAAAGCGCAGCAAAACCGACACCGGGTTTTCTCCAAATTTTAAGCTGATCAAGCCGCGGGAGATCAAGAAGTTCCTTGATGAGTACGTCATCGGACAGGATGAGGCAAAAAAGATCATCTCTGTTGCCGTTTACAATCACTACAAGCGTTTGATGCAGCGGAAGCTCGACAGCGATGTAACGATTGAGAAATCCAATATTATCATGGTGGGTGAAACCGGTACCGGTAAGACTTACCTTGCCCGCACGCTGGCAAAAATTCTCCAGGTTCCATTTTGTATTGCCGATGCCACTGTGCTGACTGAAGCTGGTTATGTGGGTGAAGATGTTGAAAGTATTTTGACCCGCCTCCTTCAGGCAGCTGACTATAATGTTGAAGCTGCGGAAAGAGGTATCGTCTATATCGATGAGATTGACAAGATTGCGCGTAAGTCTGACAACCCTTCCATCACTCGCGATGTGAGCGGTGAAGGCGTGCAGCAAGCGTTACTAAAACTACTTGAAGGAACAGCAGTCAACGTTCCTCCTCAAGGAGGGCGTAAACACCCGGATCAGAAGATGATCACGGTAAACACAGAAAACATTCTGTTTATTTGCGGTGGTGCATTCGAAGGCATTTCGAGGTTTATTGGAAACCGTTTGAATACACGACCACTCGGATTTGTTGCTAGCCCTGATGGAACACATCCTGGCGACCTCGACAAAAACAACCTCCTGCAGTTTGTATCTGCCCAAGACCTTAAGAGCTTCGGTCTTATTCCTGAATTGATTGGCCGTCTTCCTGTGGTTTCCTTCCTCAATCCACTGGATCGCGAAGCGTTACGCAGAATTCTTACAGAACCGAAGAATGCGTTGGTAAAGCAATACAAAAAGCTTTTTGAGATGGAGACGATCGACCTTGAATTCAAGGAAGGTGCGATTGAATTTATCGTTGAGAAAGCGCTTGAGTTCAAGCTTGGAGCCCGCGGACTTCGCAGCATCTGCGAGGCGATCATTAACGATGCCATGTTTGAGTTACCATCGGAAAAGACGTCTGAAAAATTGGTGATCAATCGCGCTTACGCGGAAGAAAAATTCAACAAGTCACAGTACAGCAAGCTGAAAGTAGCTTAGGACGCTTGCAGGTATTGCACCATTAACCGCGCGGCATTCTCAGAGGCTGAGCCGATATCCAGCGTCCTGATAATCTGATCGTAGTTGGCAAGCATCTGGCTGCGATAGTCACCCTCGGCAATAAGTCGATCCAACTCTTGTCTGACAGTGTCTGCGTTAGCATCATCCTGGATCAGCTCTTTAATCACTTCCTTGCCGGCAATGAGGTTCACAAGGGAAATAAATTTCACCTTGATCATCCATTTTACAATCCTGTACGTGCTCGCTGACGCCTTATAGATCACGGTTTGCGGTACGCGGAACAGGGCAGTTTCCAGCGTTGCAGTTCCCGAGGTGACGATTGCAGCGCGGGCGTTTAATAAAAGGTTGTATGTATCTTCCGGAATGAGCGACACGTTTGGGAAATACCTGAACGGCTCGTACAGCGCTCCATCGAGGTTATTAACCACCGCAACACAGAAGGTGACCTCAGGATAGCCTTTGACAACCTCTGCCATCACTGGCACCATGCGCTGTAACTCCTGCTTTCGACTGCCAGGTAAGAGAGCGACAATTGTTTTCTGTGGATCGAGCTGATAATTAGATAAGAATGATGGATCCGGGATGTGTTGTTTGACTGCATCCATCACCGGGTTTCCGACATAGTCTACTTCAGCGTCAAATTGTTTGAAGAATTCCTTTTCGAAAGGCAGGATGACGAACATTTTCGTAACGTTCTGCTTGAGCTTCAGCGCTCTTCGCGTGTACCATGCCCAGACTTTCGGTGTGATGTAGTAGTAGACTTTTATATTGTTCTTCTTCGCAAAAGACGCAATGCGCATGTTAAAGCCCCCGTAGTCGATCAGGATGATGACGTCTGGTTTGAATTCGAGGATCTCAGCTTTGGTCTTCTTAATGTAGCGCGAAACGGTGTTTATATTTTTGACGACCTCAATGAAGCCCATGAACGCGAGCTCGCGGTAGTGCGTTTTTAATCTGACGCCTGCCCCTTGCATATAGTCACCACCAACGCCAATCAGGTCAGCGGACGCATCAAGTTTTAGTAACGATTTTACCAGGTTCCCACCGTGCAAGTCGCCCGACCGTTCACCGGCAATGATGTAGTACTTCATAATTCAGGAGTCGATGTTATTCACCGTAATACTCCACATAATTCCTTGGAGTTTCATAGAGGCGAATGCAGTGCAATTTTCCCTGATTTGTGATTGCGGGCAGATTTCGATCAAGGATCTTCCAGATCTCTACGATCAGGTTTTCGCAGCTGGCGAGCTTCCCGCTCATAAAATCAACATCCAGGTTGAGGTTTTTATGGTCAAGCTTATCGATTACTTCCGTCCGAATAAGGGTGCTCAGCTTCTTTAAATCGACTACGAAGCCTGTTTCCGGGTCAGGAAGCCCTTTTACCGTGACAATTAAATCGAAGTTATGGCCATGCCAGTTTTCATTAGCACAGGGGCCAAAAAGCTCAATATTGCGCTCTTTTGTCAGGGCAGGGTTGTAAAGCTTGTGAGCTGCGTTAAAATGTTCTTTTCGGGAAACGTACAACATGCCCGCAAATATAAAAGATTTGACCCGGAGCGGGTCATAAAAAAAGCCATTGATCACTCAATGGCTTTTCTTATTGATTTCAGGAATCGAGATTATCTCGGACCGTCATATTCACCGATCATCTTCACAACCATGTCAGGACGACCTGTTTGCTTGAAAAGAAGGTTCAGCGTGAAGCTCTTGTCTTCAAGATTGAACACGTTCTCAGTCGCAGACGATGCTGGATTCAACACTAATTGACGGTTACGTGCGTCAGCACCTGGATTTGCAATTGAAACCAGTTTACCGGCAGTATCAAATGTAAATACCGGAGTGATTGCACCGAATTGCGTTGCTGCAGGCCCGGTACCATCATCTGAGAAACCTGGCCAAAGACTAGTTCCAGTATAGTTATTGGTTACTTTAACAGTTGTGGCCCCGGACGTTTCAAATGCAATTGATCCAGGATACTCTACCGGAGGACCTTCGTAAATTCCATAGGCGGTCCAGCCAGCCTGGCCGATTGACACTTTGTAGTTTCCGTCAAAATCGTTCTTAACTGTGATTTGCGTTACGATAACATCGCCTTGTGTGGCGCTGATTCCGTAGTCGTTTGACGGATTGCTAAGTGTGTACGCTAGCGCATACTGCTTGCTGAAATCCAAACCTGTAGGATTGAGACTTAAGCTGATCATTTTCGAGAACTCGCCAGCGCCAAAGTTTACTGTAGTTCCTTCAATTCCCTGAAGAGTATAGTTCGCTGTTGGTAACAATACAAAATCCGTGTCGTGCTCATCGTTATAAGCTTCAAGGGCACTAGCGCTCAGCGTCATCGTAAATGACGCAGGCTGGTTCAACGCAGAGTTTGAATTCACATCGCGGAAGATTTCAATGATCGGGCGAGTTTCCTGCGCAGCATTGAATGCTACCAGGCTGAAGTTACCAGCAGGTACGCGGAAACGATTTTGTCCCACGCCTTCTACTGCACTTTCCGGGTCCTCGATACACGATGTCGGGAGGATGATTACAGCCAACAGGGCTGTAATCATCATGCTATATTTATAAAATAGGTTTTTCATAGATCAGTTTAGGTTTAGTTAACGTCCCACCATACGCGGGTAGCGTCTGTATCGTTACCCATTCTTGCTACTGCTGCATTAACACCAGCTTCGTTGTAAGTGTACTCAACTGATGGATAAGGGAAGCGTAGAGGAATTTGCTTGCTGTTGTTCACTGCGTTTGGAGTTGGAGTTAACACAGGGAAACCTGTTCTTCTCCACTCAGACCATCCTTGAGCACCGTTTGGATAGAACGACAGCCAGCGCTGCGTTCCAATCTTTTGTGCTTCGGTGCCTGCAGTCAACGCTATGTCAGCGTCTGCCATGTAGCTATTGAAAGCTGTAGCATCGTAAACACCCCACTGTTCCCATGAAGCCTGGATACCGGCTCTGTAGAGAGCAGCTTTGTCAGCTGTGATCCAGCCTAGGTGCGCTGCTTCGGCTTGCGCCAGAAGAACGTCAGCATAGGTCAGGATGAACTGATCTGAAGTTTGCTGTCTGTAGTCGTCATTCAGAATCAATGACCAGCCAGCGTTAGCAGCTGTCCAGGCAATTGCTTGTTCACGCGTGTAGCCATAAGGAACACCGAGCAATGAACCGTTTCCAAGAGGATTACCGAACGCTGCTCTTCTTGCATCCGCATTAGCATTGAGGAAGTTAGCAACCGTGGCGCTCACACCCTGGTCAGCACCGATGGCATACCACGGGTTGTTGTAAGGAGGACCTGGGTAGCTCATCACTGCGTTGTCAGCGTTGCTTGTGAATACTCCACCTGGAGAATTCAATGCATCGTTAAACTGGGCAGCACCAAGCGTAGGATTAACTTTTGAAACGCGCAATGCGAGGATCAAACGGTGAGAGTTTGCGAATTTCTGCCAGGCCGTGTTGTCACCGCCATACAGAATATCACCTTTCACCTTAGCACCATTATCGAACTGGTTAACAGCTTCGTCAAGTTCCTTGAAGATGTCATTGTAAATATCTTCCTGTGAATCAAACGCAGGAGTAGTGATACCTTTCAACGCTTCAAAGTATGGCATGTCGCCATAACGGTCGGTGAGAACTGAAAAACCGTATGCTTTCAGGATTCTCGCGATCGCAATCTGGTTGTTGTTTGAACCGTTCAATGCAGCGTTTGCTGCTGTTGCCGGGTTTGTATTGATGTTGATGATGTTCTGATAGTCCATCATGCGACCCTGCAACTCATTTGCCCAGTTCAAATCCTGAGGTGCGTAAATTGAGTTATCGGTATACTGAGTCTCAGAAAAATACTGAGCGTACAGACCAGCACTGAAGCTACCACCACCTGCTGCGAAGTTACCGAAGCCGGCCAAACTATTCGTCAGCAGTGCAGATGTAAGCGGGGTTTCTGCCCCGTTAGGGTTCTTGTCGATATCCCCGAAATCGCTGCAACCAACTCCCACAATAAGGAGCGGTGTCATTATATATTTCGCTAATTTATTCATGTTTGTTTTTTTACAATTCAACACTTAGAAACCAAGCTTGATGTTAAATCCATAAGATCTAACGCTAGGCAGCTGTCCGTTTTCACCGAATGTTGCGCTAACTTCAGATGCATCAAAATCTTTGTCGTTTCCATTGACCAACCATAGGTTTCGTCCTACAACCCCGATAGAGGCAGAAGTAAACACATTACCAAGAGAGCCCATTGTTCTCACTGGGATATTGTAGCTCAAGCTAACCTCACGCAGCTTTACATAAGACAGGTCGAGGATATGTGGATCTGCAATTGACCCAAGGTAGAACTGGTGATAATAATCCTGAGCTGGCACATACATGTCAACAGCCTCTCCATCTTCAGAAACGCCAACCACATGCACGCCACCGCCATCTTCAACCGCATCGCGGATAGGGTTTCCAAGATCATTAACTCCCGCAGTTCG
>DASWTP010000182.1:0-58486 GCA_036402075.1 Chryseosolibacter sp. | reverse complement strand
AAGCCTCCGGGGGACGCCTGGAGGTTTTTTAATTTTGTGTAACCGCCACGGACGCCAAGAAGGCGCAAAGTTCGCAACGGAATTTTCGATCCATCTTTACTGCAGGCACGTAGAGAAAAATAAATTCAAATGTCGAACATGGAAGGTCGAATGTGGAGTACCGGATGGTGCATTTTTTAAAATAATAAAGGCGCAGAGACCGCAAAAACATTGCGGCCTTTGCGCCTTCGCGGTTAGAAGTTTTATTTCGTTTCGATCTTCTCGCTGAGCTCAGGATTTAACACAATCTGAACGTAGTTCTTCGTGTCGAGGTACTTCACAGCAATATCCTGAAGCTGCTTCACGGTAAGGGCATCCGTGCGTTTTTCAAATTCAAGGATCGAAGCCGGATTCGTACCCATCTCTGCACTTTGCATTAGCTGGCGTGCCCAATAATTATTGTCCTTTATGTTGACCAGGTATTGTTGCTTCCATGTTTCTTTTACCTTGTTAAGGTCTGCTTCTGTCGGTCCGCTTTTTCTCACCTTCTCGATTTCAGCGATGGTCGCTGCGACAAGTTTGTCAACATTCTCCGGGCCGCATGGAAGCGTAACAGAGATGGTATAGTTTCCGTACGGATTCTTACTTAGGTTCGCAGACATACCGCCACCATAAATTCCGCTCAGGTCTTCACGCAATGTCTCGATCAGTTTGATGTTCATGAGTTCAGCAAACGCCTGAAGCCTGAATTGCTCTTCGTCTGAGTATGTTGTTTCGCCATTCCAGTACAGCCGGATCATACTTTTCGGCTCCGATCCTTTCTTAACCTCTTTTTTCAATGGCCCTTTAGTCGCACGCAGCCCGACATCTTTAAAAGTTGATGTTGCCCCGGTAGAAGGCAGGCTTCCGATGTAGGTCGCCAGCAACGGTTTCATGGTGGCTACATCAAATTTCCCTACAAACACAAACGTGAACCCGTTTGCGTTGCTGAAGCGTTCCTTATAAATCTGCAGGGCTCGTTCCTGGCTGATCTGATTAAACATCTCAGACTTGGGCAGACGGGGAGCCCAGGGGTGATTCTTATACAGTATCTTCAAAACTGAATCCTGGAAAATATATTGTGGATCAGACAGGGCGTTCTGGTAAAGCGCCTGTTGCTTGGTTACAAAGGAATTAAACAATTCGGCATCCTGGCGCGGGCTCGTGAAGTACAGGTGCGTGAGCTGCAGCATCGTCTCCACATCCGTAGCACCGCACTGTCCATTTACACCTTCCGACAACTGCGAAATTCTCGGGCTGACACTCGCGGTTTTTCCCGCCAACACCTTGCGCAGGTCGATAGGTGAAAAAGATCCAACACCCATTTGTCCGACCACCGTTGCGGCATACTCGGCATTGGCCCGCTCTTTCGGATCATAGTTATATTGTCCACCATAGCGTGAAGCTGACATCACAACCTGATCATTTTTGAAGTCAGTCGGCTTCAGCAGGACCTTTACGCCATTCGAGAAAGTCAATGACGTAACACCCACGGCTGGAAGCTCTTTTTCTTCTTTGATAGTTCCAGCTGCGGGCTTTCTTTCCATCAATGTGGTAGCAACCGCTTTTTCTTCATACGGTTTGATTTCCACCTTGGCTGCGTTCTCCGCAAAGGCAACCAATTCTTCTTTCGTAGGAACTTTGAATTGATTATCCACAGGCCCGCTGAAGATGATGAGCTTGCTGTCAGTTGAGGGAGGAATAATTTTCTTTGTCGCTTCGTTTACTTCCGCCAGGGTGATAGTCTTTAGAAAATCATTGTAGTACTTGTATTCATTCGCAATGCCGGGGATTGGCTCTTGCTGCAAAAAATTTCTGATGAATTCGTTTGCCAGACCAGCGGATTCTGTTTTCTCACGTTCGTTATAGCTGCGCTCAATCGACTTCAGCATGATCTTTTTTGTGCGCTCCAATTCCGACTCGGTAAATCCAAACTTGCGCGCCCGCTCGTTTTCCTGGATGATCGCGTTGATCGCAGGTTCTGGGCCCCCTTTGCTCAGCAGCGCTCCGGAACTATAGCCTTCGTATCCACGAACAAAAGATCCGAGACTGCTCACGCCAAATACGAACGGAGGATTTGCTTTTTGCGTGAGCTCCTGCAAACGCTGACCCAGCATCGATGTGCAAAGATTTCTGATCAACGAATTTCGATAATCGCCAAGCGTTACTTCTTCTTTCGACTTCGTATTTGAATAGTAAATCTGCACAATGGGGTTGGTAGCTTCCTTGTCAGTAGCAACAACGGCCTCGGTAGCGGTCCTCGCGGGAATTTCTGCGTATGTCCTCTGCCGCGGCTTGGCAGGATTTTTTAAACCGCTGAAATGCTTCTTAATCTGTTCTTCTGCCACTGCTGGGTCGATGTCGCCAACCACAACAACGGCCATCAGGTCCGGACGATACCAGTCCCTGTAGAATCGCTTTACAACATCGTATTTAAAATTCTTGAGAATATTTTCCTGGCCGATCGGTAGGCGATTTGCGTATTTGGAACCTGCGAAGATCTTGGGATACGTTATTTTTTCCATCCGGTCATCTGCGCCCTTTCCCAGGCGTGACTCTTCAAGGACGACTCCACGCTCTTTGTCGATTTCACCGTTATCGAATGACACCGTGCTTGCCCAGTCTTCCAGGATCTGGAAACTCTTTTCGATGATTTCGGGCTTGTTCGTAGGAACCGGAAGAATGTAAACAGTTTCATCGAAGCTTGTGTAAGCATTCAAGTCGGCTCCGAATTCAACACCGATTGACTGGAGGAAGGAAACGAGATCGTTCTTTTTGAAATTTTTTGTACCATTAAACGCCATGTGCTCCGTAAAGTGTGCCAGGCCCTGTTGATCATCGTCTTCGAGGATTGAGCCGGCATTAACGACTAAACGGAGCTCCACTTTCTTTTCAGGGCGTCCGTTCTTTCGAATGTAGTACGTGAGTCCGTTCGGAAGCTTCCCGATCTTGATGGCTGGGTCTACCGGAATTTTTTCAGTGAGATTGCTTTGCCCACGCGAATTGAAAACGGTGATCAACATCGCGACCATGGCAAACACGGAATACCGCAAATGGGTCTTGAAAGTCATATTTTTTGGGTTATAAGACTTTCAAACTACGAAAACGGAAGATTAGAAAAAAGCTGTTTGTGATTAGCTTTCCCAAAGCTGCTGAATGACTTCCAGCATTTCGGGGTGAATGGCTGTGTTCGATGCGCAAAGCTCGCCACCGAAGATAAAATTGTCACCACCTTTGAAGTCGGTTATTTTACCACCGGCACGTTCAAGAATAAACGTTCCTGCAGCAACATCCCACGGGTTAAGGTTGTATTCGAAAAAACCTTCAAGTCTTCCGCACGCCACAAACGCCAGATCGATTGCCGCACTTCCAAGCCTGCGAATCCCGTGTGACTTGGCGAGAAATTCTTTAATGACTTCAAGATACACTTCACGCTTGTCGAGATGATAGTAAGGAAATCCGGTTGCGAGAAGCGATTCGTTTAGCGAGCTGACTTTCGTGACATGGATTTCTCTGTCATTGCAATACGCCTTTCCATTTTCGATAGCATGAAAACATTCGTTGGGAACAACGTTATGCACTACTCCGAGAATAGGTTTTCCTTTTCTTGCCAGGGCAATGCTGATGGCGAAAAGTGGGAGCCCATGCAAGTAATTTGTGGTGCCATCAAGGGGATCGATGATCCAGTTGTATTCCTGCTCCCTGGCTTGTTCTACGGTACCTTCTTCGGTGATGAATCCTGAATCCGGCAAAAGGGTTCGTAAGGCTGCAACGATTTTTTTCTCTGCTTCTTTGTCAACGTAGGACACCAGGTTATTGAAGCCTTCCTTTTGTTCAATACGGGTTCGGTCAAAGGCGGCAAGTTCAGCCTTCATGAATTCACTGACTTCATAGCAGACAGAGATGACACCTTTCTCAATTTGAACCAGATCCATGACGTTGTTTTAAATGAAGGAGTAATTTAGCATGGGATGCCGCATTACCACCAACCTTTCATAAAAATCTATACCGGGCGCTCACGCTTCAGGCCGGCCTTCTACCACGATGACAATTTCACCCTTCACTTCCTTCTTGCTGAAATGGGCGATGGCTTCGTCAAGCGTTCCGTTAAACGTTTCTTCAAACATTTTTGTCAACTCCCGGGAGACAGACGCTTTCCGTGCGGGCCCGAAATATTCTTTAAAGTGTTCCAACGTTTTTACAAGCCGGTAGGGCGATTCGTAGAATATCATCGTCCTTTCTTCTTCGGCCAGTTTTTTTAAGAGGGTTTGGCGGCCTTTCTTCTGTGGAATGAATCCTTCGAAGACAAAGCGATCTGCAGGCAGGCCTGACTTAATCAATGCCGGTACGAAGGCCGTGGCACCAGGCAAACACTCAATCTTTAATCCTGCCGCAAGGGCGGCACGAGCAATGAGAAATCCGGGATCGGAAATGCCAGGCGTACCCGCATCGCTCACCAGCGCCATTACTTCGCCCTTCTTTAAACGGACAATCAGGCTGTCTACCATTTTGTGCTCGTTGAAATTGTGAAAGCTTTGCAGCGGTTTATTTATTTCATAATGCTTGAGCAGAAATCCGGAAGTGCGCGTGTCCTCGGCTAATATAGTATCGACAGACCGCAATATTTCCAGCGCGCGTAACGTGATGTCAGCAAGATTTCCGATTGGCGTAGGAACGAGATACAATACGGTTTTCTCTTTTTCCATCACGCGAGTTTGTCGATTGCTGCCGCGAGTTTCCGATCAAGATCAGTTACTTTATTTCCGGCATCATGCGTTGATAATTCGATGCTTACGGTATTCCAGGTGTTCGTCCATGTTGGATGATGGTTAAGTTTCTCCGCTTCCATCGCGACACGCGTCATAAATGCAAAAGCTTCTGAGAAGTCTTTGAACTTGAAAACTCTTTTAAGAGAGTTATTTTCTTCTTTCCATATCATAGGCAATTCGATTATAGTACGAGTTACGAAAAATACAGGAATACAGCCAACGCAGAGGAAGCACGGAGTTTCACAGAGGAATATTAAGATTCAAAATGAGATCAGAATTCGTAGGTCTCAACGCGCCTGACATCACAGATTACGTTGGACTCAAATCTTGCTTGCAAAAAGTGTGGTCTCTAATACTGCAAGCACGCTTAGTGCCTGATGATCTCGGTCACGTAACTCAGTGCACTTCTGTGAAAACGCTGTGAGCTTTGTGTTGGCTGCATTGAGCGTCTGCACGAGCGGATTAAAGCGCAATAAGCCCTTCAATAGTCGCTGCCTGGCGATAGATCTCAATCACGGCTTTGCTTGAAGGCATCATCATCTGGATTGTGATGCTGGAGTAGTTGCCGTTTTTCGATTGCTTTTCGGTGGAGTTGTGCTGCGGAAAGAGATTCTTCAGCTCGTCTTCTTTTCCTTTCGGCACGATGAATTTGAAAATGTATAAAGAAGGCCAGGCGTAATGCTGGTCAAGTTTTTCGCCAAACGATTTAAACCATTCCTGATCCATAGAAAAAAAAGTGCCGCCCCGTGAACAACACGAGACGGCACCTTATTAATTCAATTCTTAATAGAATTTGTAACGCTTGTCTTCAATTTTAGCATGTTCTTTAATGGCTTCAGCGATGTTAAAGCTGGCGCGGGTCTGAACATTCTGTTGTAGCGGAGCCTCGTATTGCGTGTAGTCTGCGATCTCAGGCGCTACGGTCTTGTTCTGAACCTCCATAATCAACACACCGTTCTCGCCTGCGAAAGGCTCAGAACGTTTTCCATTCTCAAGGGCAAATGCAACGCCCACCGCTTTCGGGTCGAAGCCTGCACCCTGAAGTGAAGTTGCGTTCATCTTCAAGTCTGCCGTTGTATAAACACCTGCATCGTTTCCATATGCGTTGGCAACTTCTTCAAGAGTTCCCTTCAGGTCCTTCAGTTTTGCAATGATCGTTTTCGCTTTTACTTGCTTCTTCACCTCGGGCAGAATTTCATTTTTCACCGATTCAAGTGAGCGGTATCCTTTTTCGGTCTTATCTGTCATGATGGCAACAACATACTCCTGCTGCAGGTCAAATACGTCAGACACTTCACCTTCCGAAGCATCGCGGTACAACCATTGAACAACCTGGCGCGCGTCTCCCAAATTCCCTACACGTCTTTCACCGGCAGGAATTCCTTTTGCATCCTGCACAATCACCCCAACTTCCTTAGCGCGTGCCTGGAATTCTTCGAGGTTCGAAAGTCCGTTCTGGAACGCTTCAGCTTTGCGGTATACTTCGTTTGTCGTGGCATCGCTCGGACCAATCACGCGCTCAATAACGGCAACTTTATAGCCTGTGTTGTCTTTTGTGTTTGTGATGCTGATAATGTGATATCCAAAGTCTGTTTCCACTACATCGTTCAGCAAGCCGGTTTTGGTAGCATTGAACACGGCATCGTTAAACGTTTTTACCATAATACCTTCCTGGAACCATCCGAGGTCACCACCTTTTGTAGCGGTTCCGTCTGTTCCGTGCTCAAGCGCTTTTGCTGCAAAGCTTGCACCCTTCCTGATTTCATTCAAAATACCACGCGCTTTTTCGTTGGCTGCTTTCTTGCCCTCAGCGGTTTCGTTCTCCCACTTAATCAAAATGTGAGCAGCACGTGCGCTGTATACCGTGTCTTTTACGACATCACTTACCTTGGCAACTTTATAGGCACCACCATCCAGCACCGGGCCGATGATGTTTCCTTTCTTCAGGTCTTCAACTTTCACGAACGTAGGCACATTGCCTGCGTTGTATTTACCAAATGCTTCTGCTCCATCTGTGTTTGAAGCTGCGAATGCTGAATCATCATCTGTCTGCGACAATTCAGTAACCATGCGCTGCATGTCTTCGCGAATGGCGGCAGAGTCGGCAGCTGAGGCGGTAATGGCGAACTCAACATATTTCAGGTCGCGAACTTCTTCGGTCTTAAAGCGCTCTTTATGGCTATCGTAATACGCTTTAAGATCTGAGTCCGGAACCTCTACTGAATCGCTCACCGAGTAAAAAGGAATGTAGATATACTTCGCTTCGGCAACATCCGTTTGGTTGTGATATTCTTTCTCTGCCTCCGCGGTTGTAATGTAATTGGTCTTGATCAGGAGGTTTTCATATTTGATTCGCTCACGGCCAGGGGCAAGGTCGCGTTGGAAGAGTTCCCAGCGTGTGCGCTGTTCCTGCCACATAGCAGCTTGCTGTGGATCCGAAGGAACATCTTTAATGCTGTTCAGGTACTGGATTACCAGGTTCTTATCGAACTGCCCGGTTTGTTGGTTGACGAAAGCTTGTGTCTGCCGGATGTTGTCGTCAACATTTTTACCCCAGATCATATCTTCAACTTCTTCGGTTGTTACATCTACCCCAACCTCATCAAATTGCTTTTGAAAGGCATTACGCAAAACCAGGAGCTCCCATGCTTGCTGACGGAGGTTCAGCATTTCGCGATCGCCAGGCTTGCGGTTGAAATTCAGAATGTAGTTTGCTTCCCTCTCCTGGATTGCAGCCTGGTATTCAGCCAGTGAAATATCTTTTCCTGCAATTTCCCCCACATCGTCATTGTTCAACAGTACAGAGTTGTTTCCCAGCAAATCCTGCAGAATGAAAGAGATGATCGCAACAAACACAAATATCACCACCCAGGTGCCCGCCTTGTTGCGAAGTGTTCCAATAAATGCCATAAAGAATTAAAAAAATTTAGTGACTAGTTAGGTAATTCTACCGCTCCAAAATAAAACGATAAAGCCCGCAAATTTAATGGGTTATCTCTATTAGAAAAATTTAGTTTTTGAAAATAAAATTTTGCGTCTGGCGGGCTGGCGATAGTATCGCTTGATCGAATAGTAACATCCTGATACTCAACATGTTTATTTTGATTTCGGGAGAATCAGGCGGACGGTGTTTATGCGGTTTTGCGCTGTAGAATGAATGATAAAATTGTATTCGTTTATCGGGATGGTTTGACCCGCTTTCGGAAGGTCTTCCGCGTATGACAAGATAAGGCCGCTTAACGTTTCATAATCCCCAACTGGAAGCTGCCAGCCGTATTTTTCGTTCAGGTATTCAACTTCAAGACGCGCACTCAAAAAATATGTATTGTCGTTCAGACGCTGTTCCACAAGGTCATCCTCATCGTGCTCATCCTCGATGTCGCCAAAGATTTCTTCGATCACGTCTTCCATACTCACGATGCCGGAAGTACCACCAAATTCGTCAATCACGCTCGCCAGGCTTTTTCGTTCGTTGATGAACCGAACCATCAGATCTTTTGCCAGCATGGTCTCAGGGACGGTTATGATAGGGGTTAAGATGTCTTCAATGCGGGCGGGTTTTTTAAACAAGGCAGACGAATGGCAATACCCGATCACGTCATCAATGGATTCCCGGAAGATGATGATTTTCGAATGGCCGCTTTCGATGAAGGCTTCGTGAAGTTTTTTTATTCCTGAGTCCAGGCTGACGGCTACAACTTCTGTCCTTGGGATCATGCAGTCGCGGACGCGAACGGATTTAAATTCCAGTGCATTGGTGTAGATCTTCGTGTCAAGTTCAATGTTCTGATCGGTTGATTTCTGGTGGTGGATACTTTTCAGGAATTGCGAAACATCGGTAAGGCCGAAAACCGGTTTATCCATAGAGTACTCCAGCTTCAGGATGTTAACGCTGATGAATTTTGCCAGCGAGATGATAACATAGACGAACGGAAACAAAATAATGGCGATCAGGGCGAAAGGGATTGCGAGCACAACGAGCACCCGGTTGGACTTGATCACGAAAAAACTTTTTGACAGAAACTCAACCGTGTATAAAATGACGATGGTGAGAACAAAGGTAAGGAAGGCAGCAATCGTAATTTGAAAGCTGGTGGTATTTGCCACATGGTTGTCGAGCATCAGCGTAACTACTCCTTTTGTAGCAAAGTATGCAAAGAGCAGAAGGGAGATGATGTTTCCGATAAGCGTTGTGCCGATAAACCACGTGGGCCGCTCAACGAAAAATGACATGATCATGCCGGACGGGTTCCGTAACTTTCCCAGGAGCTCGATCTGGAGCTTGTTTGCTGACAGAAACGCAACTTCAATTCCAGAAAAGAAGATGGAGAAGAGTAGCGAGAGGAATATGGCCGGAAGAAGTTGAAAATCCATTTTACCGTTTTCTCCTCCGTAAATTATAAACAAAAAAGAAGATCAGTGCCAGCATCATCGCCCAATAGGCATGCGCAAACCCTAGCGTGATGATTTGGTCGATACCGATGATCAGGAAAACAACTGCCAGAGACAGCAGGATAATGTCAGGAAGCTTCATGAAGTTTACAGACCGTAAAGGTAGCGTTTTTGCGCTAGTTTTCCTGAACTTCAAATTCACCTGTTACCTTCTTGATAACGTAGTCAGACATGTCTTGTTTGGCTTCAAGGCCGATTCCGTAGATCACGTCTCCCTGCTGGCGGATTGTAACGAATTTTTCAGTGAAGATTTTTTCCTCTGCCGGTTTCCAGAAAAGCTCCTCTGTATTGAGCTGTTCGTTCTTTTCGACATTTTTCACTTCTACTTTTCCGCGTCCGCGCCACTGATTTTCTTTTTTGAAAAAATAAGCGTGATTTGATCGCAGTGTAGATTCCAGTTTGCCGAATTCGTTGAAGAACTCGATGTAGAGTCCTTTTGGAAACTCGCGGTCGCCATTTTCAAATTCCCATACTTCAGCCGCCACCATCTTAACTTTCACCGTGTTCTTCTCGGTGTAAAAAAGCTCCACGTCCTGGATCTTCCGGAGAGGTCCGGTGTATTCAACCGGTTCTTTGAGATCGCTGTCTTTACATGAAACGAGCGATACTGAAAAGATCAGCAAGCAGAGTTTAAGCGCGAATGCAGCAAAGGCTTTCACAGACGAATTATTCAAACCTGCGTTTGATGAACCACTGGTCATTGAAGGTGATGCCGAAGAAGATCTTGAAGTAGTTCTCCTGCAAACCGTTGTCAGAAAGTGTGCCTCGTTTGCCATATCGGAAGGCCATGTCTACGCTGGAGCGGCCTGCGGGCAACGAAAAGCCAAAATTGATGCCAAGATCGTTTACAGACTTGTTGTTGGTTTTGTAGGGATATTGCTCAAAGCTTAATCCGGCACGGTACACCATCCGCTTCAGGAACTTTTCACTCACCTGGTCTGGCGTAATTTCTCCGCCAAGCGCAAAACGCCAAGAAACTCCAAGCGTTTCAGCCTCCTGGTTAAGTGATTTAAAAGTCGTCCAGTCCTGGTAACTGAATTCGGTGCCCAGCGACCATTTTGTGCCACGGCTCAGCGATATACCTCCCGTGAAAGCTGGCGGGATATAAGTCTGTCCCTCAACGGTGGCCAAGGTATCATTGTCAGCACTTCCACCCGTTGATGTTGACCGATACATTTCGGTGCGGAGGCGCGAATTCAAATTCGATCCGAAGGTCGTTGTTGCGCCAAAGCTTAAGCGATAGCGGTTCTTTGAAAAGAGAGAATCTACAGTGTATGACAGACCACCTGTAAATGATAAATCCTGCGTGTAGAGTTTATCTTCAACTGTGGAATTGTAGTTGATCGGTTGATCGGACCGGTACAATCGATTTGAATAGGTGTTTTTTGTCGAACCGAAAATATATGCTGCCTTTAGTCCGAGCGAAAGTCCTTTATAGATGCGAACGCCATTTGACCAGTACAGCTGTGTCAGGCCTCCGCTACCTTCTTCGATCACTTCGGTGCTGTCTGTGCTGTTTACGATATCTCCAAGGTATGCGATCTTATACTTTACTGTTGTGTATGGCATGAGCCCGATGCCGGTGCTCCACTTACCGTACTTTACCGGGAACGCAGTAACAAGGTAGTTCATGTTGCCACCCACGCTTTTTTCCTTCGCAGTGTCCTGGCGGATGGTGCGGTTTTCCATCAGGATCCCGGCCTGGAAAACCGTTAAATTATTATATACTAACAGGGCGGGGTTTTGGTTGTTCATGTGCCAGTACTGAGGCTGGCTCGCGCCAACACCCGCCATGCCTTGGGTGTTGATCAACGCGTTACCGTAGGGTTCGCCAATGCCAGCGGTTGTAAAAGGCGAGCGGGCCGCCTGTCCCCACACTTCTGCAACAGAAAACAACGAAATCAGGACAAAAAAGAGACTTTTAACGCGTGACATTATAATTGAGAATGCTGTTTAACCCGATCAACACGAGTTCGGGGCTGGCAAATATCGAGGCTTTCAACTGGTTTTCAAAAAAGCGAGCATCGCCACCACACAAAATCACCCTTAATGAACCAAATTCTTTCTGATACCTTGAAATAAACCCTTCAATCTCGGCAACCAAGCCATTGATTACCCCACTTTGAATCGATGTTTCGGTCGAATCGCCAATGAGAGGTACATTTTCTTTCGGAGATATTAACGGCAATTTGGCAGTAAAAGTATGAACGGCCTTAAACCGCATAGACAGCCCGGGTGAAATCGCTCCGCCCCGATAGTTTCCATTTTTGTCGAGGAATTCGTAGGTGATGCAGGTGCCCGCATCAATGGAGAGCGAATTCTCGCGGGGGAAAAGGGCCCATGCTCCACAGGCGCTTGCTATACGGTCCATGCCGAGGGTGCGTGGCGTGGCGTACTTGTTCTGAATCGGAAGGGGCAGGTCTGGCGTCAGCACAAATTTTTTTTCGGCTTTCGACTCAGCGAGAATTTTTTCCGGATCTTCCTTCACGGAGCTTATAAGAATGGCGTCAACGGCAGAGGTGGAGACAAAGCGCTGCAGTGACTCCAGGCTTTCGAATGCACGATTTTCGACAAGGTTTTGATGGTCGAAAATTCCTACCTTCGCTGCGCTGTTTCCATAATCAACAACAAGATTCATCCTGCAAAATACTAAGACTTCATATATGACGACAAAAGAAAGTTTTCGCTGCCTTGGCCTCATGTCGGGAACGTCACTCGATGGTTTAGACATTGCGTATTGTGTTTTTGAAAAGAAGGAGTCTAGCTGGTCGTTCTCAGTGGAGAAAGCGCAAACCATCAAATACTCCTCAGCATGGAAGGAAAAACTTTCTGCCGCACACAAGCTGAAGACCGAGGATCTGCTGGAACTTGACCATGCTTACGGAGCATTTCTTGGCAAGGCCTGCCGCGCATTTCTCGACAAGCATGCCTTGAGCGTGGATTTCATTGCGTCTCATGGTCACACCATTTATCATCAGCCGAAACGCAAATTCACTTTTCAGCTCGGTAACGGTAATGACCTTCACGCTTTCGCCCAACTTCCAGTCATATATGATTTCAGAAGCCTCGATGTAGCGTTGAATGGTGAAGGAGCACCTCTCGTTCCTGCCGGAGACAAATTCTTGTTTTCTGAATTCGATGTTTGCCTTAACCTGGGCGGCATTGCCAACCTCTCCATGGACGTGAATGGCGTTCGCGTTGCCTACGACATTTGCTTTTGCAACATGGGTCTGAATTACCTGGCGGAGAAATCAGGTAAGGAATACGATAAGGACGGGGACATGGCGGGCGATGGTGAAGTAAACAAAGAGTTGTTACGGAAGCTGGATTCGATTTATAAGGCGATTCGCAAAAAAAGACCATCGATCGGTCGCGAATTGTTCGAAAAGCAGATCAAGCCATTGATCGATCAGAAAAAAATTCCGATCAAGGATCGAATGGCCACACTGGTCGAATCGGCAGCGAAAGAGATCATCAGCGCCATAGGTACTCCGAAAGACAACGTGACCGTTATGTGCACGGGGGGCGGTGCGTTCAACCGGTTTTTCATGTCGCGCCTGCTTGACCATGGGGGCGACAACATCTCGCTCATTCTGCCAGACGAAAATGTCATCAAGTTCAAAGAAGCGATGGTGTTTGCATTTCTTGGCGTTCTGCGGGTGAGGGGAGAAGTGAACGCGTTGAAAAGTGTAACGCGGGCTTCACGTGATTCAAGTGGTGGAACAATGATTGGATTTTGAAAGGCTGTTGCCTATTAGCCCTCGAAGTATTGTCTTCTTTCTGAGGTTCGGGCGAACTCATAGCGAAACATGGCGTACACCGCGGCATAGCGGTAAAAAACGAGTTGCCGTAATCACTGAGGCTGCTATCGGCAAAGACCGGTCAGAGCGGTTATCATTCAAGTCCTAACTTGCCTTCAAGTCTGATCGCTTTAGCCGCAATGACGCCATGGCCGCAATGTTTCGCGATGAGGGCATAAACTTTCTGAAGTTTTGCGATAGCATTTTATAAATACCGGTCTGATTCTAAGTGAAAATTACCAAGACCCATCGCCATTTTTCTATCTTTGCCACCGTTTTGTTTTGACAACAATCCCAATGAAAGAGTTACTCCAAAAGTTTGAGAATAAGCGGCCCGAGATCGTATTTGAATGGAAAGACTCCGAAACCGAAGCGGAGGGCTGGGTTGTGATCAACTCGCTTCGGGGCGGGGCAGCGGGTGGAGGAACACGTATGCGCGCTGGTTTGGATAAACGTGAAGTTGAGTCGCTTGCGAAGACCATGGAGGTGAAATTCACGGTGTCTGGTCCGCCAATCGGTGGTGCGAAATCCGGAATTAACTTTAATCCTGCCGATCCGCGCAAAGCTGGCGTCTTGCAACGCTGGTACGCAGCTGTCATGCCACTCCTAAAATATTATTACGGAACGGGAGGCGACCTTAACATTGATGAAATTCATGAAGTAATTCCGATCACGGAAGATGTGGGCATTTGGCATCCGCAGGAAGGTGTGTTCACCGGACATTACAAACCAACGGAAGCGCAGAAAGTGAATCGCATTGGCCAGCTTCGTCAGGGCGTTGTAAAAGTTATCGAAGACGAACGTTTCTCTCCATCGCTGAAAAAGAAATATACCATTGCCGACATGTGCACGGGCTACGGTGTGGCGCAGGCTGTGAAACACTACTATGAATTGTGGGGCGGTCAGCTTGAAGGGAAACGTGCTGTGGTGCAGGGTTGGGGAAATGTTGGCGCTGCCGCTGGTTTTTATCTTGCCCAGCTCGGTGTTAAAGTGGTTGGCATCGTCAGCCATGAGGGCGGAGTGATCAACCAAAAGGGTTATACACTCGAAGAAGTAACTGATCTTGTTGTAAACCGAAATGGTAACAAGCTTGTCTCCGATGACATTCTTCCGTTTGATGTCGTTAACAAAAAGATCTGGGACCTTGACTTCGAAATTTTTATTCCGGCTGCCGCATCCCGACTCATTACTAAAGACCAGGTGGACCGGATGATGGCTTCCAGGCTCGAGGTGTTTTCATGCGGTGCTAACGTGCCGTTCTCTGACCCTGAGATCTTCTTTGGGCCCACCGGTTTGTATGCCGATGAAAAATTTTCTGTCATTCCGGACTTCATTGCAAACTGCGGCATGGCACGTGTGTTCGCATACTTCATGGAGAACGAAGTTCGGATGGATGATGCCTCAATATTCAACGACATCTCGCAAACGATCCGAAGCGCCCTTGTTAAGTCCCATGCCACGAACCAAAAAAAGACAGGCATCGCACAGACCTCATTTGAGATTGCGTTGAGGCAACTGGTACAGTAAAAGTGTTCGCCACCGAACGTAATTCGTGCAGTTTCGAAACGTTCAGGCCACACCGACCTTCTAAGAAACCGCTTTTTCTCCAGGAAAATCAAACATCGTAATTGGGTGCAACCTCGGATTGCCGGAATACGTCTGAGAGCTAGTAACCGCCCCATCCTAATGATCAAAAATTACTTCAAGACTGCCCTCCGGATCATGCTCCGCCAGAAGGGCTATTCTTTTATCAACATCGCAGGTCTCAGTGTTGGGATCGCAGCCACGCTCATTATTATAACGTACATCGTAGATGAAACGAGCTACGACAAAATGCATGGTGATGCGGATCGAATGTATCGTATTGTGTGTTCGGGTCGTCTTCAGGGCACAGCCATGGAGATTGCCACGTCACCTGCCCCTGTGGCCGAAGCAATCCAGAAAGGTATTCCGCAAATTGAAGAAACGGTTCGGGTTGGTGTGTGGCGCACTATGCCTATGGGCTATGGAGACAAGCATTTCACGGAGCAGAATGTTGCAGTAGCAGATTCAAATTTCTTCAGGTTCTTTTCATTCGCGGTAGTGAAAGGGAATCCCGAAACCTTCTTAAAGGGCACAAATAAAATTGTCGTCACCGAATCGGTGGCCAAGAAATACTTTGGAGAAGAAGATCCGATCGGAAAGATTATGTTCCGGGGATCTGATAAAACAGCGTGTGAAGTTACCGGTGTCGTGAAAGATGCGCCAGCGAATTCGCACATCCAGTTTGACATTGTGTTGTCGGGTGAATCGTGGGAGTACATGCGTAATACCCAATGGACCTCCAATAACCTTTACACGTATTTCAAAATCCGCGACAATAAGCAGCTTGCTTCCGTTAAGGAACAGCTCAACAAATTAGCGGAGACAAACATTGGAGCGGAGATTGAGAAGTATGTCGGCATTTCCTTCAAGGAGTTCAAAGCGCAGGGCAACGACTTCGGGCTCTTTATTCAGCCCATGCTTGATATTCACCTGCGTTCGAATTTGTCTGATGAGTTTGTTCCCAATGGAAACATTCAATACCTGTACATTTTTGGCGTTGTTGCTGCATTCATCATCCTGGTAGCGTGCATCAACTTCATGAATTTGTCGACAGCGCGCTCAGCAAACCGCGCGAAGGAAGTTGGGGTAAGAAAAACGATTGGCGCGTTCCGTTCACGCCTCATCTTTCAGTTTGTGGCAGAGTCGTTGTTGTACAGTTTTATTTCAACGCTTTTAGCCATCGGTATCATTGCGCTTTCACTCGATGCCTTTAATCTGCTCTCAGGCAAGCAACTTTCTTTCTCCGTCTTTACCAACCCCATTGTAATCATTTCGCTGCTCGGATTTGCTCTGTTGGTTGGCTTGATCGCAGGAAGTTACCCTGCTTTCTACCTCACGGCATTTAAGCCCACAGAAGTGTTGAAAGGAAAGGTTAGGTCAGGATTCAAAAATTCCGCGCTTCGCAATTCCCTTGTTGTATTCCAGTTTGTTATTTCGATCGCGTTGATTTTTGGAAGCCTTGTGGTGTACAATCAACTGAGGTTCATGCAGGAAAAGAACCTGGGGTTCGATAAAGAGAATGTTGTGGACCTGCTTCACACATTTTCACTCGCCAAAAATTCGCAAGCGTTCAAGAACGAGTTGGCTTCGCATCCTTCATTTAAAGGAGCAAGCTTCGCCAACAATCTTCCCCCTCGTGTGTCGTGGACCAGTGCCTTCAGAAAGGGAGGGTCCGAACAGGATTTCCTGCTGCACGTTTACCAGGTGGATCATGACCATCTTAAGACCATGGGATACGAAATGGCACAGGGAAGATTTTATTCGAAAGAATTTAAGAGCGACACCGCTGCGATTA
Organism: Chryseosolibacter sp.; assembly: GCA_036402075.1. Taxonomy (GTDB): domain Bacteria; phylum Bacteroidota; class Bacteroidia; order Cytophagales; family Cyclobacteriaceae; genus Chryseosolibacter. The sequence continues at coordinate 42,068 of DASWTP010000182.1, read as the reverse complement.
TACTCAATGAAGCAGCATGGAATCAGATGGGATACACGAACCTTGACGAGGCAGTCGTTCTCAGCTATCGCTCCGATCCGCCAACTCCGCTGAAAGTAATTGGTGTGATGAAAGATTTCAACTACCAGAGCTTGAAAGACGTGGTACGGCCAATGGCCGTTCTGCTGGGCTCCGAACCGAACTTCGAGATGGCGATCCGGCTCGCGCCCGGAAACACGCAGGAGCAGATTCAAACGCTGGAAGAAATCTGGAAGAAGCACGCTGCCGATGCACCGTTCGAATACACTTTTCTCGATGAAAATTTCGACCTGATGTTCCGTGCCGAGCAGCGAATGAGCCAGATCATTTTGGTGTTCACCTTCCTGGCCATCAGTATCGCATGCCTCGGCTTGTTTGGTCTTGCCGCTTATACTGCGGAGCAACGGGCAAAAGAAATTTCCATTCGCAAAGTAATGGGCGCATCCATTCCACAGGTGTTCGTTCTTTTGTCTAAAGATTTTACGCTTCTGGTGATGATCGCTTTTGCGCTGGCTACTCCGCTGGCCTGGTATTTCGCGAACGATTGGCTTAATGGATTCGCTAATCGGATTACCATTGACGCAACCTACGTCTTGATCTCGGGAATTATTTCGCTGATCATCGCCTTGCTTACGATCAGCTACCAGGCAATCCGCGCTGCGAAAGAAAATCCAGTGAATAGCATGAGAGCGGAATAATTAATTAGCCAATGTGCCAATATGCCAATGAAACAATTACTTCCCATTGGCATATTGGCTAATTGACTCATTGGCATATTACTTCAATCCAAACAATCCTTCATTCAAAGCGTTCAGCGCTTTTTCTTTGTATTGTTTGTCGACCAGAACAGAAACGTTGTTGACACTGCCTCCGCAGGAGACCATCTTCACCGGAATTTCCGAAAGCGAAGCAAAGAGTTTTTCAAGGACACCTTTCTGTTCCACAATCTTATTTCCAACAATACAGATAATAGCCTGGTCTTTATCAACTTCAATCGATCCGAATTTTTTCAATTCGTTTTCAATGGCTGCCAGGTTGCTGTCGTTGTCGATGGTGAGCCCCACTGCAATCTCCGATGTGGTAATCATGTCGATCGGAGTTTTATAGTTTTCGAAGACTTCAAATACACGCCTCAAAAAACCATACGCCATGAGCATCCGTGACGACTTGATCTTGATGGCCGTGATGCCATCCTTCACGGCAACAGCCTTGAAACTTCCTTCCGTTCCTTTGCTGGTGATGATCGTACCCGGGGCTTTTTCATCCATGGTATTTTTCAACCGCACAGGCACGTTGTATTTCTGTGCCGGAACAATGGTGGAAGGGTGAAGGATTTTCGCTCCAAAGTAGGCAAGCTCCGAAGCTTCATCGAAGGTGAGTTCGGAGATGGGAACAGTTTTCTTCACAATGCGAGGATCGTTGTTGTGCATGCCATCAATGTCAGTCCAGATTTGAACTTCTTCGGCACGGATCGCGGCACCCACCAGCGAAGCCGTGTAATCGCTGCCACCGCGTTTCAGGTTGTCGATCTCGTTGCGATGGTTACGGCAAATGTAGCCTTGCGTGATGATGATGTCGATGTTGGTAAGTGAAGTCACCAGGGGCTTCAAGCGTGTCGAAATTTTTTCGAGCTCCGGCTCCTCATTTTCATCAATTGACATGAAGTGCAATGCAGGCAACAAGCGCGAGCTGATCTTGCGTTCCTGCAGGTGCTGGTAGAAGAGTTCGGTTGAGATCAGCTCGCCCTGCGCCAGCAGTTCGCGATAGCTCTTTATATCAAACTGCCCTGCAGCAAGCAGGCGGATAAGAATGAAATAGCGGCTAACAATTTCCTGCCCGATAGCCTGGAAGGCTTCACTTTCATATAGTTCTTTTATGAACGCATGGTAATGTTTTTCGAGTGTCGCAATCTCTTCCTCCGCCTTAGCTGCTCTTCCGGCAGTGAGATTATCACCGATAGCCACCAGGGCATTGGTTGTGCCCGAGAGGGCTGAGAGTACGACAATCTTTTTACCCGGAGTTGAAGTCACAAGGTTTGCAATCTTTTTCATCCGTTCGGGCTTGCCGACAGACGTTCCTCCGAATTTCATTACTAGCATAACAATGGTTTTTTCAAGCGCGCAAATTTAAGTACTGCCGGGATATAAGGGGGCAGTTTGAAAAGTTATTTTTTGCGAACAACTGTTCAGTCGCTAGTCTTTGAGTCCGCCTTCGTTCTGCTCATCGCTAAGCTCATCCTTGCGTTCAACAGTTATCGGTTTGTTTTGCTGGTCGCGATTGATAGGAAATAGTGCTCCCAGAAATCCGACTCCGCACATTGCAAGTATGACCAATATTGTCAGGCCCATGAGCCTGAAAAAGCTTTTTATTTTTTTCATAGAAGAATTGGAAAAGGGTAATGGGATTTGAAGACGCCTTCAGATCCTAACACAGAATGATTCTCACTGGTATGAACTAGCCGAAATGGTGCGGGTCGGCCTCACCAGCGCATGTTTTGATGTGGTGCCCAATGCGCCCGTCCGGTGGGGAGAGCTTACGGACAAACACCGTGAGGCATTGCTGGCAATGGAGATCGGAACGAACTGCCTTCTGCGTAAATGCAATCAGGTAAGGAGGGTTCCACAAACTCTGTTTCAGCAAAGGGACGCGGAACGCTGATGTAACCCGGGGGCGGATTTCTACGTGAAATTCGGTTTTAAAAGTTTGAGGTGCGCCTGAAGGGAAAGGTGATAGGAAAGAGAGCCCGATCGATGCCACGACCATTACAAGTCGGGCGATGGACAGGCGTAAGGCGGATTTTCTCAGAAACAGCAGGAACTGCATTTCACACTCAAAATACCGAATAGGTTGCGCAAAACCATCTTTTTGGCCTACGGAATTATTTCATAGAAAATTATATTTTTGAAGCTCCAAACCCCGACTAACTATGAGCCTTGGACGAAAGGTTAACAAATCGATTGAAAGCATTGTAGAATTCCTGGTATTCTTCTCCAGGTGGTTCCAGGCACCAGTTTACCTGGGTCTTATTGTAGGCTCTGGATTGTACGTGTACAAATTCATGGAGGAACTGACCAACATCGCCCTTAACATCCAGCGATTAACGGAGGTGCAGGTGATGCTCGGAATCCTCGGCCTTATCGACATCTCCATGGTGATGAACTTGCTTGTTATTGTGATCATTGGTGGTTACTCAATTTTTACCAGTAAGATCGACTTCGATCAACAGGAGGACCGTCCTCACTGGATCGACCACCTGGATGCAGACCGGTTAAAAGTAAAACTGGCAACTTCACTTGCCTCTATTTCGGGTGTGCATCTTTTGAAGACATTCATTGACATTCATTCGGAAACGGAGACCGGAAAGGGTCTTGATGCCCTGCAGTACGAGATCATCATACACATGGTGTTCATTATCTCTGCCTTAATCCTGGCCTGGATTGCCAAGATCCTCGATCGGGATGCGCATGGCCCTGTTCCAAAACAACTTCCCGGCCGTTAAGCCTCGTCCAACCGATAAAAATCAAAAAGGCCTCTGATTTCTCAGAGGCCTTTTATTTTGGAATATAACTACTACCTACTACTTCTTGTTGTCGTTTACTTCTTCGTATTCCACATCCGAGACGTCATTGTTTTGACCTGCACCGGTTGAGCCACCCTGCGCTCCGGCATTTGCCGAAGGACCGCCATTAGGTTGTGCACCACCCTGGTACATTTCGGTTGCAGCAGCCTGCCATGCGTTGTTAAGCTCGTTCATGGACACATCAATTGCTTCAACATCCTGGTTCTTATGTGCATTCTTCAACTTCTCAAGTGCACTGTTGATCGCAGTCTTGTTTCCGTCCGACAGCTTCGCACCATATTCCTTCAACTGCTTTTCAGTTTGGAAGATCAGTGAGTCTGCCTGATTGATTTTCTCGATGCGCTCTTTCGCTTTCTTGTCGCCCTCAGCATTAGCCTGAGCTTCCTGCTTCATTTTCTGAATTTCAGCGTCAGTCAAGCCAGAAGATGCTTCAATCCTGATCTTTTGCTCCTTGCCAGTTCCCTTGTCTTTTGCAGACACATGAAGAATACCGTTCGCATCGATATCGAAAGTAACTTCTACCTGAGGCACTCCGCGTGGTGCGGGTGGAATTCCATCGAGGTGGAATCGTCCGATGCTGCGGTTATCCTTGGCCATCGGTCTTTCACCCTGAAGTACGTGGATCTCAACCGAAGGCTGATTGTCGGCAGCAGTAGAGAACACCTCTGACTTCTTGCTTGGGATGGTGGTGTTTGATTCGATCAATCGGGTGAATACGCCACCCAGTGTTTCGATACCTAATGAGAGTGGAGTAACGTCCAGGAGGAGCACATCTTTCACTTCACCGGTCAAGACACCACCCTGGATTGCAGCACCAATCGCAACCACTTCGTCAGGGTTAACACCTTTCGAAGGTTTTTTGCCGAAGAATTTTTCTACCTCTTCCTGGATGCGAGGGATACGTGTCGATCCACCTACAAGAATTACTTCATCGATCTGACCCACACTGATACCTGCATCTTCCACGGCTTTGCGGCAAGGTTCAAGCGTTCTGCGTACAAGGTCGTCCACAAGCTGCTCGAATTTCGCGCGGCTTAACTTCTTCACGAGGTGTTTCGGAACACCATCGATTGATGTGATGTATGGAAGGTTGATTTCAGTCTCCTGCGAGCTTGACAATTCGATCTTTGCTTTTTCAGCAGCTTCTTTCAAGCGCTGAAGAGCCATTGGATCTTTTCTCAAGTCTACATTTTCATCTTTCTTGAACTCGTCAGCGAGCCAGTTCATAATGCGCTGGTCAAAATCATCACCCCCGAGGTGAACGTCACCATTGGTTGATTTAACTTCGAATACGCCATCGCCAAGTTCAAGAACTGAAATATCGAAGGTACCACCACCAAGGTCGTACACTGCGATCTTCATGTCTTTATGTTTCTTATCCATACCGTAAGCAAGTGCTGCCGCGGTAGGCTCGTTGATAATACGTTTTACATCCAAACCTGCGATCTGGCCAGCTTCTTTGGTTGCCTGACGTTCTGCATCATTGAAGTATGCAGGAACTGTGATCACGGCCTCAGATACGGTTGTGCCCAGGTAGTCTTCAGCGGTTGACTTCATTTTCTGAAGAATCATTGCTGAAAGTTCTTGCGGGGTGTATAGACGATCGCCAATGCGAACGCGAACCGTGTCATTGTTGCCACGCTCAACCTGGTATGAAACCATTTTCATCTCACCGGTTACGTCATCATGCTTTTTGCCCATGAAACGTTTGATCGATTGAATGGTATTTTTTGGGTTTGTGATGGCCTGGCGTTTAGCAGGGTCTCCTACTTTACGCTCACCTTTTCCATCGTCCAAAAATGCTACAACAGACGGGGTCGTTCTTCTACCCTCGCTGTTAGGAATTACCACGGGCTCATTACCCTCCATTACGGCAACGCATGAGTTAGTGGTTCCTAGATCTATTCCAATAATTTTGCCCATGATATTTACAGGATTAAAGTTGTGTTCTGCTTTTCTTAAAAATTTAATACCAGCTGATCAATACTTATACCATTGGCGAAAGTCTGCCAAAAGTGTGTCACAATGACAGGAATGAGCCAGCAACCTTCATTTGCATTGTCGTTTTATCGTTTTTGGCTGTAAAATCATCAGTTTTTAGGCAGAGTGGGCGATTAACATACACCGTCTCCGATCCATTGCCGCTTTGGACTATACTTGCAGCAAAACGAAGCTTTAAATGAAAAAATTGCATGTTCTTGTATTTGTAGCGATGATTGGCTTATCGTCATGCGTGGTGGTTAAGGTGCCTCCGGGGCAGGCCAAGAAGCAGACAACTCCAGCAAAGGCAGCTCCCGGTCAGGTGAAGAAGTCTACAGGAAGCAAGTCAGCCGCGCCATATGCTCCAGGGCAGCAGAAAAAGGCTGCGACACCGGCTACGAAAAAGAAGAATTAAGCCGAAAGACTGAGAAGCTAGTCGCATTCGCTTTCCGCTCCCCTTGGAGATCATTGGTGTTTACTATAACCTAGTAAGAACGTCACCTCGAGTCTGCGTCAGCACTATAAAATGACAAAATAACTATCGAGAGGTACTGCGCAGGCACTGTGACAAGGCACATCGTAGTTGGCTTTTAGGCATAACCTCGCGATAGTGATTCCAGCGTTTCATAGCGAATGCGTAGACTCGAGGTGACGAGGTCGTGAGGTGTAGGTCGCTTCTACGTTGCCCACCTTTCGTATTCCCCGGATGATGGTGTGCACATCGTCATTGGAGAAAGCATAAAGCTTAAGACAGAAATCAGAAGCGGCCAGTTTGATCTGGTTGTCGCGACAAATTTAGCGCGGCAGTGAAACCCAAAAGCCCTATTCTCGGATATACACGTCACAAGCTTTAAGCTTTATGCCTTTTTGCCTTAAGCTTTGCTACTGCGACCATTCCGTTGGTGTTCTGTCCCAACGATGATCTTTCAATTTGGTCATTAAACTATTGTCAAGCATCCGGCCATCGCTCGTGCCGATGTTAGCCTCAACGTTGCGAACTTTTCGCATCCCCGGAATGATGGTGTGAACATCGTCATTGGCAAGGATAAAACGCAGCGCCATTTCCGGCATCGTCATACCGGATGGGATTAACGGTTTGAGTGCATCGGCATGTTCAACACTCGATTTCAAATTTTCAGGAACAAAATACGTTGACCGCCAGTCATCTTTTGGAAAAACGGTGTCTTTGGTAAGTGTACCCGTCAACGATCCCTCGTCAAATGGCACGCGCGCAATCACTCCGATGTCAAGTTTCCTGCAAAGGGGGAAAAGCTTATCTTCAGGAGCCTGATCAAAAATGTTGTAAATCACCTGAACAGAATCGATGAGTCCGGTCTCCAGCGTTTTCAAAACGTTGTTCGGCTCCCAGCGATTCACACTAATGCCGATGAAACGAATTTTTCCTTCACGTTTCAGCTTGTCTAATGCGGTCTTCCACTCATCGTGGTCATGCCATTTATCTTCCCACACATGAAACTGCTGAAGGTCAATGCGATCGACACCAAGATTCTTCAAGCTCTTTTCGGTGTATTCAACGATGTGGCTGGCAGGAAAGCATTCTTCGAGTGTGTAGGTGGGTTTACTGGGCCATTTAAAATTCTTTGGTGGAATTTTAGTCGCGCAATAAAGACGCTTGTTCGAATGTTTCTTTACAATCTCCCCAAGGATCTGCTCGCTTTTTCCCGCGCCATAACCCCAGGCTGTATCGAAAAAATTGCAGCCAAGTTCGATCGAGCGTTCAAGAGCTTGCATAACTTCTGCGGAGTCCGTGCCGGTCCAGCCAGCTAATCCCCACATTCCGTAGCCGATCTCACTAACATTCCACCCGGTCCTTCCAAAGCGTCTGAATTTCATTGTCAATGGTTTTGCTTCCAATTTAGAATTAAAATCTTCTGATCGGTGACATTTTACTACTTTTGCCTGTTTTTATTCCCGGCACGATCTTTCAAAGATGTGAATTTTACAGAATTCATCAGGAAGGAGTAGCCGTGAGATCCGTTGAATTGAAAAAACGCAGAAACTAATCAACGGATTAACGAATCAACGAATCAACGTAACCATGGCGCTCGAACAGGAAATAGAGAAAAGACGGACATTCGGAATCATCAGTCACCCCGATGCTGGGAAAACAACCCTTACGGAGAAGCTTTTGCTCTTCGGTGGGGCGATTCAGAAAGCCGGTGCGGTGAAGTCGAGCAAGATTAAAGATCACGCGCGTTCTGACTGGATGGAAATTGAGAAGCAACGCGGAATCTCGGTTGCCACGTCTGTGATGGGATTCAACTACCAGGACGTTAAAATCAACTTGCTCGATACACCTGGTCACCAGGATTTTGCTGAAGACACCTACCGGACACTTACCGCAGTGGACAGTGTGATCATGGTCATTGACTGTGTGAAAGGCGTGGAAATCCAGACTGAAAAACTGATGGAGGTTTGCCGGATGAGAAACACCCCGGTGATCTGTTTTATTAATAAACTCGACCGGGAAGGACGCGACCCATTCGAACTTCTTGACGAGATCGAAGAAAAGCTGAACATCAAAGTGCGTCCGTTGAGCTGGCCAATCAGCATGGGTAAGACGTTTAAAGGCGTTTACAGTTTGTACGAAAAAAGCCTTCACTTATTCACGCCCAGCAAGGTGAAAGTTGAGGAAGGAATTGAAATCAACGACATCAATGATACTGCGCTTGACGATTACGTTGGCGAAAATAACGCCAGGCAGCTTCGCGCAGATGTGGAATTGATCGAAGGAGTTTACCCCGATTTCAATGTGCAAGACTACCTGAACGGAAAAGTTGCCCCGGTATTTTTTGGCAGTGCCGTGAATAATTTTGGCGTGAAGGAATTGCTGGATACATTCATTCGTATTGCTCCTCCGCCAGTGCCACGCGAGACTACGCTCAGAATAGTTGAACCAGAAGAAAATAAATTTTCGGGATTTGTGTTTAAGATTCACGCAAACATGGATCCAAAACACAGGAATAGAATTGCCTTCTTACGCATTTGCTCGGGCAAGTTCGAACGCGGAAGCAACTACTACCATGTGCGTCATGAGAAGAGCGTACGATTTTCAAATGCTACCGCCTTCATGGCTCAGGATCGCGAAACGGTTGATGAAGCATGGCCGGGCGACATTGTAGGTATTTATGATACTGGCAACTTGAAAATTGGCGATACGCTTACCGAAGGCGAGAAACTTTTGTATACCGGCATTCCAAGTTTCTCTCCCGAAATCTTTAAAGAAGTGATCAACCTCGATGCGATGAAAACCAAACAGCTTGAGAAAGGTTTGCTTCAGCTGATGGAGGAAGGTGTGGCGCAGCTTTTCACGTACGAGCTTGGTAAACGAAAAGTTGTGGGTGTTGTTGGTGCGCTTCAGTTTGAAGTAATCCAGTTTCGCCTCAAGAACGAATACAGCGCAACGGTTCAGTTTGCACCGCAGAACATTTACAAGGCGTGTTGGATCTCGTCAAAGGATCCGAAGAAGCTGGCAGAGTTTATCGACTCCAAACAACGACACATTGCCCGCGATAAAGACGATAAGCTGGTGTTTATGGCCGAGTCACGCGCGTGGCTGCAAATGGTGCAGGATAATTTCCCGGATATTCAGTTTCATTTCACGTCTGAATTTAAAGATTAAGGTGCTCGTGTGGTCAGGTGCCCAGGTGCTCATGTTCCTGCGCCTGCCAATTGTTAATCTGCGAAAAGCAAAGACGATGCAACTTACATGAGTACATGAACACATACCCACTTGAGCACGTTACTTTACCTTCGCCTCCAGCTTTGTAATTCGCGCCTGCGCTTCTTTTTTTCCAAGGGATAAAGCCTTCTTATATAGCTCAAGGGCTTCGCGGTAAGTTTCCTTCTTTTTGCGTGGCGCTAGTCGGGTGCGATTAGCGGCTTCTTCAACCGCCTGGGCACGCGCAAAGTAGGCATCAGCCTCAGTCATCTTAAAGGTGCCCACCATTTCCTTCACTTTTGCATCAAGAATTGCCAGCTCCTGCTGTTTCTCCTCGATCTTTTGCTGCATGTCGGCCATTTCCGCTTGTTGCAGTTTTACCTGGTTCATCAGGCCTTCGTTTTCTTTTTTGAATTCCGATACCGCAGTTTCAAGTGATGCTACTTCCTGGATGCGGATGCTCAGCTCGCTCTTCAACGCATCAACCATCATCATGTAAGCGTTTGCATTCCTGTTCGAGTTGCCCAGTTGTTTTTCGACTTTGGTTAAGCGAGCCTGTGTTTCTTTAACGTATGAATTGATGTCTTTCAAACGATCATCAAAGTTGTCATAGGTCATGCCATCATTGAGGTCAGCGCGCAGGGCTTTGCGACTAAGGTCGATCGAATCGATCAGAAATTTTACATCCTTCATTACGGCCACCATGTCATTGCGGGAAACGAGCTCACCACGAAGAGAATCATTTTCGGCACGTAAAATTCGATTTTCCTCTTGCTTGCAGGACGCCAGGACAAAGATTGAAACAAGAGCGACAGGTAGAAGGATTTTGCGAGTCATACAATAATGATACAAATACAAAGCTAATCATCCAATACAATTAAAGTTACTTTGTTCTATTTTTAACTTTGATTGCGGAATTCGTAAAAATGCGTGCTTGACAAAGTCTAAACAGAAATTTTCCATCGTTTTTGAAGACAACCATTTATTGGTTGTGAATAAGAGTGCTGGCGTTTTAGTGCAAGGTGATGAGACCGGAGACGTTCCTTTGGTTGACCTGTGTAAAGAATATGTTAAGGAAAAGTACGGAAAGCCTGGTGCTGTTTTCCTTGGCCTTGTGCACCGTATTGACAGGCCTGTAAGCGGGCTTGTTGTGCTCGCACGCACCTCCAAAGCCCTTGAGCGCATGACAGCGCAGTTCCGCGAGCGAGAAACCCGGAAGACATACTGGGCCATCGTCCGGAAGAAGCCCGCAAACGAAAGCGGAGTACTCATTCATTGGCTTATGAAAGATGAAAAAAAGAATAAGACCACCGCTTACAAAAATGAGACGGCTGGAGCACTGCGATCGGAATTGAGCTATCACGTGATTGGTAAACATGGAGGCGGTTATCTGCTGGAGGTCCGACCGGTCACAGGACGCCCACACCAGATCAGGGTACAACTGGCATCGATCAATTGTCCCATCAAGGGAGATATAAAATATGGCGATGACGAGGCCAACGGTGATGGATCCATTTGCCTGCATGCCCGAAGGCTCGAGTTCGTGCATCCGGTTAAAAAAGAGCCCATGGTACTGGAAGCAGATGTTCCCGAAACGGTCTATTGGGAGGGACTTTAGCTATGAAAAATTCCCAAACGCGTCCTATATTGTGGAACGTTTTTGACAAGCAATTGCCTTTAACTCTTATATGAGGCCGCGCACGAACCGTACTTTCAACCTTAACCTGGCACCTTGCAACCCGGTGCGAACTTTTCATGCCTCGTTGGATCGATAAGCTTAAGTCGCGGTGGAACGTGAAGAACGGATGGCAGGTAATCCTGATCCTGGTTGTCTTCGCGTGCACAGGTTTCACCGTAATGTTTTTGAAGAAACCGATCCTCACATTCCTGGCGGGCGAAGAAGGCAACACCACGACTGCCACTGTGCTTTATTACATCTTCATTTTACCCCTTTATAATATTATTTTACTCGTGTACGGATTCATTTTTGGCCAGTTCAACTTCTTCTGGCAGTTCGAGAAACGTTTCATGGAACGATTTTTTTCTCTTTTTAAACGTCACAAGTAGATCAAACTCAGATGATTTCCAGTTGCCGAGCCTCGGGTGGCCGACAAGCCTTATCGAGTGGGCTGGGACTGGCAACAGGTAACCTGTGACCTTTTCAGGAACCAAAACAAACCAATAATCTTATGAAACACCTTGTAACCATGGTTGTGAGTGTGCTAATACTCGCATCGTGTTCAACTCCGAAGTACACCTACAACTTCGATTATTACGACTACAACAGCGGAAGAAAGAAAGCTGAAGCCGAAAGACTTGTTGCCACGACAGAGCCATCATCTGCAGAAGCGCGTGCTATAGAGACAAAAAACGCAGAAGCAAGTCCACTTTTATTATCCGAGGAAAACATAGTTGCCTCAGTGAATGAAACGACACCTGCACCGGTTGCCAAGACCAATACAAAAAAGTATGCTGACATGTCAAAGTCAGAAAAAAAGGAATTGCGGAAGGCGGTAAAAACCGAGATCAAAAACTATTTGAAAAATAAGAAAGGCGATGGCCCGATATCCAAGGAAACAAAGGCGCTTGACTATAATCTTAAGATGGCGATCATCTTTGGAGCCGTGGCGCTCACGTTAAGCTTTTTCGGAGGGGTTAACTCGGTGTTTTGGATAGCCAGTGTAATCGCACTTGTCATTGGCGTGGTGTTCTTTATTAAGTGGATCGCAGAGCAATAGGCTATGGCTGATGGCTATAGCTATAGCTATGGCTTGTGCGTGCGTAATTTAGATTCATCACAGTAGATTGTTGAAACAAAAAAGACTCAGTGATCAACTGGGTCCTTTTTTTGATAATTCTTTCAGCCTGGAGAGCGGTGGGCTATGGCTGATGGCTATAGCTATGGCTTGTGCGTGCGTAGTTTTAGATTCATCACATTAGATTGTTGAAACAAAAAAAGACCCAGCGATAAACTGGGTCCTTCGTTTGACAATTGTTTTCGTCTGGAGACTTAGCCATGGCCATAGCCAAAAGCCATAGCCTCTACGCAACTACTCCATCCGCCAGAAGCACAACCTTATTCTTCAGCACCTCAACCACACCACCGGTGATTGTCAGGCTTGCGTTGGCTTCCTTTGATTTATATTCCACGATTCCTTCCTTCAGCAAGCTGATCAGTGGAGCGTGGTTATCCAATACCTGGAAAGAACCATCCGAACCCGGGAAGGTAGCTGATGTTACGTTTCCTTCGTAGACCTTCTTTTCAGGTGTTAATATTTCTAAATACATAAATGACTATTTAAGATTTTAGATTTTTGATTTTAGAATTGGGGCTCTCGCCACTTTGAGATCTTTCAACCACGAATTTTAGATGTTGTGCGGGCAAATATTCAATCCAACACATCCCCTAAAATCTTAAATCTAAAATCTCAAATCTAAAATCAATCTTATCCGCGAGCCTCGGCTAACATCTTCTCACCCTTCTCCACCGCTTGCTCGATAGAACCTACAAGGTTGAATGCCATTTCAGGAAGGTGATCGTACTGACCATCCATGATCGCGTTGAAACCTTTGATCGTATCTTTAATATCCACAAGCACACCCTTCAAACCTGTAAACGCTTCCGCTACGTGGAAAGGTTGTGACAAGAAACGCTGTACACGTCTTGCGCGAGAAACAACAAGCTTATCTTCATCACTCAATTCATCCATACCAAGGATAGCGATGATATCCTGAAGTTCTTTGTAACGTTGGAGAATTCCTTTTACGCGCTGAGCACAGTTGTAGTGTTCTTCACCAACGATCTCCGGACGGAGGATACGCGATGTTGAATCCAAAGGATCCACCGCAGGGTAGATACCAAGCTCAGAGATCTTACGGCTCAATACGGTTGTGGCATCCAAGTGAGCAAACGTTGTAGCAGGAGCAGGGTCAGTCAAGTCATCGGCAGGTACGTAAACGGCCTGTACAGATGTGATCGAACCATTCTTCGTTGAAGTGATACGCTCTTGCATCGCACCCATTTCCGTTGCAAGTGTTGGCTGATAACCTACCGCTGAAGGCATACGACCTAAAAGCGCAGATACTTCAGAACCAGCTTGTGTGAAACGGAAGATGTTATCTACGAAGAAGAGGATGTCGCGGCCTTTGCCTTGTCCATCACCATCGCGATAGTATTCAGCAACAGTCAAGCCTGAAAGCGCCACACGAGCACGTGCCCCAGGAGGCTCATTCATCTGACCGAACACGAATGTTGCTTTTGAGTCTTTAAGTTTTTCTTCGTCAACTTTTGAAAGATCCCATCCACCAGCGTGGAGAGACTTCATGAATTCTTCACCATAGTTAACGATACCAGCTTCAATCATTTCGCGGAGAAGGTCGTTACCTTCACGTGTTCTTTCACCCACACCGGCAAATACTGACAAACCAGAATATGCTTTCGCGATGTTGTTGATCAATTCCTGGATCAATACGGTCTTACCCACACCGGCACCACCGAACAACCCGATCTTACCACCCTTTGCGTATGGTTCGATAAGGTCGATAACCTTAATACCCGTAAAAAGAACTTCAGTTGAAGTTGAAAGATCTTCAAAAAGAGGAGCGGCACGGTGGATTGGGAGCTTCTGGGTGCCTTTTGGCTGCTTAATACCGTCAATGGCTTCACCCACCACATTGAACAGACGACCCTTAATGTCCTCACCGATCGGCATTTTGATAGGAGCGCCCGTATCAGTCACCTTCATGCCGCGAACCAGCCCTTCAGTACCCTCCATAGAGATCGTTCTAACGCGATCTTCGCCAAGGTGCTGCTGGCATTCCAGAACGACTTTAGTGCCGTCTGCTTTCGTTACTTCGAGTGAATCGAGGATGTTCGGCAATTTAGAGCCTTCGCCATCAAAGGCTACGTCTACTACGGGGCCAATTACCTGGGTGATCTTACCAATATTCGCCATTGTTATGAGTTTATTAAAAGGTCAGAAAAATTCGACCGCAAAAGTAGGTTTTAAAGGCATAAGTACAAAGCGGGATTGGCGGCATTTTTAGACTTTTTGGAAGGGCGAAAATTATGTGGATTTGGGGGTTTGGAACCCAATATTAATTTGCCAATTGGCTAATGTGCCAATATGCCAATGGCCGGAATCAACGCGGTGGTGCATTAATTTGGCTAATTGGCACATTGATCCATTGGCACATTAACTAGCGGCATCCAGCGCAATCCTGAAAGTCGTGCCCTGGCCTTCCTCGGAGTGCTTGACAAAAATCTTTCCGTCAGCTGTCCAGCATCGTCTCTTGTTTCAAGGACGATGCGCGGGGTTAAATGTGCAAAATGCTCTGCGGAATTGAGCGTAAGTCTGAGCTTCGTCCCCGCGGCTGGACAGATGCACGTGCTGATCACACAAATTTACCCATTCTGTGGAAAGACAGGCGCATCGTCCCCGAGACGGGAGACGATACGAGGCGCATGACCGCATTGGCATATTGGCACATTAACTTATTAGCACATTAACTAGCGGCATCCAGCGCAATCCGGAAAGTCGTGCCCTGGCCTTCCTCGGAGTGCTTGACAAAAATCTTCCCGTTGTGATAGGTTTCGATAATCCGCTTAGCGAGTGTCAAGCCAAGTCCCCAACCACGTTTCTTTGTGGTAAAGCCTGGTTTAAAGACAGCTTCCAGTTTTGAGCGAGGAATACCTTTGCCCGTGTCGCTAACGTCAATGAACACTTTGCCATCGCTTCCGCGAAGAATCTTGATCGCGATGGTGCCACTGTTTCCCATGGCATCCACACCATTCTTGCACAGGTTTTCAATAACCCATTCAAACAAGGGGGCGTGGGCAAGCACGAAGATGTTGTCTGACAGCGTAAAAACGTCCATACGGATTTTTGACGATACCCGTGGCCGCAGGTAGTTCACCACGTTGTTAATAAGCAGAACGACATTTTCTTTACGTAAGGCCGGTGTCGATCCGATGCTTGAAAATCGTTCCGTTACGATCTTGAGCTTGTGGATATCTTTTTCGAGTTCATCAATCACACCCTTATCACGCATCTCGGGGTCTTCACGGATCACTTCAATCCATGCCATAAGGGAAGACAACGGTGTGCCTAGCTGATGCGCGGTTTCTTTTGCGAGCCCCACCCACACGCGATTTTGTTCGGCAGCTTTGCTGTAATTGAACGCCAGGTAGCTGATGAATCCAAAAATTGCAATCACGGAGAGCTGAATGTAAGGATACGCGATCAGCTGCGTCAGAAGGAAGGAATTTCTGTAATAAACATAACCATATTCTTCAATGCCGCCCTGCTCGTTGCGATAGGTCATTTTGATCGGTTCGTATGTTTCGCGCATCGCCTGTACTTCGCGGTCCAGGATTCGCTTACGCCTCGCTTCCGGAATTTTTTCATCGATCTCGATATTCCGGTAGAAGTACTCGCCTTCTTTGTTGATCCAGATGGTGGGGATGGAGTTGTTTTCAAAAATAATTTCGTCAGTAACGAAGTTGATGAGCTCTGTTCCCTGCTCCATCACGGTATATTCAAGCGCACGAGCAAACAACTGCACTTGTCGTTTTTCCCTGGCTTTTAGCTGATCAACCAGAATGTTGGTATAGTAGATCGATGCCACGCTGATGAGAAACGAAACAGCCAGCACAACCCACTTGAGCCGTGGATTATTACGATAAAACTCACTGTCAATTCCAATTTTGGCCATGCAGGAAACACCACGTTAAAGTGGAAACATAACGCAGACGTTTACCGAAAAGTATGCAATTAAGACGAGAGGTAAAAGGAGGTGGGGGAATGAAGAATTACAAATGACGAATGACGAATGACAAATGACGAATATAAGATGCAGCACTCGTCACTCTTTATTCGTAATTCGTCATTGGACTACCCGCGTTGCATAAACCACTTTGCCAGCACCTTGTAGTTCACTTTAGTTCCATGCATCAGGATTCCCACGCGGTAAATACGGGCTGCGATCCAGGTTGTGAAAAGAAATCCGGCAATCAGTAAACCCATTGAAAGTGCAAGCTCCCATGGTGGAACGCCCGAGGCAATCCGGCCGACCATCGCTACCGGTGAGGTAAAAGGAATGATCGAAAGCCAGAAGCTGGCTGTGCTATGCGGTAGTCGCAGCACGATGATGAACAAGCTCAGGTATCCTACGAGTAACGGCAATGTCACTGGAAATTGAAACTGCTGCGCATCCTGGATAGAGTCTACGGCCGATCCCACCGCGGCAAATAAAGCGCCATAGAGAAGATAACCACCCAGGAAATAAAAGAGGAACACGAGGATGATCTGTGTGAAGGGAAGCGAGAGAAAGTTCTGCAACATTTCGTTTTGAACGGGTTGACCCTGGCCTGCCACGCTGATCTTAGTATCGCTGCTGACGGAATCGGTACTCATGTTTATCCCGGATGGATTCTGAGACTCCATTTGTTTAGAGACTTGTTCCATCATTTGTTTCTGTGGTGTTTTTAATCCAAAGTATCCCAGCACACCTGACGTCACTCCAAAGCTGAGCACAATCCAGATTACAAACTGCAGTAGCCCTACCGAAGCAATGCCGATAATTTTTCCCAGCATCAGCTGGAATGGCTTGACCGATGAGACGATAACCTCCACCACCTTCGAAGTTTTCTCATCAATTACGCCCTGCATGATCTGAATACCATAGATGAGCACAAACATGTAGATGAGGATGCCAAGCACCATCCCGATGATGTAGATCATATCGGAGTTGCTTGACTTTTCTTCTTTACCCGTTACCTGCCTGATCTTGATATCGGTCTTCAGCGCATCGAGTGTGGCCTGGTCAACCTTGTACTGGGCAAGTTTCATGTTACGAACCTGCTCTTCGAAAAAGCTTTCGAGGTTGTCTTTCTGTTCAATCGTTGCGTTCTCACGCGAATAGAAGACAAAACCTTTGGGATCTTTGATATCAAACGGGGGAATGTACACAAGCCCGAATGCGATGGAATCATAGTGCGCTTTCGCGGAATCCAGCGGACCTTCTGCCGGAATGAACTTGAAGTATTTCGTATCCTTTAATGTGAAGCGCTGGCTTTCGTCCAAGACCTGCACTAACTCCATTTCCGTTGATTTCGATTGCTCAATGACGATGTAGATCATTACCGCCATGATGGCAGGAAAAATCAGGGGAACAAGGATGGTGGTGAGGAGGAAAGATTTTTTTTGTACGCGATTAAGAAATTCACGCTGTATGATCAGTAGAACTTTATTCATAGGGTTTTCGAGTCTTAATTAACTTCCTGAAGATGGGTTCGCAGGGCCAGTTCGTCTTCTCCCTTCACCAAACCGATGAAAATATCCGCCATGCTGGGAAGCTTTTCACTGAAACTGCTTAACTCCGTCTTTTCAATGAGCTCCCGAATGACCTGGTTTGGCCGGATTCCGCTTTGCGCTTTCATCGTTGTCGCATACAAATCGCCTTCAATCACTTTCTGTGAAAGGATTTCATAACGCGATGGATCGAGCGTGAAATTGTTTCCGTGATGTTCAACCAGGAATGTATTCGACCGGAACTGATCCTTTACTTGCTTTTTCGAGCCCTCAAGGATTGTCTTCGAGCGATTGATCAATGCAATATCATCGCAGAGATCTTCGACTGTCTCCATTCGGTGTGTGGAGAAGATGATGGTTGAGCCTCGCTCGCGCAGCGCAAGAATTTCCTCGGTGATCAGCTTGGCATTGACAGGGTCGAAGCCGGAAAAAGGTTCATCCAAAATGATCAGCCTTGGCTCATGCATTACGGTGCTGATGAACTGAACCTTCTGTGCCATGCCCTTGCTCAGATCTTCAATCTTTTTGTTCCACCAGTCGGTGATTTGAAAACGCTTAAGCCACTCTTTACTTTTCTCGATTGCTTTCGCTTTCGGCATACCTTTCAGCTGGGCCAGGTAAATCAGCTGGTCGCCAACTTTAAGCTTCTTATAAAGTCCCCGCTCTTCCGGCAGATAGCCGATGGTACCGATGTGTTTTGGTCCGAGAGCCTCACCAAACAATGTAATCGTTCCGCTGTCGGCATTAATGATTTGATTGATAATTCGGATAAGCGTTGTTTTCCCTGCTCCGTTCGGACCGAGCAATCCGAAAATGCGGTTTTCCGGGATGGTGATGTTTACGTTGTCAAGCGCGGTATGATGGGTATAGCGCTTCGTGACATTCCGTGCGACAAGTGCTTCCACAGGGTTGGGTTAAAAGTTTCCTACCAAGTTAGTGGAATCTCTTGTTTGAAAATTACAAACGGAGGAAGAAAAGGGAGCCGGGAGGCCCGGGGTGCCAGGAACTGCTTGGAAAAATTGTGTTCATACGGCCCGGGGACCCCTGGCTCCCCGGCAAACCGGCAACCTGGTTTTACTTCTGTCCGTCTTTAAAAGTGATACTTCCCATGGACACATCAAGGTCGAACACCAGCGCATTCTTTGCGTCAGGCTTGTAAGCTGCGTTAGCGAATGTGGTCTCGTTTATTTTTTTCAGGCTGGCCGGCACTTTCACGCTGCAAAGCCATGAATCTTTAATCTTTACGATCACCGGTGTTTGCTCTGTCGGAAGAACGATCACCAGGTTTCCTGCACCAACGCTTCCTTTGATCTTGTTGGAAACCGATGGCGTGTTGCTGAAGTCGAGCATCATGTTGCCGAAGCCAACATCGGCCACCATATATTTTGTGCGCGAAAAATTCAGATTCTTTACCGTCAGGGAACCCAGGTCGACTTTCACAGAAAAGGTGTCCATTTCAACCTGATTTTCGAGTGAGCTATAGCCAACATTTACGTCTGCGCTGCCGGTATTGATCTTAAGCTTTTTGATCGCCAGCCCTGAAAGGTCAACATGGGCATTCCCGATGGCGTAATCAAGTTCAAGCAGGTAGGGTTTTGAGTCTGTGAGATACATCTTCCACAGCTTGTCGGAAACCGGGGTTTCTGCATTGCCAAACATTTTCGTGGAGATGGTGTGGCCGATGCCTTCGGAATGGATATCCTCAAGGTTCAGATATACCTCGCAGGTTTTGCCCTTTAATTCTTTGCGGTAATTATGGGCATAGGCAGACTCGTCCTGGTTACTGAAAACATTAAGGATTTCAGTATTCTGGCTGGGTTTAATGTAGCAATTGCCACTATTGGCTTTTAAATGGAGCTTGATATTATCGCACGCCTGGGTGTTTTCAACGGTAAATTGCTTCTTAATCTGGCCTACAGCTCCACCCACAACCACTGCAATTCCGCAAACGGTTAACCACAAACTCTTCTGCATGCTGAATACTTACGTTACTAGTCCCTTTTAGTTACACGGTGTAAGATTATCCCCGAAAAAGACAGAAAACACCGAGGGCAAATGCTGTAACGGAGGGAAAAAAGAAAGGTTGCGAAGAAAAACAGTGATTTTTAAATAACGATTTACGAATGACGAGTGACGAATGGATTCTCCTTCTATTCGTCACTCGTAACTCGTTATTGGTCATTTCAGGCTTATTTGGGCCCGAATGCGCTCATTAATTAAAGAATTCCTTCATTCGCTCGAAAAAGCCTTTTTCGTTGGCATCGGGGTTAGGCTCGAAGTTCGGGGAGCTCCGGAAGCTTTCTAGTTTCGCACGCTCCTCAGGCGTTAGTTTCTTCGGAGTCCAAACGTTCACATAAATAAGCTGATCGCCAGTTTCGTAGCCATTTAAGTCTTTGAGCCCTTTTCCGCGTAAGCGTAAAACCTTTCCGCTTTGCGTTCCAGGTTCAATCTTAATTTTTACGCGGCCTCCCACCGATGGTACTTCAACGCTGGTTCCAAGCGCAGCGTCCACAAAACTTATATACAGATCGTAGATGAGGTTGTTTCCATCACGCTTAAGCTGCTTGTCTTCCTGCTCTTCGATTAGGATGAGCAGATCGCCTGGGATTCCTCCCCCGGGGGCATCGTTGCCTTTGCCCGACATTGACAGTTGCATGCCGTCTGAAACACCCGCGGGTATTTTTACATTGATAACTTCCTCCTTTGACACAAGGCCTGAGCTATCCACCCCTGGAGGCCGCTTGTCAACAATTTGGCCGGAGCCCTCGCATGACGAGCAGGTTGTTGCCGATACCATTTGCCCAAGCATGGTATTCACAACTTTTCTAAGCTGACCAGATCCCTGGCACGTTGGACAGGTTTTGAATGTCACACCATCCGCTTTGGTGAGGCGATGTACTTTCAATTTCTTCTCAACGCCATTCGCTATTTCATCGAGGGTAAGCTTGAGCTTGATTCGCAGGTTGCTGCCTTTGCGCTGCCGTTTGCCTCCACGTGTGCTACCCCCGCCTCCGAAAAAGCTGTCGAACGGGCTTCCGCCTCCACCACCGAAAATATCTCCAAACTGGCTGAAGATATCCTCCATGTTCATGTGATGGCCTCCGTATGAGCTACCTGGCCGCGCGTGACCGTAGCGATCGTAGTGCGCTTTTTTCTCAGCATCGCTCAACACTTCATACGCTTCTGCAGCCTCTTTGAATTTCTCTTCGGCCTCCTTGTTGTTCGGATTTTTGTCCGGGTGGAATTGAATGGCCACTTTCCGGTAAGCCTTCTTAATTTCTTCCGGAGTAGCGCTCTTGCTGACACCTAAAATTTCGTAATAATCTCTTTTTGTACTCATGGCTTGAATTGCATCAACAAGAATTAACTACCGACAACGACTTTGGCGAAGCGAACAACCTTGTCGCTTAGCAAATATCCTTTTTCGACAACGTCTACCACCTTGCCCTTCAATGACGGGTCAGGGGAAGGGACCTGTGTGATCGCTTCGTGGAGGTCAGTGTTGAAGTCAGATCCTTGTTTTACGTCCATTACTTTTACGCCATAGAGATCAAGAACCTTTCTAAATTTTGACTGAATGAGGAAAAACCCTTCAGCGTCTTTATCATTTTTTTCAGCGAATGATTTTTCGGCACGTTCAAAATCATCGAGCACAGGAATAAGCGCCTTGATGAGCTGCTCGTTGGCCGACTGAACCATTTCCAGTTTTTCTTTCGCTGTTCTTCTTCTGAAGTTCTCAAATTCGGAATACAGCCTCAGGTATTTATCTTTTGAGCTTGCGACTTCCTCCTTCAATTTGGCTACTTCCGCACCCGATTGGTCTTCTGCCGTTGCTGACTCTGAAGCGGCCGTATTTTCTGTAGCCATTTCTTCTTTCTTTTCTAATTCTTCGTTTATCTGGGTATTCTCCATGGCACTCAAAAGTTTACTTTTCGAATAGATCGCAAGATGTCAATAATTTTGCCAAGCACGGGAGTGTGACAATAAGTCATTTTAACGGGGCTGTTTGAGGGTTAACTGCCACCAATTCGTGAAAAAATGCTTTGAAACAATGACATTAGTGGAGGTGTCGCCAGATCAAGTCTTTTAATTCAACAATTCCCTGATTGGTGAGCGCGGAGATAAAAATGGAGGGAATTCCTTCTGGCAACTCTTTTCTCATCTCAGTTTTTAATTCGTCATCCAGCATATCAGACTTTGAAATGGCGAGGAGCCTTTTCTTATCGAGCAATTCGGGATTGTACTTACGAAGTTCATTGAGGAGAATTTCGTATTCCTGCCTGATGTCTTTGGCATCAGCGGGCACCATGAACAACAGCAATGAGTTGCGTTCGATATGTTTGAGAAATCTGATTCCCAGACCCCGTCCTTCCGCTGCTCCCTCGATAATTCCTGGTATGTCTGCCATTACGAATGACAAGCCCTCGCGATACGAAACCACACCGAGGTTTGGCGTGAGTGTTGTGAAAGCATAATCGGCAATCTTCGGTTTGGCTGCGGATACCACAGAAAGCAACGTTGACTTTCCTGCATTAGGAAATCCAACAAGACCGACATCGGCCAGTAGCTTTAGTTCGAGAATGATCCATTCTTCCTGTCCCCGTTCGCCAGGCTGCGCGTGTTGGGGCGCCTGGTTGGTAGACGTGGCAAAGTAGGCATTTCCTTTTCCGCCACGGCCGCCTTTCATCAGGATAAATTCTTCACCATCTGAATTGATCTCGCAAAGGATTTCACCTGTTTCGGCACGCTTTGCAACGGTGCCCAGGGGCACTTCTATGATCTCGTCTTTTCCGTCTGCGCCCGTCATGTTGGCTGCTTCTCCAGCCGTGCCGTTTTCAGCGATAACATGTTTCCTGTACTTCAGGTGCAGAAGCGTCCACAGTTGACTATTTCCGCGGAGGATCACATGGCCACCCCTGCCGCCATCACCTCCGTCTGGTCCGCCTTTCTGAATAAACTTTTCGCGATGAAAATGTAAACAACCCGCGCCTCCATGACCGGACCGTGAGTTGAACTTTACATAATCAATAAAATTGGGAGATGACACGTTTCTGTTTCCGGTTTACATCAGCAGACTCTTGTCTACTTCACGACAAATATTCTTGAAGATTTGTTCTTCTTCTCCAACGCCAATCACCGAGGAATACTTTTTCAGCTTCTTATAATAGTCGGCAACAATGGCTGTTTCTTTATTGTAAACGGAGATTCTGTTTTCAATAACTTCAGGCTTGGCATCGTCAGGGCGGTTTTCTTTCGTAGCGCGCGAGGCCAGTCGCTTTCTTAATTCATCTTCGGGCACCAGCAACTCGATGAATGCATTGATAGGGGCACCTTTGCTATTCAGGAGTTTATCAAGTGCCTCTGCCTGTGGAATCGTTCTCGGGAAACCATCGAAGATAATGCCTTGAATTTTTCCCGATGAACTGATCTTGTCGTCAACCATATCGATCACCACCTGGTCGGGAACAAGGTTTCCCTTGCTCATGTAGTCCTGGGCGAGTTTGCCGAGCGCAGTTCCTTCTTTCAGGTGTTTTCGGAAAAGATCACCTGTTGAGATGTGAGTCAAAGTATATTTCTCAATGAGTTTTGCACTTTGAGTGCCCTTGCCAGCACCAGGAGGTCCGAAGAGAATAAGGTTGATCATCTGGAGGTTTAATTACGGTTTGTTTTGATTAAAGCTGACGAAGATAAATAATGAATTAACGAAATGCGAATCTGGCGCGGAATTTAGCGGGCGGCCTTATAAATGTCCTTATAATTCCTTCCCAGGCCATCGTAGTCGAGACCATAACCGAGCACGAATTCGTCATCGATATCAAAGCCCACATACTTCACGAAGATATTTTTTTCCCTGGCTGGTGTTTTCCGGAGCAGCGTAACAACTTCAACCGACTTAGTGCCAAGCGCCTTTAATTCGCCAACAATTTTCTCTAATGTAAATCCGGTATCTACAATGTCCTCAACAATGATGATGTGCTGATTGAAGAGACTTTCATCCAGGCCCACGAGCGTCTTCAGCTGGCCTGAGCTGTTCGTGCCCTGGTAGGACGACACTTTCACGAAGGAAACACGGCTTGGGATCGTGACGCGCTTGATCAGGTCGGAAGCGAACATGAAGGATCCGTTCAATACCGGAAGGAACACAGGCGCGAGGTCTTTATAATCATCGCTGATTCGGTCCGCTAACGTTTGAACGCTGCCCAAAACCTCCGTTTCGCTGATGAACTCCTTAAATTCCAAATCCTTTATCTTCATGCCATCTTCGTTGGGACGGCAAAAATAGCAGAAAAATGCATTTCACCGAGGGTAAGGAAGGCGGGAGAACCTCTTTTCACTAGTCGCCAAAGATCTCGCGCTGCCAGCTTCGAGCTTCGAGCAGGGTAGCGTTACTTACCTTCTGGCTTTCGAGAATAAAATGGTATCAGAGCCACACACAAATAAATGGCTTGCATTGCTCGTAGCTCGAAGCTCACGGCTCATAGCGATAACGCCCCGTGATCTTGAACTGAAACAGGCAGTCCGAAATTTCCTGCCCTGCACCAATGTTGTGCACGATGAGATATCGAAGATTGTCATCTGACCTTTTGTCGATTACAATCCCGATATGGGGAACGCCAGACGAAAGGTCCCACGTGACAATCTCGCCAGGACGATAGTCGTTTGGTTTTTTTGAAATCGGAAGTGCCGTGCCGTGGCGACCAAAAAACGTCATGAGGTTCGGAACTCTGCGATGATCGATATTCTTATCTGGTTTTTTTAGTCCCCAGCGTGCCGGATATTTTGAAAAGTTTGCTTTCATATCTTCGTGAACCAGACGCTGAAGATCAATGTTCAGTTTCCGGTAAGCACGAATCACAACATCCGTGCATACACCTTTGTCCGAAGGGACATCACCATTGGGATAAGGAATACTGAAGTATGTGGGATCATACGTCACCTTTTGTTTCGTCAACTCAATGGCTGCAATTGAAAGCTTCTCGGAAAATTCGCTCTGTGCTGGCGAGACGTGGTGGAGAACGAGGATGCACAAGACGAGTGGCAGGGCTTTGGGCATTAGCAATTGGGAATTGGTGGAAGCAGAACCGGGATCTAAC
This sequence comes from Chryseosolibacter sp., assembly GCA_036402075.1. Lineage (GTDB taxonomy): Bacteria > Bacteroidota > Bacteroidia > Cytophagales > Cyclobacteriaceae > Chryseosolibacter. The sequence goes on along the minus strand of DASWTP010000182.1, from coordinate 17,402 downwards.
TGAATTTCATTGGTGTAATTAGTTAACGAGCAAATTGATTCTTTCATGTATGGTGGTGATGAAATCTTTCAGTTCCTGTTCCTGTATGGCGTTGTCGACATACCAGAAGCGTTTGTTGCCGTTTTGATTTAGCTCGATATAGATTGCTCCAAAATCACCACAATCAGGGCAGCCGATGACGGTTTCAGAAGTGTTCAAAAGGGACTGCGGAATTAACGATGGCAGGTCAGCGACCAGTGCTTTCTGATCTTCACTGAGTAATCGCAACGAAGGCAATGACCACGGTGCGTCTTTTGATGGGTAAGTTTCATTTTCACTCTGGTAGAGAGAATTCTCCTTGACAACAAAGGCGTGAAAACAATCGCCCGCACAGTATCCGTAATATCGTCCAAACACAAATGAGTCGACTGGCGATTCAATCTCGTGATCGACACACCCAGGCGCCAGCATTGCCAGTAGCAAAATCAAGGAAACAGCATTTTTCATAGTTTAGGTCTTTAATGATTAGACACACCTTTCGGTACATTCGTTTAGAATGCCTGGTCCGTAATTTCCTGTGGCATCATTTTATTGTATTTCAGCAATCTTCGCATACACGAGCTCAATAAACGGCTTGATGTCCGGATCTTGATCACGAGCAGTTATATGCCTTCCTTTTAACACGGTATTAAAATACAAGAAGACGTCAGTTTATCGCTAGAACGAATCGTCAACGCGAAATCGTTTTTTTCTATTGATCCGTGCTCGCATTCGGGATCGTCACAAGCATCAAGCAGAAAATGAAAATTTTATTTCACAACATTAGCCAAAAACGTACCACCCCATTTTCCGGACTTACGTCAAGATATAATTCCTTTTACATTCACGGGAGCTAAATTGAAAAATTATGAGACTAGTAGTTTATTCGTTCATTTTTATTGTGGCACAGGCAACAGCGCAGTCTTCAGGTGTAGAGTTTTTTTCTGAGGATGGCGAAAATTTTTTCCTGATAATCAATGGTGTGCGAAAGAATGCAACTGCGACCACGAATGTAAAAGTAACTGATCTCTCCGGTGACGGTGTGAAGGCCCGAATAATATTTGAAAAAGCCATTCCAGAATTGAACAAATACATAATGCTTACCGCTGGAGAGCTGACAACTTTTTCTATTAAGAAAAACAAAAATGGCGAGTACGTGTTGCGAATGGTGAGTTCAAGTCCTCTGGGCACCCCGTCACAACCACAGGTAGTATCAACTTCTTATAGCCAGCAAAATAACCAGGCACAGCAGACAAACAGTTCTGTGTCGACTACCACAACGACAAATGAACGCATGGACGGCAACGTTTCTATAAACATGAACATAAGCGCGAATGGCGTGGGTGCTAACGCCACGATAACGGAGAATCAGCCGAGCATCTCCATGAGCATTAATGCCGGATCGACACCCGCTTCCACATCGACCAGCACCACCGTCACGTCCTCATCTTATACGAGCTCCTCTTCATCCCGTGATGATTCAGGCAATGTATCGAAGGATGCTGATGCTATTAGCTGCAGCATGACCGGATCGGAGTATAACCAGGTTGTTGCGTCTGTTAAGTCAAAGTCTTTCGCAGACGTTAAACTGACGGTACTGAAGCAGGCAATTAAGGGCCGATGCATTTCTGCAGGGCAGGTTAAATCGCTCGCTGACCTCCTTTCATTCGAAGATGATAAGCTCGATTTCGCGAAGTTTGCTTATGACTATACGTCTGACAAAAAGAACTACTACCGCGTTAACGACACATTCGCCCATGAGTCAACGATCGATGATCTTAATGAGTACCTGGAAGGCAAAAATTGAACGATATCAATAAGAGTCGTCCAGTGCGAAATCGTTTCTGCGATACATCCATTTGCCCTGGGTGAAATCAGGGAACTCAACCGTCTCGCCTCCCATACGGATTGAGGTCTCTGAAAGAGGCGTGATCGCGCTCCAGGTAACTGCATCATAAACATCCTGCGGGGGTTGCACTTTTCTCTTCACCGATTCTACAAATGCGTTCAACACAAACCAATCCATTCCGCCATGGCCGGCACCGGCAGCGTCATTGCCGTACTTTTTCCATAGCGGATGGTCATATTTATCGAGCCATACTTTTGCATCTTCCCATTGGTGAGCTTTTGCACTTTGACCTTCAATGTAGATGGATCGGTTAACATCCATCCAGATTCCCTTCGTCCCTTGTACCCTGAAACCTAAGGAATACGGTCGTGGCAAATTCGTATCGTGTTGAAGCAGGATCGTTTCTTCGTTCGAGCATTTGATCATCGTGGTTACAACATCACCGAGTTTGAAATTAACTTTTGCGTTGGGATGTTTTTCACCGCCAACCCTGGTGATGTAATCATGCAAGCCTCGCGCTTTGGACGACATGGAAACAAGTTCGGTGAATCTGTTCCCTCGGTTGATATTTGTCATGGTTGCGATAGGACCGATTCCGTGTGTTGGATATAAATCTCCGTTGCGAAGTACAGAGTGTTGCGTGCGCCACTGTGCTTCAGAGAATCCTTTTTCACCAAATTCCGCTCCTCCTCCGTATGGGTTTTTCCCATCGTTGAATTTGACTTCACGAAGATCATGCTGATACCCGCCTTGCAAGTGCACGAGTTCACCGAAGATATTTTGACGCACCATGTTAAGCACGGCCATCACATCTCTGCGGTAACAGACATTCTCGAGCATCATCAGCGGCATGCCTGTGCGCTCTGACGTATGAACAAGCTGCCAGCATTCTTCGATCGTCATGCCGGTGATCACTTCGCAGGCTGTGTATTTTTTTGCGTTCATCGAGTCCAGACACATTTGCGTGTGCCATTCCCACGGAGTAGAAATCACCACGGCATCGATGTCTTTATTTTCCAGCAATTTTTTATAACCGTAAGGTCCCTCAATAATCAGCTGCGGTTTTGGTTTTCCGGATTTCTGAATCATTTCAGAGCACATATCGATCATTCGCTGCTGAACATCGCAGATGGCAATCACGTCAACATCGTTTCTGCGAAGGGCGAGTTCGAGGTGATTCTGACCGCGCATTCCGACACCAATAAATCCAAGGCGAACCTTGGGTTCTTTATCTTTGGCGAAAACGATTTTGGATGGGAGAATTGAGAGACCTGCGCCCGCTAGTGCGGTTGACTTGATAAAATTTCTGCGTGTGGTTGACATATCTGGGGTATTAATCGGCTATAAATTCAAGAAACTAATTGCGCTAAGCAAACTGTTTTATGTGTAAATTTAGACTATGGTACAGATGCTGTCCAATCCGCCAAAAACTATAATGGAAGTTTACAAGATGCTGCCAGAAGGAACGCTTGCGGAATTAATAAATGGTCGCATCTATATGACACCTCCTCCTAACCTATCTCATCAGGATATCTCCTTTACAATATCCGGAGAAATTTATGCCTTGTTGAAACGGAAGAAGATTGGGCGGGCATTCTCGTCACCGGTTGGCGTTTTTCTAGATGAAGAAAACAATGCGGTTCAGCCTGACATTGTTTTTATCTCAAACAGGAAAAAGAAGATTCTTGCAGAACATGATGGAATTCACGGGTCTCCCGATCTTGTACTTGAGATCCTTTCACCGAGTAATCAGAATCATGACCTGAAAAAGAAGAAGAGTCTTTATGAGCAGTTTCATATCCAGGAGTATTGGATTATTGATCCAATCACAAAACTTGCGGTTGGCTTTAAACTTGTCAGGGGTGTTTATCGCGAATTCTTCCGCGATAATGGTAAATTCAAATCAGAGGTGTTGAAGGCAACTATTAAGTTTTAGAGATCTTTCATCAACCAGCCGTACAGATCGATCATACTCTGGATATCCTTCTTGTGTACTTTTTCATGCGGGGTGTGAGCACCGGTTTGAGGCGCTCCAACAAAACACCAATCAAAGGGATACGGGGAAATCTGCAGCTCGCGACCGTCACTAGACCCCATTCCTTCTACTTCCAACTGGAACGTTTGTTTTCTTTTCTTAGCGACTGCGATGATGCGGTTTACGAATTCTTTGCGGGGAATATTCCTGTCGCGCATGGAGATTGCAACACCTTTGCCATGTTCAACGCCATCAGAGACCCAGGTAATATCAGCGATCAGCGCCTGTTGGATTTTCCATTTGTCGTAAATGAATTTTGCGAGGAATGGAACAGAACCTCCCCCATGCTCTTCCCAGCAGCTAAACACAATTACTCCATCTTTTAGCGTTTCAGCCACCTGGAGTGCCACATAAACTCCAAGCCGGTCATCGAGGTAGGGTGTCTGAATATAATTTTTGTCTTCTCGAAAATCGATCTTGTAGGTAAGTGAAGTGCCGCGTTCTATTTGTCGCCCGAACTTGTAGAATGCGTGATGTTCTTTGTCGAATTCGAGTTCGCACTCAATAGGGCCAAGCGAATCTTCACCGACCAGGATGGTTCCTGCCTCTGCATCGGAGCTTCCGATAGGCAGAAGTTGATTAAAGTATCGAACGGTGAAGCCAATGCTATCCATGTGTGCAAAGATTGCCGTTCGTGGTTTGCCAAACGCCAGCACAATGCAATCCTGGAAACCTTCACCATGATAGATTTCAGGTTTGGTTTTCCACCCTTTCTTAGCCTTTTGAATGTACTTCAGGAGGAAGTTTTTCATGGCCGACTCTTCTCCCGAGGGAGCATGCACTTCGCATAGCTGCTTTAATAACTTCATGAGCACATTAATTGTCTCCGAAAATTTGATTATCCAGATGGTTCTTCCAAACTTTATTTCAATTTTGTTAAAACCCCAGCGGATGTTTGTCCTCAACAGCAACAATTCAATTGCTAATCAATTCCTCTATGAGTTGCGCGATGCAGCAACCCAAAAAGACCGACTACGCTTTCGCAAAAACCTGGAGCGGCTCGGTGAAATTCTCGCGTATGAGATCTCTAAAGTGTTGAAGTTCAAGAGCACGACTGCCAGAACACCCCTCGGGGAATCTTCAATTAACCTGATCGATGAACAACCCGTGCTCATCACCATTCTCCGTGCAGGGTTACCATTCTTTCAGGGGTTATTGAATTTTTTTGATCATGCGGATTCCGGATTCATCGGAGCGTTCCGCACGGAAGGCAAGGATCAACTTACAATAAAACTTGAGTATGTGGCGACTACATCATTAGAAGGACGGACCGTGCTGCTCATCGATCCGATGCTCGCAACGGGGCGCTCCATTATCGACAGCGTGAACGCGATTCTCCGAAACGGAAAGCCTTCACATATTCACATTGTTTCTCTTGTTGCCGCTCCGGAGGGTATCCAACATTTGAAAGAAAATTTAACACTACCTTACACCTTGTGGACCTGCGCTGTAGATCAGAAGTTGAACCCGCAGTTTTATATCGTACCGGGACTGGGTGATGCGGGCGACCTGAGCTTTGGTGACAAACTATAACGCGTAATTTTTCCAGGCTTTTATGTGGGAAGAAATTTTGAAGGCAATTCCAGTTTACTTTTCGTGTATGCTAAAATTTATTTTAGGCCCGATTGGTGGATTTGCCGCAGGCTTAAACCTGGTGACTACCATTCTAACCACCGTGTTTGGCATGATGACGATCGTCTTTCTGTTCACCTATTTTGGCGACTGGCTGAAAGCAAATGTACTGAGCCGTTTCAGACGCAAGAATAAGCCGGTGAACGAAAAAAAGAATACACGTTTTGCAAATATCTGGAAGCGCTATGGACTTGCGGGAGTTGCATTACTCACTCCGATCATTTTAACTCCCATTGGTGGAACGCTGCTTGCGGTCAGTTCCGGTAGTCCTAAGGAAAAGATAATTTTTTACATGTTTATCAGTGCAGCCACGTGGTCGGTTGTGTTCAGCATTGCCATTTACTTCTTTGGTAATGAGGTCTTGCCTGACTTCATCAAGTAAACGCTTACGTGGTATGCTCATCAGGCAACACCTCGATGTCGTGGATCAAAACTTTCTTTGCGATAGCTTGTCCCGTCTTTGTTGCGGCAAGGCCGCCAAGGGCAGTCTCTTTATAGCGTGTTTCCATGCTTGCACCAATCTCGCCCATCGCTTCGATTACTTCGTCCACCGGAATGACGCTGCTCACATTGGCCAGCGCAATTTGTGCCGAGCTGTTTGCGATTGCTGCGGCACTCGCATTTCGAACCACGCAGGGAACTTCTACAAGCCCTGCCACGGGATCACAAACCAACCCGAGCATGCATTGGACTGTGACAGCCACCGCGTTGAATACCTGCTCGATGTTTCCTCCGAGGCAAAAGACAATTGCTCCTGACCCCATGGCGGCAGCCGTGCCAGTCTCAGCCTGACAACCACCAACAGCCCCTGCTATGGACGCCTTTTGCTCCATGATTAATGCGATGCCTGCAGCGATCAGCATGGCCTCAAGTATTTTTTTGTCATCGATGGAATGAATCTCCTGCAGGGTGTACAAGACACCCGGCATAATTCCGCTGGCGCCCGCAGTAGGAGCGGCCACAATTCGTCCCATGCATGAATTCACTTCCTTTGCCGCCAGTGCTCTCGAAATCAGATTTTGAAATTCTTTTGAGAGGACAGGTGTGGGATAGTTGTACACTTTCTTCGCTCCATTATTAATCATACCCGAGCGAGAGGTCATCTCTTCTGTGAGCCCTGTTCTGACAGCGTCTTTCATGACTTCCCAGGCCGTTGCGAGGCCGTCCCAGATCTCTTTTTCGGTGCGACCTTTCTGTTCGCGCTCATATTCCATCACCACGGCTGACAACGACATCGACTTGTCAACGCAATATTTTTTCCATCCATCAAATGATTCAAACAGGAATGCCATAGGAAGATTATTCGGTGCGAAGTAAGACCAATAAAACAATGAAAACAAGCCTTTTCCGTCAAGTTCAAACGTTTGAATGAATTTTTTAGTTCGCCAATCAACGGTTAATTACTATACTTGGCGCTGCATGAAAAAACTGGTACCTCTCGTTTTACTGTTCACTTCGCTTTCTGCGTTTGCTCAAACTGACAATTTCTGGCAAGTACTGGCGGAAGTGAGTTTTAAAACGGAAAAAGACAAGGCTGGCTACACGATCGAACGACCGATGTTCAGCAAGCACCTTAAGTCGTTTCAAGGTAAAAAGGTCAAGCTCAAGGGATACATCATTCCGCTTGAGGAATCTGGCGGAAAAGGGAAATTCATGTTATCATCGCTACCCTTCAACGTGTGTTATTTCTGTGGTGCAGCTGGCCCGGAGACAGTGGTGGAAGTTGACACGAAAGAATCAGTGAAATTTACAACAAGGCAGATCGTGCTGGAGGGTATCTTACACCTCAATGACACCGATCCTGACCATCATATTTATATTTTAAGAACTGCCACATTTACCCGCTAACTATGAACAGATCCGTTGCCTTAGCGCTAGCATCGCTTGTCTCGTTGACGCTATGCGCGCAAAATCCACAGGAAACAACAATCAAATCCATTTATGATTATGAATTAACGAAAGGCGAATCTTATTCGATGCTTGAATTTCTGACGACAAAGATCGGATCGCGGCTTAGCGGATCACCTGGCGCTGCTGCCGCGGTAGACTGGACACGACAGGTAATGAAAGATTTTTCGGATACGGTGCTGATGCAACCTGTCATGGTCCCTCATTGGGTTCGAGGCAAGCAAGAGGTTGCACGGGCAAATTCGAATCGATCTGGAAATTATGATCTCAACGTTTGTGCGCTGGGCGGATCGGTGGGAACCGGACCTTCCGGTATTTCAGCGGAGGTAGTGGAGGTGAAAACTTTCGATGAGCTGCGGGCGTTGGGTGCTGCGGGTGTGCAGGGAAAGATCGTATTCTTCAATCGCGGGTTTGACATGACGCGGATCAATACGTTTTCTGCGTATGGGGGTGCCGTTGAACAGCGGGCGATGGGTCCCTCTGAAGCGGCTAAGCTGGGCGCGATTGGCGTTATCGTACGGTCCATGGCCTCCGGACCGGAAGATTATCCGCATACTGGTGGGCTCCGATATGCGCCAAACGTTGCACAAATTCCTGCGGTAGCAATCAGCACGAATCACGCTGATCAACTATCGCAGCTTTTGAAAAATGAAAAGACGTTGAAGGTGTACATTGAAACGCACTGCCAGACACTGGACGATGCCCCGTCATTTAATGTGATTGGCGAGATAAAAGGAAGTGAGAAGCCAGAAGAGATCATTGTAGTGGGAGGCCACCTCGACTCGTGGGATCTTGCCCAAGGCGCTCATGACGATGGTGCCGGTTGTGTGCAGGCCATGGAAGTGCTGCGCCTGTTTAAGAAGCTTGGCATAAAGCCCAAAAGAACGATAAGGGCTGTAATGTATATGAATGAAGAAAACGGTCTGCGGGGAGGAGCGGAGTATGCAAAACAGGCCGCTTTGAAGAAAGAAAAACATATTGCGGCAATTGAGTCGGACCGAGGCGGGTTCACTCCACGAGGCTTCACCATGAGCGGTACTGATGCGATGAAAGCGAAAGTGCGGAGCTGGAAACCGATGCTGGAAAACTATGGGCTCACAGACTTCAGCCAGGACGGTGGCGGTGCCGATATTGGCCCGTTGGCGAATCAGGGCGTTGCACTCTTTGGGTATTTACCCGATTCACAACGTTACTTCTTTTTACATCACACGAAAGAAGACACCTTTGACCAGGTGAATAAACGAGAACTGGAACTTGGGGCTGCTGCTATGGCTGCGCTGGTGTATTTGATTGACCAGAACGGCCTGTAAAGAATTCAGAACCGGGACGATGGGATTGCGAACCAAGGAGTGCTTATTAATCACAATTCCAAGTTCGATATTTATCCGCTAGAGCTCTGCCGCTCCAAGGAGTTCGGCATTTTCAAGCAGGTAAATCATCTTGTCAGGATCTTTGTCATTGATCCTGAGAACGCCTTTGATTTCCATGGGCTGGTCGGTGTACGTTATTTCGTCTTTTAAGAAAACTTCGACTACCGTTTCAGGCCCACCGACACCGCAAAAAAAGCAAGCGTTCAAAGGCAATGAAGTAAACATAAAGTGTTTGCTCCGGTTACCGGTTTCAAAGGGCACAATGTAGCCCGGTAACGTAATCGTTTTTCCGTTTAGCGACCTGGCCGCTTCACTAAAAATTGGTTTTTCATAGTCGCCCAACTTGTCGCTCGCTTTCACAAATTTTACGTCATAAAGCTTTGGCCACACAAGCGAGGGCAGGCCGTTGTATTCTTTCTTTTGGGAAAAACCGGAGGTAATAATAACTGCAAGAAATGCAGCGGCTATAAACTTCGTCATCAGTTCAAATTCAAATTTTTCAATTCCACGGTAAACACCGATCCCTTGCCGTACTCGGAGCGGAACGAAATGTTTCCGTTTATTCTCGATGCAGCTTCACGTGCAATATACAGGCCAAGACCGGAGCCTTTTGCACTTTCGCTCCCGCGGAAAAACATGTCAAAGATACGGGATTGCATCTCATTTCTGATGCCTTCCCCATTGTCTTCAATCTCGATAACAACTTTTTCACCTTTTTTCCTAGTAGACACTTTGATAAGCGGCTCATGACCGGGAGTTCGCTTTTGGAATTTTACTGCATTCGTCAGCAGGTTGTTGAGGATGATCTTCAACCTCATCTTGTCCTGGACGATTTCCGGATGGGAAAGTTCGGTAAAATCGACTTTCACTTTTTTAAAGTCTTCGTTGAACTTTAAATTGTCTAAGATCTCATTGCACAATTCTGTGAGTTTAATTTGTTCACCAACAATTTCCTGTCGGTTGTTTTTTGAGTAATCGAGAATTTCACCGATGAAAGATTCGAGTTTTCGGACGGAGGCTTCGATCTGGGCCAGGTATTGCGCATGATCTTTCGGCTCATTGGTGATGCGGCTGATATTAACCAGGCCAAGAATGGATTTGAGGGGCGCGCTCAAGTCATGCGATACACTATACACGAATCGATCCAGCTCGCGGTTGGTTTGATCGAGTTCGCGGTTCTTGTTTTGGAGCTTACGTTCGGCCCTGCGCACATCGCTTATCACGCGACCGGTGATGGCTGAAAAACCGAACAGCAAGCTTGCACCGAGAAAAACGTTGATCACTTCAGGATAATGTTCGAACTGGTGTGAGCCCAATGCTTTGAAAAATTTAGGAAGGACGTAGGTGAGCAAGAAGATGTAATAGTTCACCACAACCGCGGGGCCGAAGCCAAACCGGATGGCAGTATACAGTGCGATGAGCCCGTAGAGATACCAGAATTTTTCGAAGTTGATAATGAAGACCATTACCGTGAGCGATATAAAAATCATTATCACCTCCGCTATTTCGATTCCTTTCAAACGCGTGGCTATGGGAAGTTGTTTTTTCGGTGGATTGATCAACAAACCAGCGCGCTGCATAAACGGAGTGCCGTAAAACAACACGGGCAAGGAGAGCCCAAATGAGGAAGTAATTTCGCCCAGCCAGTTTCGCGACACTAAATCCCAATAGTTTGTCATGGGTTGATCACCCAATGATACGAGCAGTGTCTGCAACAAAAAGATTTCAGGGATGATCGGAATTAAGATCGCGAGCAGCAAAAACATGAGTGTGTTCTCGATGTCGGGAAGCCAGTACTTACCCTTGTACAAGTAAGAGAACAGGTACCAGGAAAGCGCGGTGAAAATGGTTTCGGGTATCCCGTAAAGAAACCAATGAGGCCAACGGTCCAGGGGTATTCCCCAGAGGTATGTACTCAGCACGGCATTCAGGTACATCGCTGGGATGACACGCAATGGTCCCCACCAGTTGATTAGAATGAGCGAGAGTGCGGTGGGTAAATAATAGTCTGCAACGCCTTCATCGTATTTGAAAACAAGCGAGATTTCAGTGCCGATATGAATGATAACGAGCGAGGCCAGGAACGTCCATGCTGGCAATTTTTGATGACTCGCGATATCGGTTGTGCGCGCTATCAAGGGAACTTAAAAAAAATGCCTCGATGAAGTGACCGAGGCATTTTACTCAATATACTAAAAAATCTGTTATGCTGAAACGTTTTCTTCAGCTTTGGCATAAAGCTCCATTGGAAGGCAACTGCATACCAGATTTCTGTCACCATACGCATTGTCGACCCGGCTCACAGAAGGCCAGAATTTCGCTTCTTTGATGTATGGAAGTGGATACGCAGCTTTCGATCTCGAATATGGTCTGTCCCAAACATCCGCTGTCACTACGGCAGCCGTGTGAGGGGCATTTTTCAATACGTTGTTTTGTTTGTCTGCCTTTCCTTCTTCTATCTCCCGAATCTCGTTTCTGATCTCGATCAGGGCATCGCAGAAGCGATCAAGTTCTTCCTGCGGTTCGCTTTCAGTAGGTTCGATCATCAACGTTCCGGCTACGGGGAACGAAACGGTTGGCGCATGGAATCCATAATCCATCAAACGTTTTGCGATGTCTTCCACTTCCACACCGGCTTTCTTGAAATCGCGGCAGTCAACGATCATCTCGTGTGCGCAACGGCCTTTCGAACCTGTGTAGAGAATTTTGAAATGCCCTTCCAGTTTTGCCTTGATGTAGTTGGCGTTGAGGATGGCAAAACGTGTTGCGTTGGTGAGGCCATCACCGCCCATCATGGCAATGTATGCGTACGAGATGGTGAGAATGCTTGCACTGCCCCACGGTGCGGCTGACACTGCTGAGATTCCATCTTTTCCTCCGGTCTTCACCACCGCGTGGCCAGGAAGGAAATTTTTCAACTTATCATTAACACAAATCGGTCCCATACCCGGGCCACCGCCTCCGTGCGGAATGCAGAAGGTTTTATGGAGATTGAGGTGGCAAACATCGGCACCGATATTGGCTGGTGATGTAAGCCCCACCTGGGCGTTCATGTTTGCGCCATCCATGTAAACCAATCCGCCATTCTTGTGAATCACTTCACAAATTTCCGTGATCGATTCTTCAAACACCCCGTGTGTCGATGGGTAGGTGACCATCAGACATGACAGGTTGTTTTTGTATTGCTCAGCTTTTGCTTTCAGGTCGGCAACGTCAATTTTTCCTTCTTCATCCGATTTCACAACAACCACGTCCATGCCTGCCATCACTGCGCTCGCTGGATTTGTTCCGTGAGCCGATGCGGGAATCAAAGCGATGTTTCTGTGGTTGTCACCACGCGCCTGGTGATACGCGCGAATGACCATGAGGCCAGCGTATTCTCCCTGGGCACCACTGTTTGGTTGAAGAGATACGCCCGTAAATCCTGTAATTTCCTTCAGCCAGTTTTCAAGGTTGCTAGTCAATTCCTGGTAGCCTTCTGTCTGGCTTGACGGGGCAAACGGGTGGATCTGCCCGAACTCAGGCCACGTGACAGGAATCATTTCAGCCGTGGCATTCAATTTCATTGTGCATGATCCAAGTGAAATCATCGAGTGCACCATCGAGAGATCTTTGTTCTCAAGACGTTTGATGTAGCGAAGCATTTCGTGCTCGGAGTGGTGCATGTTGAACACCGGGTGCGTCATGAACTGACTTTTTCTTACCAGTGACGCTGGCCAGCTGATATCGTAACCGTTGGCTGAAATTGAAACTGATTTCTTGCCTTCTGCCGTTGCAATAACATCGATGATGGCTTTCACGTCATTGGCAGAGGTTGTTTCATCAAGTGAAATTCCAATATGATTGTCTGCAAAGATGCGGAAGTTCATACCATTCTTCTCTGCTTCCTTCACTACGGCAGCTTTATCGGCCACCGCAACTTTAAGCGTATCAAAGAAATGATCGTTCACCTGTTTTACACCCAGGTTTTTCAGGCCCGCGTCCAATGATTTAGCCAGGCCGTGAACGCGTCCGGCAATTTTTTTAAGTCCGGTAGCTCCGTGGTAGACGGCATACATTCCTGCCATAACCGAAAGGAGCACTTGTGCTGTACAGATATTCGATGTTGCTTTTTCCCTGCGGATATGTTGTTCGCGTGTTTGCAATGCCATGCGGTAGCCCGGATTTCCTGAAGCATCGATCGAGGCTCCGATAATTCTTCCCGGCATTTGTCTCTTGAACTCGTCTTTGGTAGCAAAGAAAGCTGCGTGCGGTCCACCGAATCCCATGGGTACACCGAAACGCTGTGATGATCCAACAACAACGTCTGCGCCCATTTCTCCGGGCGATTTTACCAGCACCATGCTAAGGATGTCTGCTGCCATCACAACGTATACTTCCTTCTCATGAGCGGAGCTTACGAAAGCTGAGTGATCTTTCACCGCCCCGTTGCTATCAGGATTCTGTACAAAAACAGCGAACAGGTTTGGATCAGTAATGTCTAGTTTTTGAATATCGCCCACAACGAGGTCTACACCGATTGGCGCAGCGCGGAGCTTTAATACATCGATGGTCTGTGGAAATGTATTCTGGTCAACGAAAAATTTAGTCGCGTTCTTTTTTGAGCCTTTACGCGATGCGAAAAGCAAGTGCATGGCTTCTGCAGCAGCTGTTCCCTCATCGAGCAATGAAGCATTTGCGATCTCCATTCCCGTAAGATCAATGATCATTGTTTGATAATTGATCAGGGCCTCCAGGCGCCCCTGGGCAATTTCAGCCTGGTAAGGAGTATAGGCGGTATACCATCCCGGGTTCTCGAGTATGTTTCTGAGAATTACGCCCGGGGTGATGGTGTTATAGTAGCCCGTGCCGATATAGGACTTGAAAACTTTATTTTTAGAAGCCAGTTTTTTGAAGTCATTGAGAAATTCAAACTCAGACTTGGCGGCCGGAAGGCTAAGGGGTTTCTTCAACCGGATACTGTTTGGAATAGTCTGTTCAATCAGCTCATCCAAGGATTTTGCCTTGATCGCCTTAAGCATCGCCTCAGCTTGCTGGCTGTCGGGTCCGATATGCCTGGATTCAAATTTTTCTGAATACTGGGAATCTATCTTCATAAAGTGTTTTTTCGGGGATTTTGAATGCCACAGGGTTGGAATACAGGCCAGTTCGGTTAGAATAAGGTGATTAGACCGTGGTTGACCGTATTACCAGTGCCGCAAAGTTAATGAGATAACACACATTTAACAGCGGAAAATCCCTGAACGTTTACAAAAAAACCACCGACCCAAAATAATTCTCCGCTTGTAGTAATGGATGGCGAAAATCTCGGAAAGTCAGTTAGTTTTGGGCATTAACCTAATTAAGCAAAGACGCGAAACCTGTTGGATCACTGACTGTTTCGTGAGTCATTAAAACATTAATAATAAGATGAAACTGAAATTCAGTGCTTTTGCCTGTCTCTTCGTAGGCTCGATAAGCCTATTTGCGCAGGACCCGGTTGCTAAAAAGTATGGCGACCTTATCACGATCTCCGATCTGAAAGAAAATCTTTCTATCCTGGCTTCCGATGCGCTTGAAGGGCGCGAGACCGGAACCCGTGGCCAGAAAATGGCTGCCGCTTTTATTGCAGCTCACTTCCAGGAGCTTGGCCTGACCGCTCCAGTAAACGGATCAAACTACCAGACCGTTGAGCTCTTCCGAAGTCTGCCCGGAGACAGCTATATCAAAGCGGGAAACACAACCTTCAAGAACTTTGAATCAATTGCATATGCCGGCAGCATGGACAGCAATGGTGAAGTAACGTTGCCTGTAGTTTTTGTTGGGAATGGTACAGCGGAGGATTACACCGACCTAAGCGTGGAGGGCAAAGCTGCGCTGATTCTTGTATCAGGTGAGGCCAGCCCGCGCAGACTGGCTGCGGTTGCGCGCGAAAAAGGTGCCAAGATGGTGCTGGTCACAAATGCAGATGCCGCTGAAGCAAAAGCCCTGCTCGATCAGTATAAAGGCTACTTAGCCGGTGGGTCTATTTCGCTGAAGCAGTCATCCTCTTCAACCAACGCAGGAATGTTTTTCGTGACGCCTGAAGTTGCGGAGAAAGTGATGAACACAACCATGGACAAACTTTCAAAGTCGATCGGTGCAGATGCGAAAAAAGGTTCGCTGAAAAAAGTGAAGCCTGGTTCACTCACCTACAAAACGGCCCTGAAAGTTGAAACGGTGAAAAGTGAAAACATCCTTGGTTTCCTCGAAGGAACCGATAAAAAAGATGAAGTGGTGGTGATCACTGCACACTACGATCACATCGGAACAAGGCCGACAGGAGAAGGAGACCGTATCAACAACGGTGCTGATGACGATGGTTCAGGTACCGTTTCTGTGCTTCAGCTGGCGAAAGTTTTTGCGCAGGCGAAGAAAGATGGAAAAGGCCCGCGCAGAAGTATTTTGTTTATGACCGTTACCGGTGAGGAAAAAGGACTTCTTGGATCTGAATATTATTCTGAAAATCCAATCTTCCCGTTGGATAAGACGGTGGTGAACCTGAACATTGACATGGTAGGAAGAAGGGATCCGCAGCACAAAGATAGCGCCCCGTATGTGTATGTGATCGGTGCAGACAAGCTTTCAAGCGAACTTCACAGGCTCAGCGAATCGACTAACAAGACGTACACCAATCTTATTTTTGATTACACATACAATGATGAGAACCATCCGACCAATCTTTACAGGAGATCGGATCACTGGAACTTTGCGAAGAAAAATATCCCGATCATTTTCTATTTCGATGGAATTCATGAAGACTATCACAAACCATCTGATGAGGTTTCAAAGATCGAGTTTGACCTTTTGCAGAAGCGTGCGCAGTGCGTGTTCTTCACCGCATGGGAAATTGTAAACCGCGATAACCGTATTGTTCCAGACGCGAAGTAAGCGTTTTGGAATTTGGAATTGTAAAGCGGGTCCGGGAGGATCCGCTTTTTTTTGTTGCAGAGCGGGCCAACGGTGAGGCCATTCGCAAGTTGCTTGTCACAATAAAGTGCAGATAACACAGCTGCCGGCACGAAGATTTTAAATTTTTTCCCTTCGTTTGATATTTTCCTAAAAATCATCCTTCTTGTGTTATTGTTGTACGCTCGGAGACGCGAACAACGTTTACCTAAACCTAAAAGACCCCTATGGAAGGACTCAACCCTTTCAGGCCTGTTGTGGCCTATCCCCGCGAATTTATTTTCCCTGAAAACCGTGGCATCCGACCGCGCAATCTCATTGCCAAACTTCTGTGCGCAATTTGGCTGATCTTCGCAGGGCATTTGGCTCTCGCGCAATCATTCGTGCCCAACTCTGGTAATCCGGTAAAGTATATTGACATTTTGCCCCCCTCACCTTCTGTTGCAAAACTAGGCGATTTCAGCAGACCTGGTGTTGGAATGGTGTCTGGCGCAATGCAGCTCAATATTCCGATCACAAGTATCCCTGTCCATAACTTTACTATTCCGATTGCCGTTTCGTATTCATCCAACGGTGTAAAGGTCGATGAGATCGCATCGCGTGTAGGGATGGGGTGGCAATTAGAAGCCGGGGGCGCAATCACGCGATCCATTCGCGGAGAGCGGGACGAGTCATCTCAATATCTGCAATTACCCAGTGACCATCCGTCCAACCCGGAAGATATGCCGCCTTCATGGTCTTTTATATATATGCTGAGAAAGGCAGCACAGGGTCAGTCTAATGGTGTTTATGATACGGAACCCGATGCCTTTTCATTCTCCTTCTGTGGATACACCGGCAAGTTTATTCTGGATGAAAATGATAGCCCCATTCAGACGAATAAATCCAATCTTAAAATTGAACGGAATTTTTCTGGAACAGACTGGAATTTTAAAGTTACCGATGCGAACGGAATTCAGTTCCACTTTGGCGGAACGGGCTATGTCGAAAACAGCAAGAAAGCGCAGACGTGTGGGAAGTCCTTTGACTCACTTGTTCCAACTGCATGGTTCCTTCGCAAAATAGTCTTGTATAATGGAGACATCATAAACTTCAATTACGCTTCCGCGAATTACAAATATGATCTGGGCGTAAACCAGACGATGTACTACACAGACCAGCCAACCTCAATTCCGGGAAACAATTGCGCGTGTCCATCTTTTGGAACAAATCAATCGGTGAACACATGTGTGAACTACGTTGATACGGAAACAAAGTATTTGACCAGCATTGTCACGCCAGATCGCACCGTGAGTTTTGGATACACGTCACGCAATGATTCGCAAGACAAAAAACTTTCGTCTGTCACGATGGCTTTTTCTGGTACCGGCACAAGCGAGAATATTAGCTTCGCGCTCAACTATGACGAATACCATACCACCGGATTTGCGCCTTCGAACCTCGCAATTCTTACCAGCGAGAATCAATACAGAATTTTCTTAAAAGAGATTACCAAGTCGTCTGGTGGTGAAACGCTGAGTCTGTATAAATTCCATTATAATGACCCTGCCGGTCTTCCCGTTAGAATGTCGTTCGCTCAAGACCATTGGGGATATTTCAATGGCAAAAGCAACTCGATATTAATTCCAAAGCCACCTAGCGTGCAGTATGAATTGCGAAGGCA
>DASWTP010000181.1:0-9667 GCA_036402075.1 Chryseosolibacter sp. | reverse complement strand
AATGAAGTAATGTACAAAGTTGGCTATACTGACACGAAGGCCTTCCGCACAACATTTAAGAAAATCACAGGACTTTCGCCCATTCACTATCGCAATAAGTATAATCGCGAGATGGCGGTGTAGGCCATTGTTGCTATTCGCGGAAGTGGGAATTTCCTATCTTTAGAAGGTGAACCCGACACCGTAGGAAAATTGCTTATGGGCGTTGGTGTAATGAGCGTTAAGGGAGACGAAGCAACGCGTGACCGAAATTTCGGAAAGTTATTTCCGCACTGCCTTTGGGATAGGATTCCTTTGGATTCTCGCTCCACACCATAGACAAACCATTCACGATGAATCAGCCAAATCTTTGGTTGTTGACTTTAACTGAACCAACTTAATAAGCCCTCAGATGAAAATTCCTTTTGTTTTGGTCGTGCTGATGTTTACCACCCTGCAGCTAGACGCACAGGTAAAACAATATGAGGCCTTGGTGAAACAATTGCAGGGTATTCACAACCAGGATCAGGTTTACCGTAACCAGCTTAAGGCGGTTCATCAAGAGTTTGGTGCCGAATCACAACAAATGAAAACGTTAATTGAGAAGGCACGAATTGCGGACTCGCTTAACTTAGTAGCAGTAGAGGTAATCCTGGAAAAGTATGGTTGGCTTGGAGCGGAAGAAATCGGCTATGATGGCAACAGCACGTTGTTCCTTGTGATACAACATTCCCCGTTGGAAGCTCAGACGAAATATCTGCCGATGATGCGAGACGCAGTGGCGAACGGGAAGGCCGAAGCCAGGAGCCTTGCCCTTCTGGAAGATCGGGTTGCGTTGCGGCAAGGTAAACGCCAGCTTTATGGATCGCAAATCTCGTGGGATATGAAAACGAATGAATACTTCGTTTTGCCGCTAGAAGATCCGGACAATGTTGACCAGCGCAGGGCCAAGATGGGCTTGGGAACATTGGCTGAGTACGTCAGCCACTTTAATATGAAGTGGAATGTTGAAGAGTATAAGAAGGAGCTTCCAGCGATCGAAGCAAAGTACAGGGCCACCCTGCAGCAGAGCGAGCGAAAGTAGTGCTTTGAGCAGTTACCAAGTGGCGAATTTATCTGCCGGCAAGCACCAGCGATTGACGGGCTGGTGAAAGCTTATCAATCCCGGAATCGTATCATATTCTTTAACGAAATCAAACCCGAGTTTCTTGAGTGTCTTGTTTGGGGAAGGATTGAGCGCATACGGCTCGCAGAAGAGTTTTTTTAGTTTGAACTCATTAAAGTAGGATGGAATTGATAGCCTGACAAATTGAAGTCCCAGCCCTTGCTTACGAATGTCTGCCTTCCACATGTGCAAATGCATGTACGCTTCCTCACCGTAAATTATTTTATTGATGTTTGAATGACCTATCGGTTGTCCATCCAACTGCCAGATGACGTAGAAAATCGTTTTCTCCTCGTTCGGCTTGGGGTGATTGGCATGCAGCATCGCCAACCAGGATTCACGGGAGGGAAGTTTTTTAGGATCAACTCCCATTCCGTTCAGGAATTTCAAATCTCCCTGCAAGAAGTAGTTAACTATAGGTTCGTAGTGTTCGATTCTTGCCGGAGTTACTGAAATTGAAACAGGCATACCTATTTTCTCTGTTGCTTAAATTGCTAAACGCTTGCTGATGTCTGATCGCAAATCCAGCTACCGCCTTGCCATGAATTCCTCTCGGCCTTTTTCATAGGCCATCAGCTGCGGTATATCCGTCCCTAAGATCGATGAGGCAATTTCGCGATAGCGCTTTCTGTACTTTTGCTTTGCATAATCGATAACCGCGTCAAAGCTAACCGGATTTTTCAGATCGTCCAGGATGAACGTGAGGTCGCGCTTTTGCTCTTGCCGATAGATGTTACGCCAGTTATTATACAGCGCCAGGTGTAGCAATACGATCCGCAACACCACTTCATCTAATTCATCGTCTTTTATTTTGGATTCTACCCTTGGGACCAGCACACGTTTCACGATGTCAAAGTTTTTTTGGATGATTGGTCCGGCCGTGGCGAGGGTTTGATTCTCGAGTAAAACGTTTTCAAGTTCAGTTTGAATCCTGACCCCGTTCCCCACGGCTAAAACGTCAAGCGCTATCGTGTTGATGGTGAACTGCATGGTCAGCGAAAATAGCAAGAATATTCCTGAGATGCATTGCCCGATTTGGTAGTACTAAATTGAGTGGTAAATTAGCTCTATGAAATCCTATTTCCCTGTCCTGCTCCTGGTCCTTGCTTCCTGTTCAACGAAAGAGGTCACTGATCCAAAGCCATCATTGCCTGTTCCTTCAGCCGCGCAAATGCAGTGGCATGAAATGGAAACGAATGCCTTTATTCATTTTACAACAAACACCTTTACCGACCTCGAGTGGGGCAATGGAGACGAGTCACCGAAGATTTTCAATCCAACCAATATCAATGTCGACCAATGGATCACTACGCTAAAGGATGCTGGTTTCAAAGGAGTGATCCTCACCTGTAAGCACCACGATGGATTTTGCCTCTGGCCAAGTAAGGAGACGGATCATTCCATTGAAAAGAGCCCGTATAAGAATGGAAAAGGGGATATTGTTAAAGAAGTATCTGATGCTTGCAAAGCGCATGGTTTAAAATTTGGAGTTTACCTGTCTCCGTGGGATCGAAACCATGCGGACTACGGCCGTGCACCCTACATCGACTATTACCGGAAGCAGCTGAAAGAAATCTTTACTAGCTACGGTCCGGTGTTTGAAATGTGGTTTGATGGAGCCAACGGTGGAACAGGTTATTACGGTGGCGCAAACGAAAGGAGAAGTATCAACGGTTCACAATATTATGATTGGCCTGGAACGTTAGACCTCGTTCGTCAGATGGAGCCTGACGTGATTTTCTTCAGTGACGCAGGGCCTGGAGTGCGCTGGGTGGGCAATGAGCGTGGGGTGGCTGGTGAAACCAACTGGAACTCCATCACACCGGACACGCTATACGCAGGAAAAGGGGGAATTGAAAAGCTTTTGAATACAGGCCACGAAAATGGAACGGCATGGATCCCTGCAGAAACCGATGTTTCAATCCGCCCAGGATGGTTCTATCACGCAAAAGAAGACTCGCTCGTTAAATCGCCCGAAAAGCTTCTGGACATTTACCTCACCTCGGTAGGCCGGGGGTCGACTCTCTTGCTTAACGTACCACCTGACAGGAGAGGTCTCATTCACGAAAACGATGTGGCAGCGTTACAAGGATGGCGGAAATTGTTAGATGAAGAATTCAAGACCAACGTTGCTGAAGGTGCAAAAGTTGTTGCATCGAACCTGCGTGGCGATAGCGAGAAGTTTTCAGGAAGCAACGTGACCGATGGGAGGAAAGAAACCTATTGGGCAACCGATGACGAAATAAAATCGGCATCCCTCGAGCTAAGTTGGGGTGAACCGCGATCAATTAAGTATGTACTTTTGCAGGAATACATTCAACTCGGGCAACGCGTAAAAGCATTTACAGTTGAAGCGAAAGTTGGTGAGCAATGGAAGAAAATTGCAGAAGGAACGACAATTGGCTATAAGCGCATTTTGAAGTTTGATCCAATGGAAACTGCTGCAATCCGGGTAACGATTGTTGATGCGAAAGCTTGTCCCCTGATTTCGAACGTTGCCGTTTATTAGAACACCTGACTGCAAGGCTAGGGATACAAAAGACACCCAACGTTGCGAACTTGGTCGAGGCACGCACTTTGGAACCGGATGCGCACACTATCTTCCCAATCGTTGAGTCAGAAAAAAAGCTCCGTTGCGCCTTTGCGTAACTGCATTTAGAGCTGAAAGTTCGCACTCACTCAATCCAAGCGTCAGCGCGACTACACTCTACTTTGCGAACTTGGTCTAGCCACGCACTTTGGAACAGCGTGCGTAGTTCTATCTTCCCGATCGTTGAGTCAGAAAAAAAGCTCCGTTGCGCCTCCGCGTTAAAATGCATTTAAGCCCCGAAGTATCCCTTCGCATTATAATAGCAAACATCAGCCACAATCTTGCCAAGCCATTTTTCGTCCCAGGGCAGCTCTCCATTGGTGACGTCTTTTCCGATCAGGTTGCAGAGAATGCGTCTGAAGTATTCGTGGCGCGGGTACGAAAGAAAACTTCTTGAATCGGTGATCATCCCAATAAAGCAACTGAGCAATCCGAGGTTGCTGAGGGAGTTGATTTGCTTCTCCATTCCGTCTTTCTGGTCGAGGAACCACCACGCAGAACCGAATTGAATCTTGCCTTTCACCGAACCATCGTTGAAATTGCCGATCATGGTTCCCATTACTTCGTTATCCGAAGGGTTCAGATTGTAAAGGATAGTTTTTGCCAGCTGGTTTGAGCGATCAAGCTCGTTCATGAATCTAGCCAGGGAATGCGCTTGCGGAAAATCGCCAATGGAATCAAAGCCAGTGTCAGGGCCAAGCTTTTGAAGCATTCGCTCGTTCGTGTTGCGAAGGGCACCGAGGTGAAACTGTTGAACCCAGCCGTGCTTATGATAGAGTTTGCACAACTCGATCAAAACTGAATATTTAAAAAAAGCACGCTCATCCTGCTCCAGTATCTTTCCAGCAATTACTTTTTTAAAGAGCTCTTCAATCTTAAAAGTGTTCATTCCGGGATGGTAGAGCTGTTCAAGCCCGTGGTCAGACACACGGCAACCGAGGGAATGAAAAAAATCTATACGTTTGGTCAACGCTAAAATTAGGTCTCCAAAGGTCTTGATTTCCACTCCCGAAACGCTGGAAAGCAATTTCATGTATTGCACGTAAGCAGCTGGAATTTCTACTGCAAAAGATTTGTCTGGTCTGAACGAAGGGCGTACAGCCACTCCGAAGTTTTGATCTTTCAGTTGCCTATGAAATTCAAGGGAGTCGGTCGGATCGTCTGTGGTACCGACAAACTCGACCTTCATTTTTTGCAACAACGACCGTGTTGTGTAAGGCGGTGTTTGCAACAAGTCGTTTGCCGTGGTGTAGATTGTGAGCGCGGAACTTTCATCAAGCAAATTCTTAATGCCAAAATACCGTTGAAGTTCCAGGTGCGTCCAGTGATATAAGGGGTTGCGCATGGTGTGCGGAACTGTATAGGCCCATTGCTGGAACTTCTCAAGATCAGAACCAGCCCCCGTAATGAATTTTTCGTTCACGCCAAGCGTGCGCATTGCTCGCCATTTATAATGATCGCCTTCAAGCCAGATCTCAGAGATCGTTCTGAATTTGCGGTCAGTGGCGATATCTTTAGGAGAAAGGTGACAGTGGTAATCTATAATTGGAAGATCTTTGGCAAATCCATGATAGAGGCGTTTCGAGAATTCATTTTGAAGAAGGAAATCCTCCGTGATAAAAGTTTCCATGCAAGAACTTAGGTGTGTTTATAGTGATACTCCACGCTTCCATGGAATAAAGTCGTCCTGGCTTAGCTGATTAGCTTTTGTTTTTTTCTTTCCGCTAGCTACATCGATAATAAAGTCAAGGATAAACTCCCCCATTTGCTCAATAGTTTTCTCTCCCGAAATAATCGGTCCGCAGTCGATGTCGATGATGTCAGGCATGCGTTTGGCCAGGGCCGAATTAGAAGAAAGCTTGATGACCGGTGTTATGGGATTTCCAGTGGGCGTACCCAATCCGGTTGTAAATAGCATCACGTTGCACCCTGAACCCGCAAGTGCAGTTGTGCTTTCCACGTCATTGCCTGGGGTGCAAAGAAGGTTCAGGCCTGGTCGGGTTACGTATTCGGTGTAATCAAGTACATCGGTGATGGGTGAGGTGCCACCCTTCTTGGCTGCACCGGCAGACTTCATTGCATCCGTGATCAGCCCGTCTTTTATATTGCCTGGCGAAGGGTTCATGTCAAAGCCGGAGCCCACAGCCTCCGCTGCCCTGGCATAGGCACGCATGAGTTCGATAAACCGGTTAGCTGTCTTTTCGTCAACACATCGTTCAATCAATTCCTGCTCGACTCCGCACAACTCGGGAAATTCAGAAAGCACAGAGGATCCTCCGAGCGCAGCGATGAGGTCGGATGTGTGTCCGATGGCGGGGTTTGCCGAAATTCCACTAAAGCCATCTGAGCCTCCGCACTCGAGGCCGACTACAAGTTTTGCCAATGGTGCAGGCTTGCGCTCCTGTTTATTTACCTCAACCAGTGCGAGGAAAGTTTGGCGGATAGCGTTGGTGAGCAGCTCCTGTTCGGTCCCTTCTTTTTGTTGCTCCAGCACAACCAAAGGCTTCCTTGACTGCCCGAGTTTCGCCAGACTGTTTTTCAAAATGTCTACTTGGGCATGTTGGCACCCGAGGCTTAAGATGGTTGCACCGGCTACGTTGGGATTGTGAATGTATCCAGCCAGCAAAGCGCACAGCGCATCGGAATCTTGCCGCGTTCCACCGCAGCCGCCTTCATGGGTGAGGAATTTTATCCCATCGATGTTCTTAAAGATTCGTTCGCTGCCGTTCGACACCTCCGGCCGAAACGTTGTTGACGCAATAGCCTCAGTCTTTCCATTTCGGTAGAGGTTAACGAGTTCGTTCACATACGATTTGTATACATCTGGCTTCGAAAAGCCGAGTACTTCTTCGAATGCGTGGCGGATCATATTGACGTTTCGATTCTCACAAAATACCATCGGGATCACAATCCAGTAATTGGCTGTTCCCACTTGTCCATCTGCCCGGTGAAAACCATCGAAGGTTTTATTCTTCCACCGTGAAACATCCGGTGCCTTCCATTCGAATTTCGTTTTCTTCTCGGCAAAGTCTGCCGATTTATGTTTTACGTTGTGCGTCCCGATCGCTGTTCCGGCCGGGATTGGTTTCAAAGCTTTGCCGACCAGGACGCCATACATGCGAATCGAGTCCTCCGGGCGCATATTCTCCATCACAAACTTATGCTTTGCTGGAACAGGCTCGGTAAGTTCCGTAGTCGCTCCGGAAAAGGAAATACGTTCTCCTGCCTTCAGATCAACCAACGCAACCAACACATTGTCGTCAGGATGAATTTTCAAATATTTATGAGACATAATCGCGAGCGTTTCTTGCTCAACATATAAACTTTTGCAATCTTTTAACTTCTGTTCAGACAGCCGCTGCGTACAGAGTCACTAAATTAATCACTTCATGGTAAAAAAAGTAGTCACATTCGGGGAAGTTATGCTCCGGCTTTCCACGCCCGGCCTTCAGCGGTTCACTCAAACCGTGTCGCTCGATGTCACCTATGCCGGTGCCGAAGCCAATGTTGCTGTAGCACTCAGGAATTTTGGGATTCCTGCCACACACGTGACGGCCTTCCCGAACAATGATCTCGGAGTAGCTGCTGCACAAACGCTTGCGCAGTTCGGTGTCGATACTTCGAAAATCGTTTTTAGCGATCATCGCATGGGTGTTTATTTCCTGGAGAATGGAGCCGTTCAGCGGGCGCCAAAAATCATTTATGATCGGTTTGACTCCGCCTTCGCACACGTCACAAAAGATCAGTTTGACTGGAAAGAAATTCTGAAGGACGCATCCTGGTTTCACTACACAGGAATTACGCCCGCCATTTCGCAAGGTGCAGCCGATGCTTGCCTCGAAGCTGTGCGTGTTGCTGCAAGCTCTGGCGTTGCTGTTTCTGGCGACATTAACTACAGGCGAAACCTCTGGCAGTATGGCAAGACCGCGCGTGATGTCATGCCTGCGCTGATGGAGAAGACGAACTTGATGATAGCGGGAGAAACGGATCTCGAAAATTGCGCGGGCCTGACGGGAAAGAACTGGGAGGACGCGAGTAGGAAAATGATGGATCAGTATAAGAGTGTGCAGCGGATTGTCAGGACCAACCGCGGTTCGATCAGCGCCTCACATAATACAATTTCGGCAGTCTCGATCTCCCGAACCGAGGTGTTGAAATCAAAGGAGTACGATATTACACATATTGTGGATCGCGTGGGGACCGGAGATGCGTTTGTGGCAGGATTAATTTATGGCGATGTGAACAAAATGAGTCATGGAGACGCTCTTGAATTTGCTACCGCATCATGCGTGTGGAAACACAGCGTTCCAGGTGATCATAACCTCGCTTCTGCCGAGGAAATTTATACACTGGTGAAAGGTGAGAACGTTGGAAAACTTTTACGTTAAGATCATGGCATTTTCAAAGCAAGAAATATTTGACGAAATCAAACGCACCCGTGTTGTCCCGCTTTTTACGCACGATGATCCGGTGCTGGCCGTAGAAGTGTTAAGGGCTGCATACGATGGGGGAGTTCGCGTTTTTGAATTTACGAACAGGCGAAAAAATTCGTTTGATGTGTTCGGGGCTCTTGTTAAGCACCGTTCGCACTATCCTGATCTGATGCTCGGTATCGGCACCATCATGGATCCCGACACTACTTCGCGATTTATTGATGCTGGGGCTGACTTTATTATTTCACCCATCATGAAACCTTCGATGGCCGAAATTTGCCATCACCATAAGAAACATTGGATGCCTGGATGTGCTACGCTTACAGAAATTGTAACGGCAAAGGAATTCGGGGCAGAGATCATTAAAATATTTCCGGGCGCTGTGCTGGGCCCCGGCTTTGTTTCGGCCATCATGCCCGTGGTGCCAGATCTTAACCTGATGATCACGGGAGGTGTGGAGCCTACCGAACAGAATTTGTCCTCGTGGTTTAAGGCAGGTGCAATGGCCGTGGGAATGGGATCACAACTTTTTACAAAGGAGATACTCGAAAACCGCGACTGGACTCAATTGAAAAACAAAGTTTCACAGGCACTCGCGATTGCCGCCAAACAACGCTGACCACACATGCAACAAACGCTTCAAGCCACCACATCAGTCGGCAACTACCGCTGGACGGTATGTGCAATGCTCTTCCTCGCCACCACGATCAATTACATCGATAGACAAATCCTTTCCTTGATCAAACCAATCCTGGACGATGAGCTCGGCTGGACGAACGAGCAGTTTGGTCTTGTCAATTCATTCTTCCAGGGAACCTATGGGTTCGGTTTGCTTTTTTTTGGATGGTTCGTTGACAAGTATGGGGCAAAGATTGGTTACACCGTTTCGATTGTTGGGTGGAGCCTTGCCGCGATGGGGCATTCATTCGTTTCGAGCATCGGGGGCTTCATGGCGGCACGCGCTTTTCTTGGTGTCACGGAAGGCGGAAATTTTCCTTCGGCATTGAAAGCTACGGCATTGTGGTTTCCCAGGCGTGAGCGCGCATTTGCAACCAGTATCTTCAATGCAGGTACCAATGCGGGGCCGATTCTGGCTCCGGCCATTGTTCCATGGATCGCCTATAGCTACGGCTGGCAAACTACGTTCATCGTGGCAGGCATCGCAGGCTTTTTGTGGCTCTTCCTATGGATCCCATTTTATCATTCCCCTGAGGAATCTAAGCGCGTGTCTAAAGCGGAGCTCGATTTTATCAGGAGTGACAAAGATGAAATCGAAGGCACTCACAAAGTATCGTGGGGAAGATTGCTGCGCTACCGGCAAACGTGGTCATTCATTATCGCAAAGTTTCTCACCGATCCGGTCTGGTGGTTCTTTTTGATCTGGCTTCCCGACTTTTTCAAGAAGACTCGTGGCCTGGACATCAAGCAGAGCTGGATTCACCTTGTGACAATTTACGCAATCGTTACGGTGCTGAGCAGTTTGGGTGGATGGATCACCGG
>DASWTP010000180.1:0-32459 GCA_036402075.1 Chryseosolibacter sp. | reverse complement strand
GCCAAGAATGTTTTCCTGTGGAACGGAAGGAGCTGGTTCCGGAAAGGACTGGAAGTCTACTTCACCTTCATGATCGAACTCGTATGGGGAAAGAAACGAATCCTGGAAGTTTATCTCAATGTTTCGGAAATGGGCAAAGGTATCTTTGGCGTTGAGCGCGCAGCCCAAACCTATTTTAAAAAACCGGCAAAGAAACTAAGCCTCTACGAAGCCGCCCAGATTGCCGCGTGCCTTCCCAACCCGAAAAAGTACACCATCAAACCCATGTCGTCAGCAATCAAGAGACGTGCCCCGTGGGTGCAGCAGCAGATGAACAACATTGCGTGGGATAAGGATGTTAAGGCGTTGTTAGCGAAGGAGTCGGTGCCAGTCAGCGAACGGAAGCGAGCCACGAAGAAGTAAGTTGCAAGTTGCAAGCTTCAGGTCACAGGCGTTGGGCGGTCTGGCCATGGCTTGTTTTCGATTATAAGAATGACCCTGTTCCCCTCGCTACCAAATGATTTGCAACCTGGAACTTGAAGCCCTGCGGCCTTCTGGATTTTCAACTCACAATCCTCGCTGACGCTTAATTGACCTCCTCGATCGCTCAAATCTGCACGCATGGACTTGCAGCTTGCAGCCGCGCTGAGACGGATTAAGTTTGCATCACCTACGTCCTATGTAACCGTTTCTTGTTATCTTTGCAGCTTGATCTTTTCACAACAACATGATAGCAGCAAATAATTTGTCGCTCCAGTTTGGTAAGCGGGTGCTTTTCGACCAGGTTAATATCAAATTCTCTGGCGGAAACTGTTATGGCGTTATTGGCGCCAATGGAGCGGGTAAATCCACGTTTCTTAAGATATTAGCCGGTGATATCGACCCGACAGGCGGGAACGTGTCAATAGAACCCGGAAAGCGGATGGCAGTGCTTCGCCAGAACCACTATCAATTTGATGAAGTACCTGTACTTGATACCGTCATTATGGGCCATGGAAAGCTTTGGAACATCATGCAGGAGAAAGACGCCATCTACGCGAAGCCTGACTTCTCGGAAGCGGATGGAATCCGGGCGTCTGAGCTCGAAGCCGAGTTCGCAGAAATGAACGGCTGGAACGCCCAGTCTGATGCAGCGGCATTATTGAGCGGCCTGGGCATCTCGGAGGAAGATCATTATAAGCTCGTTAAGGAGCTCTCCGGTAGCCAGAAAGTTCGTGTCCTCCTTGCGCAGGCAATCTTCGGAAACCCAGATATTTTGATCCTCGATGAACCGACCAACGACCTTGACCTTCAAACAGTCACTTGGTTGGAGGATTTCTTACTCGAGTTCAAGAATACAGTGATCGTTGTATCCCACGACCGACACTTCCTCGACACCGTCTGTACACATATTGTCGATATCGACTTCAAGCAGATCAAGCTGTATACTGGTAACTACACGTTCTGGTATCAGTCAAGCCAGCTGGCTTCACAGCAGCGATCTTCAGCCAATAAGAAGGCGGAGGAAAAGCGGAAGGAACTGCAGGAATTCATTGCCCGATTCAGTGCCAACGCGTCTAAATCAAGACAAGCTACCAGTCGAAGGAAGTTGCTCGAAAAGATCAATGTTGACGATATTCAGCCTTCTACGCGAAGGTATCCGGCTATCATCTTCCAGCAGAAGCGAACAGCAGGTGACCAGATTCTCCAGGTAGACAAGCTAAGCTACTCAATGAACGGAACACCCCTGTTCTCGAACCTTGACTTCTTTGTAAACAAGGGCGACAAGATTGCTTTTCTTAGCAAGGAAAGTATTGCCATTACTTCTTTGTTCAAGATTTTGGCAGGTGAGCTTCAGCCAACAAAAGGGGAGTTCAGATTCGGCCAAACCATCACCCCTGCGTATCTGCCATCGAACAACGAAGCCTATTTTAATAACGATGAAAACCTTATTGACTGGCTGAGACAATTCGCAGAAGAAGGAAGCAAAGATGAAGTATACATTCGTGGCTTCCTGGGCAAGATGTTGTTCTCGGGAGAGGAAGTTTTCAAGAAAGCTAATGTGCTTTCGGGAGGTGAAAAGGTGCGTTGCATGATCTCGCGAGTGATGTTGGCAAGTGCGAACCTCCTGATTTTGGATGAGCCAACAAACCATCTTGATCTGGAATCTATCACCGCATTTAACAATGCATTGAAAGATTTTCCCGGTACGGTTCTCTTCACATCGCATGACCACGAGTTCACACAAACGGTGGCTAACCGCATCATTGAAATCACGCCTAACGGATTCATTGACCGCATGATGACATACGATGAATACATTGAAAATGAGAAGGTTGCAGAGCAAAAAGTGGCGCTGTATGCATAACTGATTCCTGTTACCACGCTTGTCATTCAAACTTATAGAAGGCTCGGACAACGAGCCTTTTTTTTTGCAACCGAGGTTGAATCTTCACCAAACGCGACTCAAAGAATCTAAAATCTTAAATCTAAAATCTTAAATCAGTCCTAGTACCTCGGCAAAATAACCTCCTCTCTCCTTTGCACGAATCAAAGAGTTAATTAAATTTAGTGCAGTAAACAATTTTCTATTGAACAAAACTTTACTAAAACCAAATCCGATTTAACCTAAAACCATTTTAAGTTATGGCAAAAAAAGCAAAGAAGGCTGCGAAGAAAGCGCCAAAAAAAGCAGCCAAGAAAGCTGCTAAGAAGTCTGCAAAGAAAGGAGCGAAAAAAGTAGCAAAGAAAGCTCCTAAGAAGGCCGCGAAAAAAGTAGCAAAGAAAGCCGCTAAGAAAGCCGCGCCTAAGAAGGTCGTTAAGAAATCAGCTCCCAAAAAATCAGCTCCTAAGAAAGCAGCACCTAAGCCTTCTCTTCCTCCAGCACAAACTTCTACGCCAGCACCTGCTCCAAGCCAGCCTTCATTGTTTGGTTTCGGATCAAGTGAATCATCGTCTTCTTCTTCCTCCTCTGGAAGCACAGGCAGTGATAGCTCATCTTCCAGCAACGAAGGTTCGGGCAACTAAACCCTGACTAAGGATATTTTTATATAGCGATCGTGGGCACACTGCGATCGCTTTTTGTTTCAGGCATTGATTCCCATCGCCATCACCGTAGAGACTCCGAGAAAGCGCACCATCTTCTATAGATCGGTCAATCCGCGCACCTGGTTTGCTGTAGCGAAATCACGCGAGCGGACTTCCCTCGATAGCGTGTCGTCTATGGAAAGCTTTTCATAGTGCTAGTGTCCAAGCCGGACTTTCGGGCATCTTCCGGGTCATTAGGCTTCGATTTGTGCATTCCGACCCGTCAGATCCATCAGCCCCAGCTCAGGATACTTGCCCTCAATCGTCCCGTAAAACGAATGGATCGTATCGAAGTCCTTCAACTGGTCTGAGGGATACAGCGGCTGGGAAAACAGCACGGTCTTTAACTTGTAGTCAAGCCCAACCATGATGATGGGAACGTTCGCTTTGGCAGCGATAAAATAAAAACCGGTCTTCAATTTCTCAACCTTCTTACGCGTTCCCTCAGGCGCGATGGCGATAGCGAACCGATCATGCTTTGCGAACAGATCAGCAACGGCATCAACGAGGTTGTGGCTGGCAGTTCGATCAACCGGGATACCACCGAGCATTCTGAAGATCCATCCGAAAGGTGCTTTAAACAACTGGCTCTTTCCCAGGAAACTCACATAATTCATGTCGAGGATATTGCGGTAAGCAAGGCCGATCATGAAGTCCCAGTTGCTCGTGTGCGGACCAACGATGACAATGTATTTTTTGAGGTGATGAAAAGGAAAGGTAAGCGCTGTATTCCAGCCCTTTGACTGAAGAAAAGCCTTCCATAACACTTTCATGCTAGTTGTTCATCAGTACTGCTTTGTACTTCCTGGGGTTTGCAACGGCTTTTGCAAGGCCTTTGCTGACCGAAGTTAAGCAGTTGTCGTCAATATGAATGGGTAAGTTGAATTTTCTTTCAAAACGTTCCTTCAAACCTGAAAGCATGGCATTGCCACCAGTCACGTAAATTCCGCTGTTGTAAATGTCTGCCGACAGCTCAGGCGGACATTTTTCCAGGGTTTGAACGATGCCCAGCTCGATTGCAGCGATCGATTTCTCAAGAATGGCGGCAATCTCCCTGCTGTCGGTTTCACGCGTAACAGGAATCCCGCGCACCAGATCTTTCCCGCGCACCGTCATGATCTTCGGAGTTTTTGACACTTCGAACACAGACCCTACATTGACCTTGATTTGCTCGGCAGTCCGCAGCCCGATCGCCATGTTGTATGTCCTGCGGAAATGGTGTTGTATCTCTTCATCCATAGCGTCACCCGACACTTTCAACGACTGAAAACAAGCGATACCGGAAAGCGACACAACGGCTATCTCAGTAATACCGCCACCAATATCCACTACCATTTTACCGTCCGGTTGCGAGATGTCGAGGTCCATACCAATAGCCGCTGCCAGAGGCTCAAACACAAGCTGCACTGAACTCGCATTGAATTGCTCGAGAATTGCCTTGAGCGCCCTGCGTTCAACGTTCGTGGTGTTATAGGGCACACCGGTTACAATGTTTTCGTAACGGTCTAGAAATGATTTATTTCCATACGCTTTTTGTATCAGCTCAGCGATCATTTTTGTAGCAGAAGAATGGTCAGCAATCACCCCACCCTTCAATGGTTTTATGTGTTTCAGGTTGTGGTGTGTCTTTTCAAACATGTCGTAGGCATCCATCCCAACGGCCTTCACCGTGTCCTTCACCTTGTCCAAAACAATGCACGAGGGTTGCGCTATCAAAACTTTCTCGCCATCACTCACCAGGGTATTGTTGTTGCCGAGGTCAATACCAAAACTCTTCTTCCGGAGAAAATTGAAATTCATCATGTCAGATAATCTGTGTTTTGCTTTCTCTTCAAATATCGTATCTTCCTCTACACATTATCAATTCGAAATTTTTGTTAATCAATCAGAATGCTACCTATGTCCAGACACAATGCAAAATCGAGAAGAAGCTTCATCAAGAAAGCGTTGGGAACAGCGATCATCACCAGTGCTGCACCGGCCTTGATGGCAAAACCAAAATACATTGAACTCGAACCTGAACCGTTGCTTTCAAAGCGTTACGCGGCTAATGACCAGGTCAACATTGCGGTAATCGGTATGGGCATTATGGGATTCAACAACCTGGCAACATCGGTCCAGATTCCGGGAGTGAAATTGGTCGGTGTCTGTGATCTGTACAAAGGGCGGCTGGAGCGGGCGAAAGAAGTGTACGGGAAAGACATTTTCACAACGCAGCGCTACCAGGAGATTCTGGACCGCAAAGACATTGATGCCGTCATTATTGCGACCTCAGACCATTGGCATGACCGCATTTCTATCGATGCCATGAACAAAGGCAAGCATGTATACTGCGAGAAGCCCATGGTTCATAAGCTCGAGGAGGGCGCTGCCGTAATCGACACCCAAAAGAAAACAGGCAAAGTTTTCCAGGTCGGCAGCCAGCGTGTTAGTTCAGTTGTTACCGACAAAGCGCGCGAAATATTTGAATCCAAAACCATTGGCGAATTGGTGTTGGTTGAAACATGGAACGACCGACAGGGACCCAATGGGGCCTGGCAGTACTCCATCCCCACCGATGCGAAAGCTGGCACAGTGGATTGGGAAAATTTCCTTGGCGATGCACCAAAAATTCCATACGATCCAATCCGTTTTTTCCGGTGGCGCAACTACCAGGATTATGGAACCGGCATTGCGGGCGACCTCTTTGTTCACTTATTCTCCGGTTTGCATGCAGTGACGAGTTCAAAGGGCCCGAACAGGATTTTTTCCACAGGCGGGCTGCGATACTGGAAAGATGGCCGCGATGTGCCGGACATTATTTGTGGTGTATACGACTACCCCGCTACGGATAAGCACGGGGCATTCAACTTACAAATGCGTGTCAACTTCGTGAGTGGTGATGGTGGCGGATCCAAACTGCGACTTGTCGGAACAGACGGGGTGATCACGCTAACGGGCGGATCGGTAAAAATTGAACGCAGCCGCACGAAAAAAAATCCGGGCTACGGTGGCTGGGATTCCTTCAATACGTTTTCCGAAGCCCAGCAGAAAGAGTATGAGAAGTGGTACAAGGCAACGTACCCTTCGGAACCGGTCGAAGAAAAGAAAGACGTGGAATCGGATTTCAGGGCGCCTGAAGGCTATGATGACAACATTGCTCACCACACCGTCTTCTACAAAGGAATCCGCGAAAACGGCCCGATCAAGGAAGACGCCTGGTTCAGCATGAGGGCTGCGGGCCCAGCGCTCGCAAGCAATAAAAGCTACTTTGAAAAGAAGATCATTAACTGGGATCCGGAGAAGGCGAAAGTCGTGTAAGCTTTAGCGATGAAAGATTCAAAAGACCTAGGCGGAAGGCTTGAGGCGAAAAGAACCAGTGATACCTCGCTGGTTTTTTTTTGTTGGGGGGAATGGTAAGTCGCGTACCTGGACAGTCCCGGATTCACCGGAGATTAGCTAACATGAAATTGATGTTCCATCGGCAGCATAACAGTAAATGTAGTGCCAACCTGAGGAATACTGCTCACGGTGATCGAACCGTCAAGCTTTTCAACAGCTTTCTTCACGATATACAAGCCGAGGCCATTCCCTTTCGATCTCTCATTCGCACGGTAATACATGTCGAAGATCTGGTCATGAAACTCCTTTCCAATACCCTGGCCGTTGTCCTGGATTTCCAGTGTCACGAAATCCCCCGTTTGGGTTGCTTTCAGCTTTACATACGGTTTTTCAACTCCGCTGAACGAGATGGCATTTTCCACAAGGTTTTCGATAATGATCTTCACCATGGCGGGATAGGAAATGAAGGCATCACGCAGTTGAATCTCCGCGATGGTCTTAATATTCTTTCTGTGAATTTCGTCCCGGAAAGAGTCACACACGGTATCAAAAATATCCTTGAGAAAAACTTCTTTGTACACGAGCTGCTGTGATCCAACATCGGAAATAGATTGCAGTTTCACGAGCATTTTATCGAGGTTGGTAGCGGTGTCGCGCACCTTTTCAAATAGCTCTAATGCGTTGTGATCTTTCACGGTGACCTTTGCTACTTCTGCCAGCCCCAGGAATGTGGTCAGGGGCCTGCGGAAGTCGTGGGAGCTGCGGTAAAAGAAGGTGTCGAGCTCCTTATACGCCTGGCTCAGCGCCTGCGTTCGTTCTTCAATCTTCCCTTCAAGTTTCTTGTTGATCTCTGCAATCGTCTGGTTGGCATCAATGAGTTCCTCGGATTGCGATTGTATCTCCTCCTTCTGCTCGGTAATCTCCCGATGAGCTTTCTGCAATCGCTTCGTGTAGCCGTAGTGCACAAAGCCAAGACTCATCAGCATAACAAAACCCACTACGCCAGAAACGATGATAATATTTTGAAGGTTTATTTTAGATCGCTGCAGCTGGATCTCGTTCTCCTGCAACTGTCGTTCCTGGCTGAGAAGTGCAATCTCCTGGTCCTTTTTCTCCATCATGTAAAGCGCCTGAAGCTCGGCAAGCTTCTGAGCTCCAACGTCATTGTGAATGCTGTCGTGCACTGTATTGTATCGCTTGTACCGCTCCAGCGACTTGCGGATGTCTCCGCGCTTCTCGTAATACTGAGACCACGCCAGCTCGTTGTTCATGATCAACATTTTCGATCCACTTTCCTGCGCGAGCCGCTCACCAGCCCTGAGGTGTTTCTCTGCGAGATCAAACTTCCCAAGATTGGTGAACACCCCTCCCAACCGGTTATTTGAGAATCCCATCGTGAATTTGTTGCCAATTGAATTCTCGATCTCCAACGCCTCCATTTGGTATTCGAGGGTTTTCGCCATGTCTTTGCGCGCGGCAAATACCAGTGATAAATTATAAAGGCACGCTGAAATCCCTTCGAGGTTGTTAAGTTTTTTCCGGATATCTAATGAGAGGTTTAGGTAGCGCTCGGCCTCGCTGAGATTTTTCTGCTGAAGGCGAATCTGCCCGAGAATGCTGTAACAGAGCGATAGCCCAAACTCGTCACCCAGTCGCGTGCGGATATCCATGGATTGCTGCACTAATTTTTCGCTCTCGTCAAGCCGTCCATTATCTCTTGCCAGGAGCGCCATATTGGTCAACACCTTTGCTTCCTCGTAAGGCACGTTGATGCGCTTTGCGACTTTCATTGCTTCATTATAGTACCGAAGCGCAACCTGGTTGTCGCTCAGCGCACGGTATACGTCACCGATGTTGGCATACAGCGTTAGCACAAGCAGCGGCATATCCTTGGTCTTCAAAATGCCCAACGCCTCAATGTATGCCTTGAGCGCCTCCGGATATTCGCCAATGCGGTAGCGAAGATTACCGGTGTTGATCAGGCAGTTAAGCTTTAGAAATTCATCGCCAATTTCATCGGCCGTAGCACAGGCATCGATCACCAATCGATTCGCGTTGGCGTAATTCGATCGGTTCTTCTGCACCTCCGCCATAAGGAACCACGTGTCCGCCAGACCGCTCTTATTTTTGCTCTTCTCGTATAACGGAATCACTTTCTGCAGCACCTCTTCCGCTTCCTGGTTGCGCCATTTGATTAATAGCAGCCGAGCCTGATTTTTATAGGTGAAGGGTAAATACCGTTCTGACTTTATGTTGGAAAAAAGTGTAAGGGCTGTGTTGTAATAATGCTGAGCTGAGTCATATTCGGCTATGCTTCGAAACGCATTTCCAATCATCACCAGGTTGTACCCGAATATCTCGTCCCGAACCTGATCGAGCGCTGCGGACTCGCGGTATATTTCAAGCGCTTTCGTGTAGTTGCCTTTAACATAATAGTAATAGCCCTTGAAGGTTAGCGCCCGCCTGATCCGTACATTGTCTTTTGCCTCCACGGCCAACTGGTAGGCTTGAGAAGCATATTCAAAACCTTGCTCGGAATTGTAGTCGTAAAATGAGTGAGCCAGCCCAATGAGGATATCGATGCGTTCGGTGCCGGTTGGTGACTTGTCGAGGGCACGCAAGAGGCTATCAATTTCCCGCTGCTGTCCTTGCACGTTTAAGAAGGAACACAGGAGAACTCCAATAACAACAACGAGCCTTGGCATTTTGGGGATACGGAACCTCAAAAGTAACGATAGTTTTTGCTCTTCCTCAGCGATTAAACAAATAATTGATTGGATACTGGTCCAATCACTGATCATCTCAGTATATGACTGTTTTACAATGAGTTATAAGTTTGGAAAAGGGATTTAGGAATGTCCTGGAACGGCAGCGCGGAACAAACGATGCGGAAAAATTATTGTAGTTTTGAACCTCTGCGACCCGCTTGGGTTGTGTGTCGAAAACTGTAAACCCCAAACTCTTAACCTCATGAATAACCGTAGACTTCTGCCATTCATTATCGTTGGCGTCATTGCTCTTTTTGTGCTGATGGGCTTGTCATCCAGCATTTTCTACACGGTAAACGCAACACAACGTGCCGTAATCTTTTACAAGTTTGCTGATGACGGCCTCGATAAAGACAACGTTATTTATCCCGGTGTTCATATGAAGGCACCCTGGAACGATGTCTTTGTTTACAACGTGCAGGAAACGTCCCAGGATGAAAACATGGACGTGCTGGATAAAAGCGGATTGTCAATTCACGTTG
The DNA here is from genome assembly GCA_036402075.1 of Chryseosolibacter sp. Lineage (GTDB taxonomy): Bacteria > Bacteroidota > Bacteroidia > Cytophagales > Cyclobacteriaceae > Chryseosolibacter. The sequence continues at coordinate 22,843 of DASWTP010000180.1, read as the reverse complement.
ATGTAACCGTTCGATTCAAACCGATCTCCGATAAGATCGGCTACATCTACGAAAAGTTCAATGTTGACTACGTGAACGTGCTTGTAATCCCTGAAGTACGCTCAGCGGTAAGGCAGGTAATGGGTCGATATACGGCAGAAGAGATCTACTCGACAAAACGTGCCGAAGTTGAAGCCACCATCAAGGCAGAGTCCGAAAAAATTCTTCACGCCAACAACGTTGACATGGTGGCGTTACTCATCCGCTCCATTCAACTTCCTGAACAGATCCGGGTCGCCATCGAAAATAAACTCCAGCAACAACAAGAAGCACTGGCCTACCAGTTCCGTCTCGACAAAGAAAAAAGTGAGGCTGAGCGCAAACGTATCGCTGCAGAAGGTGAATCGCGGGCCAACAATATCATTAACAACAGCTTAACCGCCAATCTTTTGAAAATGAGAGGAATTGAAGCCACGCTGGAACTTTCCAAATCTCCCAATTCCAAAGTGATTATCGTTGGTGGAAAGGATGGTATGCCCTTGATCCTCGGGAACAATTAAGTCACGCGTTTGAGGTTGCAAGTTCAGGTTGCACCTGGTTTCACCGGCAACTTGGAACCTCTAAGCTTGCAACCTGCCAACGCACGATTAAGGTTCAAACGATCAATAAATTTGCCCCCATTCTTTTAGCAAACCGATATTCTCCCCTATATTTAAAACTTTAGAATAAACCTGTGAAACATGTCTAAAACTGCTGAATTGATTATCGATGGTAAATCCTACACCCTACCGGTGATCGTAGGATCGGAAGGTGAAGTTGCCATTGAAATTGGCGACCTCCTCGAGAAGGCCAAAGTAATCACCCTCGACCCCGGTTATAAAAACACCGGAGCCACAAAAAGTGCTATAACATTCCTGGATGGCGACAACGGAATCTTAAGATATAGAGGATATTCAATTGAAGAGCTTGCTGAAAAATCGAACTTCATTGAGGTAGCATATTTGCTGATCTTTGGAGAGCTTCCTACGAAAGAGCAGCTCGCAAAGTTCAGCCACGACATCAAAACACACACGCTCGTTCATGAAGACACAAAGAAAATCCTTGACGGTTTTCCTTCAACATCACACCCTATGGGCGTACTTGCGTCATTGTTTTGCTCGCAAACCGCCTTTTACCCTGAGTCACTGGATCCAAATCGCTCTGCAGAAGGTGTCTACCTTAGCATCGTGCGGTCACTGGCAAAAATGCCAACCTTTGCTGCGTGGGCTTATAAAAATGCAGTGGGCCACCCGGTAAATTATCCTGACAATTCACAAGACTATTGCGCCAGATTTCTCAAGATGATGTTTGCACTTCCTGCCGAACAATACGAGGTTGATCCGGTGGTGGCGCAAGCGCTTGACAAGCTGCTCATCCTTCACGCGGACCACGAACAAAACTGTTCTACGTCAACAGTTCGTATGGTGGGTTCATCAAAGGCAAGTATCTACTCTTCAATTTCTGCCGGCATCAACGCGCTCTGGGGACCCCTTCATGGCGGTGCCAACCAGGAAGTGATCGTTATGCTTGAAAACATCAAGAAAGACGGTGGCGATACCGAGAAGTGGATCAACAAAGCAAAAGACAAGAACAGTGGTTTCCGCCTGATGGGCTTTGGACACCGCGTCTATAAGAACTTCGACCCACGCGCAAAGATCATCAAGAAGGCCGCGGATGATGTGCTGAAAAAACTGGGCGTAAACGATCCTGTTCTTGAAATCGCACAGAAACTGGAAGAAGCCGCGCTCAAAGATTCGTACTTCGTGGAAAGAAAGCTTTATCCTAACGTAGACTTCTACTCTGGCATTATCTATCGCGCCCTCGGCATTCCGGTCGACATGTTTACCGTGATGTTTGCGATCGGACGTCTGCCGGGATGGATTGCGCAATGGAAAGAAATGCGCGAGAACAAAGAACCCATCGGAAGACCTCGCCAGATCTATACCGGGGCCCAGCTCCGACCATTTGTCGATATTACAAAACGCTAATAATCTTTTACCTAAACCGTTATCAGCTTAACCTGATAACGGTTTTTTATTTCTATCCCTATGGACTTACAACAGGAATTTGATCAGGCAGTATCACGCTCGAAGGAATTAACAAAACGTCCGAGTAACGAGGAGTTACTGCAACTCTACGGGCTATTTAAACAAGCTACCGAAGGCGATGTGACCGGTGAGCGTCCCGGAGGCTTCGATTTCAAGGGCATCGCCAAGTACGATGCCTGGGCTGAACTGAAGGGCAAGTCGAAAGACGATGCCAGGAAGCAATACATTGCTCTCGTTGCCAGGTTACAGCAGGAATACGCGTGAGTGTTGTGAACCTTTTCTATCAGCCACTCATCAGCGAAGGGATTCATCACCTCGATGAAGAAGAGTCAAGGCATTGTATTAAAGTGCTTAGAAAAAAAGCGGGTGATCCTATCCACCTCACCGATGGGAAGGGTTTTTTCTACGATGCTATCGTTTCGAATCCTGATGTTCACCGGTGCCAGTTTACGATTCAAAAGACGACCGCGGCTGACGTACCAGAATACAAGATCCACATTGCCATTGCTCCTACCAAGAATGCCGATCGTATTGAATGGTTCGTGGAGAAAGCTACCGAGTTCGGCATCGACCGGATTACCTTAATGGAATGTGAAAATTCTGAGCGAACGTTTTTGAAAACCGAACGCCTGCGAAAAATCGCAGTGAGCGCAATGAAACAGTCGTTGAAAGCCATCCTCCCAGCGATTGATGACTTAGTCCCATTTGAGAGGGTGATCAGTGCAGCCCAGGAGCAAGGAAAGTTTATCGCCTACGTTGATGTTAACAATCCCCTCTCTTTGCAAACTGCTGCCAGCCGCGGCCAAGCAAGCATTGTGCTGATCGGCCCCGAAGGTGATTTCTCACCAGAGGAAGTTGAACGCGCTTTATCTAAAGGATTTATAAAAGTGAGCTTAGGAAAAAGCAGGCTGCGGACAGAGACAGCGGCAATTGCTGCGTGTCATATCCTTAATCTGGTAAATGCATAAATCGTAAACTCAGAAACTTTCTTACACTGCACCTGATGTCCCGCGAATAGGTGTAGTGATTGAACATAAAATATCCTTACTTGTGTCAAACTTGCGAAAAGGACTTCTATGGCGCTGAACTACATCTGGGTTGGCTTCTTCATTGTCGCGTTTATTGTGGCTCTTATCCGGCTCATCTTTTTTCAGGACATGGATGTTTTTCCGGAGATGATGAAGGGCACTTTCGATTCGGCAAAAACTGGTTTTGAACTTTCGCTTGGCTTGACAGGTGTAATGACGCTGTGGCTGGGGCTGATGAAGATTGGCGAACGAGGCGGAGCTATCCCGGTCTTGTCACGGCTCGTTGGGCCGTTTTTCGCACGACTGTTTCCTGAAATTCCGCGGAATCACCCGGCCACTGGTTCGATTATCATGAACTTCAGTGCTAACATCCTCGGCCTCGATAACGCTGCCACTCCCCTCGGATTAAAGGCAATGAAAGACCTGCAGGAAATTAATCCCGACAAGGACACTGCCTCCAATGCACAGATCATGTTCCTTGTCCTAAATGCCTCCGGTCTCACAATCATTCCGTTGTCGATTCTGGCCGATCGCGTTTCGCTGGGATCGGTGAATCCAACAAGCATTTTTATTCCCACATTAATTGCAACGTCATTCTCTACCCTTGCCGGACTTCTCTATGTATGCATCCGCCAAAAGATCAATCTGTTTGACCGCGTGCTGCTCAGCTACGTGACAGGCATCGCTGCGTTCATCGGACTTAGCGTGTGGTACTTTAACTCACTCACAGCTGATGAACTTCAAAAACAGTCCTTGCTTTTCAGCAGTCTGATTATTCTTTCCATTATCATGTTCTTCATCGGACTTGGCTTACGAAGTAAAATTCCAATGTTTGAAACGTTCGTTGATGGAGCTAAAGAAGGATTTGAAACCGCCATCAAAATTATCCCCTTCCTTGTGGCCTTCCTGGTGGCCGTTGGAATTTTCCGGAAATCAGGGGCCTTCGATTACCTCCTCGATGGTGTTCGCTGGACAGTCTCGATTTTTACTGAAAGGACGGAGTTTGTTGACGCATTGCCTGTTGGACTGATGAAGCCGCTCAGCGGTGGCCTTGCGCGAGGACTCATGATGGACATCTCAAAAACATTCGGAGTAGATTCATTTGCAGGAAACCTTGCGAGTGTTTTTCGTGGATGTGCCGAAACTACATTCTATGTATTAGCACTTTACTTCGGTTCTGTTAACATCCGCAAATCAAGGTACGCAGTCACAGGCGGACTCATTGCTGATCTGTTCGGTATCATTGGTGCAATTTTCGCGGCTTACTTATTTTTCTTCTGACATTCAGCGCTTTTTCTTACGCGTGAACGTTTTGAAGTCTTTAATTCGATACTCAGTCAATTGGAACTTTATCCCGCCATTTACTTGGTTAAGTGACCAATCAGGGTTATCATTGTTATATGGAAAAGAAAGCTGAGATTCAAAAAACCATCTACGACAACGCAAAGAGTCACTTCCTTGGAAATTTCCCTGACTCGCTTCCGATCGAACAAGCTTACGTTCATATCGGCATGTATCTCGGGTGGATCATTGATTCCGGGCTCTATTCCGAATACTTCGAAGACGAAGCCTCAAACCAAATTTTCCGCTTCAAGCGCAGAGAGATTTCCTGCACCATTCTAAGCGAGATATGGGATGGATACCTGGGTTACGAACTCTTCAACAAGCAAGGAAATATGTTCACCTATTACTACTACGGAGGTGGGCTCTACCGCAACGACTACGATGAAATCCTTGTAAAATCGCTTCCTTCCATTTACCACGTTACTGACAGCTGGGAAAACTACGAGAAGATTAAGAGCCGCACGGACATGCGATTCCAGGATTGGAAGAAGCTAGTGGGGCAGCAGTAGAGAAACAGCTTCGAGCTATCAGCTACGAGCTTCGAGCTGTTTATCGTGATGTGAAAGTTTTCGCCTCGAACGCAACTGTTTCGGCTAACAATCATACAAAGACGGTAATCAAATTTTGTCGGGTCAGCTCATAGCACGCGGCTCGCGGCTCGCAGCTACTTGCCCAGCCTCGAGCTATCAGCTACGAGCTTCGAGCTGTTTATCGTGATGTGAAAGTGTTTGCCTCGAACGCGACTGTTTCGGCTAACAATCATACAAAGACGGCAATCAAATTCTGTCGGGTCAGCTCGTGGCTCGCAGCTCATAGCTCGCGACTACTTCAACACCTTCCCGTTTTTATCAATTACCGTAACCTGAGCGTCATTTTTGATGGTCAGCTCGCCTGTATCCTGCCGCAGGTTAATTTCTTTTGGAACAAATGGAAGCTGGTAGTTATTACTCCACGCGAGCCCGTCTGAACGATAGATCTTCGCGAGTGTAGCAGGATATTTATCCTTGTTCAGTTTCTCTGAATACACCAGCACATAATAGATCTGGCCGGAAGCATCCGAGTATGACAACCCTTTGATAACAGGTACCTCACGTTCTTTGAAGGAGGCTTTATCGATCGGGAAGAGAACTTTCACATCTGGCCTGCGCGATGGCGTGATCGTGTAAAAATACCCCTCGGCATTTGTTGAATCGTTTACGTGCATCCCGAGTGTGAATTTTTCGTCCGCGGTGAATAGTGGTTTATAACGATTAGCGAAAGGCCGATAAAGAGGAATGGAGTCTGCTCCATCGATTATCCAATCCATTGCCTTCTTGGTTTGCGTTAATGCAGCCTCTTTATGTTTCTTTTCCCGCTCTGCATAGTCTTTCAGCGTTTTCACATAACTCTTCAGCACCACTGGCGTGCTATAGGTATTTGTGATGAAATGACTGTACTCGATGGCTTTTTCATCAATTCTTTCAGGCGTAATATGTGTCGCGATGCTGTCAAGTTTTTTCAGCAAAACGAGTTCGGCATTAAGTGCTTTCAATCGCAGGTGTACGTCACTGGTATCCTGGAGATCTTTGTTTTCGATCAATGAAGACCGGTATTCGAGGTCAGCTGTTTTCAGGCTAAACACATCCATGGGCAGCGGATTCTCATCGAACTTCTTCAGTTGCTCATACAACAGTTTATCAATCAGCTTGGTCAGATCGCTTCGAACAGACACCGAATCAATTGTGAGCTTATCACGTAGTTTGTTGATCTCAACATCGTACGACACCAGATGCTCGCGCATGGGGAAAACTTCTTTCTCAAGTGTAGCTTTCTTTTCGTCAGCAAACTTTTTGTAATCCCATACGATCAGATCGTCACTATAAAAATCGGCACGCTCGCTCCCCTGCTTCTGCATGTTCTCGATCTCGGTGAGGGACCAGATCTGGTTATATCCTGTTCGGCCAAGATTGGCGGTCATGCTTTTGTAATTATCAAATGCCTTTGCGCATGAATCAAAGCGAAGTGAGAGTGACGTGAGCTGTCTGACGGTGTTCTCATCGGCCCGCAGGAAAAGATTTTTCTCTGTGCCAAATGTGTTTTTGACAGCGAGGAAAAGGGCGTTCGATCGCTTGTACAGGGAATCTGCTAGCACAAAGTAATGCTTGAGCATCTTCACTTTGTCTGTGCGTTCCTTCAGGGCCTCTTTCTTTTTCTCAATATCAAACTGGATATCAGACAACTTTACGCCAAATTCACCGGTACGCAAATCCCTGCGGTTATACACCTGGTAATACTCCTTGTTTCGTCTAACTTCCTTTTCATCAATCACGGTGGTTGCCTTGTTATAGAAAAAGATCGCGGAATCCATAAAGCTGAGCACCGAAGGAGTCTGCTTCAAAACGTCTGTCTTGGTTGCCTTTTCCTGGTAAATGATTCCCATGTAAAGAAACGCGCTGGACTCATCACCGTCCTTCAGGTAGCGCTTCAGAAATGGCTCGGCCTGCTCATACTGCTTGCTGCTGAGCAACTGAAAAATATCCTTGTATTTCACCTTCTGGCCAAACGTAGCCGATGAAATCAATAGAAGTAAAAGGAACCCAAAGAGGCTGAATTTTGTCATTCTATTAAGAATATTATCATTCGAAATTAATTTAAAATAGCGAAATTTCGTATTCCGTTGTGAACAAACGCCAAAAAGTAGGAAGCGCTTTGAATACCGAAAAGATAAAATCCATTATGATTACCCTGAAACCGTGGTTAGTAACCATCGCTTTTGTCCTCATTTTGCGCTACACCGGTGCTCTTAGCGGTATTTCGTTCGTCACCCAATCTGCCGTGATGAGCACAGGTTTGATGGATGCGAAAACCGAGGCAGACGTCACCAGGCCAGAGGCTTTTAACTACAACTTTACCATCAAGGATCTTCACGGAAATGTGATTCATGCAGAAGAACTTAAAGGAAAAGTTGTCTTTCTCAACCTTTGGGCTACATGGTGCGGGCCTTGCAGGGTAGAGATGCCGTCCATTGAAGCGCTCTACAACTCGGTGGAAAAAGACAAGGTGGTGTTTGTAATGCTCTCGCTTGACACGCCACAAAATTTCAACAAAGTAGTGAAGTATATTGAAGACAAGGGATATTCATTCCCCGTTTACGTTATCGATAACGGACTTACCGAACAACTTCAGGTGCCCTCGATTCCAACCACGTTTGTTGTTGGGAAAGACGGCATGATCAAACGAAAAGAAGTTGGAACAGCGAATTACGATACTCCGAAGTTTAAGCAGTTCCTCAATACACTTGCGGCACAGTGATAGTGCAACAAAGCAAACCAAATAACCAATAACCAAATTTCAAAAGGTCGTAGTTACCGCTGGAATTATCTTGCTTGGTGATTACTTTGAAACGTGACCTGCCTCTTTGGAATCTGCTCCGACAGCATGGCCATTGCACATTTGATTTTAAGAGAGCAAGTCGGGAGATTCTACAACACCCGGTAAAGGTCTTCCCTCACTTTCGCCATGCCGGTGCTCGCCTTCTCCGCATACATTTTTAGAAGCGGCATGCTTCCGACATCGGGTAAATGTGGATCAACAACATATTTGAATGCATCCATTGCAACATAGTGGATTAAGCCCGCTGCAGGGTACACCACCATAGACGTTCCTACAACGATAAAGATATCAGCCTTCGATGCGATCTCAGCCGCCACATCCATCAATGGAACCATCTCTCCAAACCAAACGATGTTCGGACGAAGCTGAGAACCTTTCTCGCATAAGTCGCCCAGCTTCAGTTCCCAGCCCTTGATGGGATAGACAAGCGATTCATCCAGGCAGCTTCGGGATTCAAACAAACTTCCGTGCAAGTGAATGACGTGCGATGACCCTGCACGCTCATGCAGATTATCTACATTTTGCGTGACGATCGTGACATCGAAATCTTTTTCTAGTTCCGCAAGGATCTCATGCCCGCGGTTGGGCTTTACATCGAGCGCTTTTTTTCTTCGCTGATTATAGAAATCGAGAACTAGTGCCGGATTCTTCGCCCAACCTTGCGGAGTAGCAACCTCCATCACGTCATAGCCTTCCCACAGCCCATTCGAGTCGCGGAATGTCGGAATACCACTCTCTGCGCTGATGCCCGCACCACTTAATACAACAATTTCCCTTCGTCCGCTCATTTTGAAAAAATCGCAGTTAAGTCCCTACCCTTTTTTTCGATTGAAAAAGTGTTCTTGTCTTTACTTGCCGGAAGAGAACCAGGCACCCTGCCATCAATAAGCAGAACCGGGATAAGGTCACTTTCCTTTTTTCTTTGGAGTAGCCTTCTTCTTCGCAGGCGTTTTCTTGGCAGCGGTTTTCTTCGCAGCAACTTTTTTCACAGCAACTTTCTTCGCGACTGTCTTTTTCGGTGCAGTTGTTTTTGCAGGCGCCTCTGCTGCAGCTTTCGGTGCAGGTCTTCCCCAACGTCCGCGTTTCTCAGGTGCGGCAGCGGCAAGCGTGACACATTCTTCGTAAGTCAGCTCAGCAGGAACCTTTCCTTTCGGAATCTTAACATTTTTCTTTCCCGCTTTAATATAAGGACCAAATCTGCCGTTCAAAACCTGGATGTCCGGATCCTGATCGAAAGCTTTAATTAACTTATTCGCATCTGCCACGCGCTTATTTTCGATGAGGGCAATGGCAGCCTCAGGTGTGATCGTATATGGATCCTGATCTTTAGGAATGGACGTATATTTTTTGTCGTGCAGAACGTATGGACCAAAACGTCCGATGTTCACGACCACGGGCTTGTCTTCAAACAAACCAAGATCTCTTGGCATTTTGAAAAGCTCCATGGCATCTTCGAGCTTAATATTTTCAATGAATTGACCAGGACGGAGACTCGCGAATTTTGGTTTCTCGCCTCCGTTGTCGTCCGGGTTCTCTCCTATCTGAACATACGCTCCGAATTTTCCAAGCTTTGCATAAACATTCTTGCCGGTTTTTGGATCAACACCAAGTTCTTTCGTTTTCCCTACTGAAGACCGCTCTACTTTCTCCGTTACAGCGACCTTCTTGTGAAACGGCTTGTAGAAGTTTGCAATCATCTTCTTCCACTGCAACTTTCCGTTCGCGATCTCGTCAAACTCCTGCTCGATCTCCGAGGTAAACGAATAGTCAGTGATGTCAGGGAAATGTTCAACCAGGAAGTCATTCACAACCATCGCAGTGTTGGTCGGGAAAAGTTTGTTCTTCTCCGCTCCTGTTATCTCCGAATCGGTTGTGCGTGTAACCTCATTTTGCTTCAGCGTAAGCACGGTATACTTCCGCTCAACACCTTCCCGGATTTCCTTTACAACATAACCGCGTTTCTGGATCGTAGTGATTGTTGGCGCATAAGTCGAAGGCCGACCGATTCCCATTTCTTCAAGCTTCTTCACAAGACTTGCTTCGGTGTATCGGGGAGGATGTCTTGAGAAAACCTGTTTTGCTACCAGTTCATCCAGGGTTAGCACCTGGCCGATGTTGAGCGGAGGAAGCGTCTTGCTGTTTTCTTCTTCGTCTTCATCATCGCCAGACTCAATATATACTTTCAGAAAACCTTCGAACTTCACCACTTCACCCGTTGCTATCAGCTTGCGCGGATTGGTTGAAATTCCGATAGTTGCTGTTGTCTTTTCCAGTTCTGCATCGGCCATCTGAGATGCAATGGCGCGTTTCCAGATCAATTCATACAGGCGCAGCGCATTGCGATCCATATCCGGATCCATGGTTCCAAAGTCTGTTGGACGAATCGCCTCGTGGGCTTCCTGCGCACTTGATGATTTCGTTTTGAACTGCCGTGCAAAATGATATTCCTGGCCAAAGGCGGTGGTAATTTGTCGCTGCGCGCCCTGCCGTGCTTCGTCTGACAAGTTCACCGAGTCTGTTCTCATGTAAGAGATCTTACCAGCTTCATACAACTTCTGCGCGACCGTCATTGTCTGGATTACCGAGAATCCGAGTTTCCGCGCAGCTTCCTGTTGCAAGGTTGACGTTGTGAACGGAGGTGCTGGCGATCGTTTCGAAGGTTTGGTTTGCAAATCATCGATGGTGAACTTCGCTCCTTTGCACGATTCAAGAAAATCAGTCGCCTCTTTTTCCGTTTCAAAACGTTCAGGCAATTCGGCAACAAGTGTTTTTCCTTTGCCCAGATCGAAGACCGCGTTGACCTTAAATGTTGACTTCACCTTGAAGTCGGAAATTTCACGCTCGCGCTCAACGACCAATCGCACGGCCACCGACTGAACACGCCCGGCCGATAGACCGGTAGCGATTTTCTTCCAGAGAATCGGTGATAACTCATAGCCCACCAGGCGGTCAAGCACGCGTCTCGCCTGCTGAGCGTTGACTAGGTCAATATCAATACCCCGCGGCTTTTCAATCGCGTTAAGAATTGCTTTTTTAGTGATCTCTGTAAAAACAATACGTCTTGTTTTGGCATCATTCAAATCGAGCACTTCTTTTAAGTGCCAGCTGATGGCTTCTCCCTCACGGTCTTCATCGGACGCCAGGTAAACTACCTGGGCGTCTTCAGCGAGTTTTCTGAGTTTTGAGATTACCTCCTTTTTCTCCGGACTAACCTCATAGGTTGGCTCAAAGTCATTTTCTATATCAATCGCGTCACCGCCCTTCGGCAAATCACGGATGTGCCCCATGCTCGAAGCCACTTTAAAATCCTTTCCCAAATACCCTTCAATGGTCTTTGCTTTGGCTGGCGACTCAACGATTACTAAGTTTTTTGACATGCTTTAACTCGATTCAAAGAGGTCAAATATCAGTATTTTTTTAAAAAATCAAATTTTACTCGGTTTTCGGATGCTCAAACCGAATGGATTTCACGCGCCACAGACGCCCGCACGATTTCAGCTAATATTTTGTAAAAGACCATGTTTAGGTCATTGCCAGTGATAAATTTGCCGCCAAGACAACTCACCCAAAATGGCAAAACATTTATTTTTATACCGGCATGCCGAGGCGGCACAGGCGCACTCCAGCGATGGCGACCGCGACCGTGAATTGACCGCAAAGGGGATTTCTCAGTCCAACCAGATCGGTACGTATCTGTTTGCCAACAATTTCAATGTTAAGCATATTTTCACGAGCCCCGCATTGCGCGCGCATCAAACAGCAGCAATCACCGCAGAGGCAATGAAGTTCAACACCTCCGATATCGTGATCGAAGAAGAACTTTACACTGCAACAACGCGCACATTCTTCGAGTTCGTGAGCAAGTTAGATTCCGTGCTCACCAGTGTCATGTGTGTTGGTCACAATCCAACCATCACTTACCTGGCCGAATATTTTACGAAAGAGTCCATTGGCGACCTTGTTCCAGCCGGCCTGGTGATCATTAAATTCGACATCAACACGTGGGCTGAGATTAGCCAGGGCAACGGCCAACTCGTTAAATACATTTTACCTGAATCAATCGAAAAGTAATGCTTTCAAAGGAAGAGATCATCGCTGGTTTTGATCCGAATGCACCCGGTGCAAATGGAAATTTATTTGGATTGCCGTTTACCCCGGAAACTTCATCCCTGGTTTTGATCCCCGTTCCCTGGGAAGTAACGGTCTCCTACCACTCCGGAACGGCAAAAGGCCCTCAAGCTATCCTGGAAGCGTCTTGCCAGGTTGACCTCTCAATAAAAGACATTCCGAATGCATGGCAACTCGGAATCAGCATGCTGCCTATTCCGAAAGACCTATTCGAGGAAAGCGCAAGACTGCGCGAGTTAGCGGCTCAGCACATTAAGGCGGTTGAATCCGGTGAAAAGATACTGCCCGGCAACCCGATTGTTGCACGCATCAACGAGGCTAGCGAGAACCTGAACATCTACGTGAAGTCAACCGCGTTAAAATGGCTGAAGGAAAACAAGATGGTAGGGCTCGTGGGCGGAGATCACAGTTCTCCGCTGGGCTTGTTCCGGGCGCTAAGCGAAGTGCATGATCGTTTCGGAATACTTCAGATCGATGCTCATGCCGACCTCCGGAAAGCCTATGAGGGATTCACTTATTCGCATGCCTCGGTCATGTTCAATGCGCTTAAGATTCCTGGAGTTCAGCGCCTGGTTCAGGTTGGCATCCGGGATTATTGTGATGAAGAACTTCAAGTGATCGACCGCGCGATGGGACGTGTAGTCACGTTCTTCGACCAGAATATTAAGTCCAGCATGTACGATGGCAAAACCTGGGGGAATATTTGTGACTCTATTATAAAAGAGCTTCCACAAAACGTCTATATCAGCTTCGACATTGACGGTCTTGACCCGGTACTTTGCCCGAACACCGGGACGCCCGTGCCCGGAGGATTGCAGTTTGAGCAGGTTGTCTATCTCTTCCAAAAACTTGTGAAATCCGGGAAACGCATCATCGGTTTTGATTTGAATGAAGTCGCCCCGTCAGCCACCAGTGATTGGGATGCGAACGTAGGTTCCCGCCTGCTTTACCAGCTCTGCAATTGGATGGCCGTGAGCCAGGGCAAATTAAAGGCGGGGTAGCCGGGAGGCCCCCGGGTTTCCGGGACACGAGGCCTTGGAGTTACCCTACTGGCATCCTAGAATTTTTCCTGGCATCCCGGCTTCCAGTTCGTATCTTTGGGGTTCAATCATGAAAAAAGTCGCTTTTTATACCTTAGGATGCAAACTCAACTATTCGGAGACTTCAACGATTTCCCGGATGTTTGAGGACAAAGGCTATAAAAAGGTCGAATTCACCGACACCCCAGATATATTCATTATTAATACCTGCTCGGTCACCGAAAATGCCGACAAGAAATGCCATAAGATCGTTCGGGAAGCCAGGGCTATTTCTCCAAATGGGTACGTAGCCATCATGGGATGCTATGCTCAGCTGAAGCCCAAAGAGATTTCCGAGATTCCCGGTGTGGATGCAGTGCTCGGGGCGGCAGAAAAGTTCAGGCTTATCGAACTCCTGGATGGCTTTGTCCGGAAACCCGAAGCGGAGGTTTATGCGTCCGACATCGAGGCAGCCAACAGATTCAATACGTCTTATTCCATGAACGACCGGACCAGGACTTTCCTCAAAGTTCAGGACGGCTGCGATTACTCTTGTTCATTTTGTACCATACCATTGGCACGGGGCGGAAGCCGAAGCGACAGCATCTCAAACATTGTAAAGAACGCGACCCAGATTGCATCCAGGGGTGTTCGCGAGATTGTCATTACAGGCGTGAACACAGGCGACTTTGGTCTCCAGGAGGGCAAGCGAGTTGAAAACTTTTTGCAACTCATCCAGGCCCTTGATGAAGTGGACGGTATAGACCGGTTCCGGATTTCGTCCATCGAACCGAATTTACTTACCGATGAGATCATTGAATTTGTTGCACGTTCAAAACGGTTCGTGCCTCACTTCCATATCCCGCTTCAATCCGGGTCAAACAAGATTCTGAAGCTCATGCGCAGAAGATATCTTCGCGAATTATATGCTGACCGGGTGACTAAGATCAAGTCGCTCATGCCTCATTGCTGCATCGGAGTGGATGTGATTGTTGGATTTCCAGGGGAGACGCGCGAGGATTTTTTAGAAACGTATAACTTCCTTAACGAGCTGAATGTTTCATACTTACACGTATTTACTTACAGTGAAAGAGAAAACACTTTAGCAGCCACTATGAAAGATTCGGTCCCGGGCAGTCACCGTGCCGATCGTTCAAAAATGCTTCACACCCTTTCCGATAAGAAGAGGCGGCAATTTTATGAACAGAATATTGGACGCGTAAGCACCGTTCTTTTTGAAAACGATGTTGAAGAAGGAATTATGCATGGGTTCACCGAGAACTACGTGCGTGTTGCTGCGAAGTATGACCCGGTCCTGATCAACGATCTGAAGAAAGTCAAACTGTTGGCCATCAACGAAAAAGGCACGGTCGAAGTTGAAGAAGCCTCCCCTGAAGTTCTGGCGCATTAATCCCAAGTCGCAGTCCGGTTGCGAAGAATCGTTGGCGTGCCGTTTAAAGGTGCTGTTGAAAATTCCAAGGTTAAAGTTCAAGGTTCAACGTTGCCGCCTGATCTACTCAGTGCTTGCAGCCTCGTTGTAAATCAATCGAAAGCAGTCGACCACGGGTGGAAAGATAGTTAAAGCGAAAGTTTAACGTTGGTATACAACTATCTCAGAACTAGCATAATATAAATTCATTCAGAATTTTATTCGGCCGCTAGAATTGACGGCTTCTCTTACTTCATCGTCTCTGAACTGCGAGACTTGAATTGTTCGACCTGTAGGAGCAGAATCCCTTAACACCTAGTTGTTAATTCACTCGAAACCAAGCCTTGAACCTCGCAACCTGTAACCTGCAACCTGTAACCTGAAGCCTGCAAACTGAAGACCTGTAACCTGAAACTTAGAATCCCCTACTGAATCTGTCCGTCCCGGATCTCCAGCCTGCGGTCCGCCATGCGAGAAAGGTCTGCGTTGTGGGTCACGATGATGAACGTCTGGCCCAGATCCTTTCGGAGCTTAAAGAACAGATCGTGAAGTTCGACCGCATTTTTTGAATCGAGGTTTCCGCTCGGCTCATCGGCCAGAATCATTTCCGGAGAATTAATCAAGGCCCGAGCCACGGCAGTCCGTTGCTGCTCACCGCCCGAAAGCTCTGAAGGCTTGTGGTTGACCCGACTCTCAAGCCCCAGCATGGTCAGTAATTCAAGCGCTCGTTTTCGGGTTTCATCCTCCTTCTTTCCGGCAATGAATCCGGGAATCATTACATTTTCGATCGCGGAAAACTCGGGCAGAAGATTATGGAATTGGAAGACGAATCCAATCGACTTATTTCTAAATGCTGCCAGGTTCTTTGCCGATTGGGCAAACACATCGTTGTGATTGATAAAGACTTTGCCCTGGTCAGGTGTATCAAGTGTTCCAAGGATATGGAGCAATGTGCTCTTGCCGGCACCCGATGCACCCACAATGGCAACGATCTCCCCTTTGGCTACCTCGAGGTCGATGTTTTTCAGTACTGGCAGATGACCGTATGATTTCTGGATACCCCTGGCTTGCAGCATAAATGCAAATGACAAATTTTGAATGACGAGTGACGAATTAATTTAGAGTCCACGATTTTGAAACCGATCGATGTGGTAAGCACATCGTACGGATCAACCAATCAACGTCCCTCCAAATTTGAAATAACGTTTAAATAAACTAAGTTTCGAGCCAAAACAAAAACTTCATGAACATCCACGAATACCAGGGCAAGGAAATTCTAAAGAAATATGGCGTTGCGATTCAGCGCGGTATTGTTGCAGACACTTTTGATTCAGCTATCCAGGCAGCGAAAGAGCTTCAGGCTGAGACCGGTACAAAATGGTTCGTGGTGAAGTCACAGATCCATGCCGGTGGCCGTGGTAAAGGAACAATTAAGGAAACTGGTTCTAAGGGTGTTGTGCTGGCAAAGAGCCTGGCCGAAGTTCCTGAAAAAGTTAAGGGAATTTTAGGAGGCGTGCTGGTTACGCTTCAGACCGGTCCGGAAGGAAAAAAGGTAAATAAAGTTCTGATTGCCGAGGATGTATACTATCCTGGGGCTGCAGAGCCGAAAGAATATTATATGAGCATTTTGCTCGACCGTTCAAAAGGTTGCCCAGTGATTATGGCATCCACCGAGGGCGGTATGAACATCGAGGAGGTTGCTGAAACTCACCCGGAAAAAATCATCAAGGAATGGATCGATCCGGCCATCGGACTTCAGCCGTTCCAGGCGCGCAAGATTGCTTTTGCCTTGGGTTGGGAAGGCAATGCCTTTAAAGAAGGAGTTAAGTTTATCCACTCTCTATATTCTGCATACCTCGGGCTTGATGCGTCAATGTTCGAGATCAACCCATTGCTAAAGACCTCTGACGGAAAGATCCTGGCAGTTGACGCCAAGGTCAACCTGGATGATAATGCATTGTATCGCCATAAAGACCTTGCGGAACTGCGTGACATTTCGGAAGAAGATCCGCTGGAAGTGGAGGCAGGAAATGCCGGCCTAAACTACGTGAAGCTAGACGGCAACGTGGGCTGTATGGTGAATGGAGCCGGGCTTGCAATGGCTACCATGGATATTATCAAGCTATCAGGTGGTGAGCCTGCGAACTTCCTGGACGTTGGTGGTGGAGCAAATGCTGAGACGGTTGAGGCGGGTTTCCGGATCATTTTGAAGGACCCCAACGTTAAAGCGATCCTGATTAACATTTTTGGCGGGATTGTTCGCTGCGACAGGGTGGCAAACGGTGTAGTTGAGGCCTATAAGAAGATTGGAAACATAAAGGTTCCAATTATTGTCCGTCTTCAGGGTACAAACGCTGAAGAAGGGGCCAAAATCATCGAAGAATCGGGTTTAAAGGTTAAATCTGCTATTCTTTTGAAGGATGCTGCTAACCGTGTTAAAGAGGTTCTTGGCGACAAATTCTAACAATTTTTACTATCTTTAAAGCTGGTTTCAAGAACGACCCTGATGAGACATTACCTGGTCCTTTCGATTGCGCTTCTGGCTGGCGTTTCTGCTACAGCTCAGAGTTTCTATTCCGTTAGAAGAGATCGTACATTGATCTTTTCAGGCGGTACTGGAACATCGACTTACTTTGGTGAGCTGGCGAACCCAGGTGACTATTTTGACGCAAAACCGAACCTTAATGTTGGACTAAGCTATTTTGTGGCTCCGCAGATCAGCGTGCGAGCTGAGGCTACCTGGTTTCAACTGGCTGGAAGCGATGCGAAGGCGGGCGATCCTAGCCGTACTCCCAGAAACCTTTCGTTTGTATCGGATAATTTCGAGGTGAACATGACGGGCGCTATTCACCTCTTTCCGCTTGGAAACCGGTATTACCAACGTCCTGTTTTCAATGCGTACGGTTTCGCTGGTGTGGCGTTAATGCGCATGAATCCAAAGGCAGAGCTAAACGGAACAAAATATCCGCTGCAGCCGCTGCAGACGGAAGGCATTGCTTACAGCAGAACTCAATTTGCAATTCCCTATGGTCTTGGGGTTCGTTTGAAAGCCGGGCCATTCTTCAATTTTGCGATCGAAGGCGGGTACAGAATGACGTTTACCGATTATCTTGATGATGTCAGTACGGTTCATCCAGACAAAAGTACCTGGACTGATCCGGTGAGAATTGCTTTGTCGGATCGGGGCGGTGAGGTTGGATATGACCCCCTGCCTCCAGGCTATATCAGAGGTAATCCAAAAACAAACGATGGATACTTTCTGATGAACGTAAAGATTGAATATTACCTTCCGACAAACTTCATATTCCGCAATTCGCAGAATTCCATGTACCGCAACAAGCGGAAGGCGATTTATAGAAGACGGAGGAGATAGATCGCGGGCGGAGACGGTTCCAAGTTCCAGGTTCCAAGGCCCAAGTTCGATTTTACGAGTTCCAAGTTCCAAGTTCCAAGTTCCAGGTTCCAGGTTACCGATTTACGGATATCTTAGGCTTACGCTGTAGGGCGGTCCAGATTTTCGGTCAAGGATTGGCGACTGGATGATTACGAACCACAAGTGGCCGTGATTTTACCTGAGGGTTTAGGGTAGTAGAAAGTAGAAGTAAAAGAATTAGATTCGATCCAGGACCTCGTACCGGGAGTAGTTACTCTTAAATTCTGGCACAAGCTCCTTCATCAAAGCCACCATTTTTAATTCATTTTTATCATCAACGAGGTCGTGGAAAAGGTCAACAAATTTATTGATCTCGGTGTACGCATACTCCTGGACCTTGGCAATCATTATTTTTTCATGATGGGTAGGAATGGTACTTTCCGTTTGATTCAGCAATTCTTCATATAGCTTCTCACCCTCACGTAATCCGGTAAAAACAATATCGATATCCTTACCTGGCTCAAGGCCCGAAAGGCGAATCATGCGTTTAGCCAGGTCGTGAATCTTGACCATTCGGCCCATGTCGAAGATGAAGATCTCACCGCCACGGCCCATGGCACCCGCCTCGAGCACCAACTGGCATGCCTCCGGAATAGTCATGAAGTATCTGGTAATCTCTGGATGAGTTACCGTGACCGGCCCACCCTGGTCTATCTGTTTCTTGAATACGGGGATAACAGACCCATTTGATCCAAGCACGTTTCCAAAACGCGTTGTGACGAATGCGGTGTGAGGACGCAATTGGCTTTCAAGGTGCTTGTTTAGGGACTGAACGTAGATTTCGGCAATTCGCTTTGAACATCCCATCACGTTTGTAGGGTTGACAGCCTTATCGGTAGAGATCATCACAAACTTGAGCACACCGAACTCTACGGCCAGATCTGCAAGGATTTTGGTTCCCAGAATGTTGCATGTGATCGCTTCGGACGGATTACGCTCCATCAATGGAACGTGCTTGTAAGCCGCTGCATGAAAGATGATGTCCGGCCGATGGTCTTCGAAAATTGTTTTAATGCGCTCACGGTTTGTAATGTCGGCAACATATGACGTTACAAGAAATGCGTTATCCGACTTTTTAACCTGGCGGTCTATTTCAAACAATGCCGACTCCGCCTGGTCAATCAAAATCACTTCCGTTGGATTAAAGCCGATTACCTGGCGTACAATTTCGCTACCAATCGAACCTGCAGCCCCGGTGATACAAACCTTTTTTCTTGAAAGCTGGCGTTCGAGGTTAACATCGTTCAATTTAATGCTTTCTCGTTCCAGCAGATCTTCTATGTTAATCTCTTTGATCTGATTTAAGCTCAATTCTCCCTTCACCCATTTTTCAATAGGCGGAACCATCCTTACTTTGACGTGGTATTTGAGGCAAAGATCCACAATGTCGTTCTTTACGTCCGGCTCAAGATTCTTTACTGTTATGATTAATTCATCCACCCTAACATTTTGAATCAACTGCTCCACGTTGTCAATGTCAGCCCCGTAAATTCGCGACCCGTTCAACACTTTGTCTATCTTATGACGATCGTTTTCCAGGAATCCAATTACTTTAGAGCTAGGTGATGAATCGATAACATGCTTCGTAATAATTCCGGTCTGCCCGGCCCCGTAAATTAAGACGTGTGCATTTCGCAACGCATTTGAATTGTAGAATGAAAAAATGTACTTGACAAGCAGCCGGTAATTGAACAAAAAGAGAAAAGATGCCAGGAATCCGATGATAATCACCGAATAAGGAATGACATTGAGCTGATAATTGTAAAAGTAAAACAGGTTTACGCCATTAACGATGGCTAAGGATATTAACAGCATGAAGAAAATCCTCACTCCATCCTGAATGCCAGTATAGCGCACAATTCCTTTGTAACTGTTGGTTATAAGGATTGAAATAAAACCCGCGAGTACGGATATAAAAACGCCTTCAACAAAATTATGCCCCAGGATTTGCGCCTTAGAAAAATTAAACCTGAGAAAATATCCCAGGCTCGTTGAAACTGCGATTATTAACAGGTCGATGATAATAATAACCCACCTGGGTAAGATCTTCAATCGATAGATCCACCGCATTAATTGATTACCCGCAAGCTTCAGTTTAAGCACCATACCACACAATAGTCAGGACAGGAAACAGACAAGACAACAACACAAGCGGAAAAAAGGTCCGCCTATCTCGATTTTTTTGAATCAAAAATCTTTTTTAGGCCAACCAACCCGCCAATCGCAATCAAGATCTCAATGCCAGAAATTGGCACCGTGCCAGGCTTGGTACCGCCACCAGGATTGCTACCGGGTTGCCCAAACGCAGATGACGCGAAGAGCACAAACGATAAAACAATGAAAGACTTCTTCAGGGCTGCCATGGTGTTTCCTTATTTTTTGATTGCTTTAAATTGAATAACAGTATCCTTCTTCTTGATGCTTACAACATAAGCTCCTCGCGGATACTTTGTTATATCAGCTTTAACAGTAGTTGCCGATTGGCGGGAGATTGCTGAAGCATCCACCGTCTTTCCGCTCAGGTCCCAAACACGGACGTCTGCGTTTCCAATATCGGTTCCTTCAATCATCAGCACGCCTTCCGTTGGATTCGGATAAACCTTAAAGCCATGCTTGCTGTAATTTTCTTCTACACCAAGCACAATGAACTCCATGTCGGCTGAAGTGGTTGAGCATCCGTTCGCATTACTCAGCTTCACACTGTACACGCCTGATTCTTTTACTGAGAAACCAGATTCCGTGGCTCCTTCGATAGCGATCCCATCTTTGTACCATTGAACCTGATCGCCATTCGCGTTAACCGATACCTCAAATCCATTGGCGGTGATCACCGGAGCAGGCACCGCATTAACAGTTGCGGTTACGGGTTTACGAACATCGGACTCACAACCGGAGGCTGTAATTGCAGAAACGTAATAAGTCTTTGACTGACTTAAAACAGGTGTCGTAAACCTTGCCCCTACTGCGTCAGCAATTGGGTTTCCACCTTCCTGGGTTTCGTACCAACGATATGCACCCGTAGACGGAGCGCCACTAGCCTGGAGTGTAACTTGCCCCTGGCCGCAAACCGATGATGGTACGACAGAAGATATTTCGCTCTTAGATGAAATTGTAGCAGTTACTGGTGTGCGTGTTAAAGACTCGCATCCGTTGCTGTTGACTGCGCTGACATAATATGTTTTGGTCGCCTCCAGCATTGGAGTTGTGAAGCTCGAAGACGACTGACCAGCAATCGGTTCAACTGCATTTTCTGTTTCATACCAGCGATACGATCCATTGCTTTGAGCGCCAGCGGCTGTCAGCGTTAATGCTCCTTTTTCACAAGCGCTGGCGGGGACAACAGACGTAATTTGATTCAATTCATAATAATTCACAGTAACAGCCTGGTTGTAAATGTAGGCGTTACAAGCATCCACCGAGGATGCAACCAACGTCAATTGGTTCGCACCATACTGAAGTTTCGATTTCGGGATCAACACAATGTCATTTGCCCCTTGCGCCTGAACCGGTTCATGTAGGTTTTCATCGCCAAGCTTGAACAGGTACTTGACGCCAAGCTGGCTGCTCTCAAAGTTTACCTTCACAAAGTCCTCATTACACTGGTACGTGGACGACAATCCGAAATTAAAGGTTGGATCCACCACAGGAGAGCCAATGCGGAGCTCAAATCTGCCATCTGCCAGGGTAGCCGGGTCACCCGAGTTAACAGAGAAGGTGTGCGTAACACCCTCTTCAATATTTTTCTCGATTCCCGTAAGATTGTCCTTTAATACAATCTTATAGCCAAGCTTCAACCTGTCGAGGTGCGAAAAGCTGATTGTATGCTCACCATTTGCAACCTGATTCATTTTAAGTTTGATTACCTGGTTGCATTGAATCTTCGGAATCGCATTAATTGCTAAATCCTGGCCAGCCGAGCCGATGAACGAAGAGAAATTAGGAATATACGAAGGATTGCTTCTCTTTGGTGCATCAAAGAGTTCATCCACTCCGAGCGTTGAGCCATCGCGGAAAGCGATTCCTAGTTCATCGGAAACCAATGTGGCATTTGCGTTATGGCCTGTCAATTTAACTTTAAAGTAATCAATCGCTTCATTCTCCCGCACGAAATCATAGGTGCCGGTTTTTGCGGATTCGGTAAGGCTTAAGCTTGTTCCCCCGGTTGACTGAACATAAAATGATTGACCAAGAGCAATTTCTCCACCCCAATCATTGTTCGGATGGTTGACACCAAAACCACCACCCTTAGTATAAGTCGCAAAGCTTCCTTGCCCGGTAGTCATATACATGCTATTTGAAAAACCGGTTGTAGTAATCAAATCCCAATCAATCGCAGAGGGATAAGGGTTTGGAACAAGGTTGTACTGATTCGAAGCTAATCCGCTAATTGAAATATTTCCTTTTCCGATCGTTCCGGTGAAATCTACAACGGCATCGGAACTCAAATATGTCCATGCTACGTAAGCTGTTGTGTTACTAAGCGATGTAGAACCAGTCGCAGCTCCTGACCCAACCTCCACGAATGCCTGCGTTGCACCATTAAATGTAAACACAGAGGCTGATGTTTGATTGACAACGTTTGCATTTTGTGCAGAAGTGGTTGGATTTGAGAAATTACCAGTGACGGCAATGTCATCTTGCAACATTCCTGCATTCGCTCCCACTACGGGGATCGCTAAATAACGATAATCTTCCGGGGCATTGATGTAACGCTCAACTGTAACATTACCGGTAAAATTGTTTGGAGCACCAATGGCTGCAATACGGCCGCCCGAACCAAGTCCAGTCGAACGAACTGTGAAAACACCAGAGCCACTAGGGCCGTCAGCATCGAACCTTCCTGAAGTGAGTGTCAGCACACCTACGAGCGAAACGTTTCCGCCTATACCTACGCCATTTGTTCCGCTGTTGGTGCAAGTGATATTGTTAAGAACAATAGATCCGGTTATTGCCTGATCGCTAGTCCCATTCAATAACAACGTGCCGCTATTTGCATTGAAAGCATTAGCAGACGCATTGTTAGT
>DASWTP010000179.1:0-25005 GCA_036402075.1 Chryseosolibacter sp. | reverse complement strand
TCTGCTTAACCTTTCTGATAATGAAATTTTGATTGAATGTCTTCTTCATCGCTCACCTCCACGTGGTTTAAGTTACGGTGGATGATTACTTCCAATCAAGATGTCCATTTAGTGGACAGGTTTGATTCTCATCGAGTTAGCCGATTTCCGGTGAATGAATTTTAAAAATATTCTCATTCACCTAATCGCTCACCAATGAATTGACTTTTGATGAATATTTTGGGTAGGCCACAAAAACAAAAACCGCCCATCCTTTCGAATTAAGCGGTTTGATTTCTTTTGACTGTTCTGTTGTAGCCCCGGCAGGAATCGAACCTGCATCTTCAGAATCGGAATCTGAAATACTATCCATTGTACTACGGAACCAGAAAAAATTTAAGATTTGAGATTTAAAATTTAAGATTTAGATCTCATCACAATTACAAAGACTCCGACTAAGTCTTTCGGCCATAAGTGTGTACTCTCACACACCAACTAACTCCCAAAATAACGCAATCTTTGATCCTTAAAAAAGCCCGCTTGCCATAATTTCAAGCGATTTTCACGGTTTCCCATGCCACCACGTGCTTTCAAATGCTATCTTTTGGCATGGCAAATTTACAAACCGCTCCCACATCAACCCTTCAAACCGACCTGTTAAAGCAAAGTTCGCAGCGTTTTCTGTCCCTGGATGTCTTTCGCGGACTCACCGTGGCCGGGATGATCCTGGTCAATACGCCTGGGAGCTGGGAATATGTGTACGCGCCCCTGCGCCACGCGCCCTGGAACGGATGCACGCCCACAGACCTCGTCTTTCCATTTTTCCTTTTCGCGGTTGGAAATGCGCTGAGCTTCTCCATCGGCAAATATCAGTCGCTTGGTTCGGGCAAGGCTGTGCAGAAAATTCTTACCCGCAGCGCGCTCATTTTTGCCATTGGTCTTCTTCTCAATTGGTTTCCCTTCGTACGACTGCAAGACGGAGAGTTTGTCGCCAAGTCGTGGGAGACGCTCAGGATCTTTGGCGTGCTCCAGCGTATCGCCCTGGCGTATCTCGGTGGTGCACTCATCGTTCATTTCTTCAAGCCTCGTGCAGCATTCATCATCGGAAGTGGCCTGTTAGTCTTATATTGGATTATTCTCGAAACCTTTGGCGATCTGACACTTGAAGGAAACGTGGTGCTGGCCGTAGACCGCTGGTTAGTCGGTGAGGGGCATATGTACAAAGGTTACTTCAGCGAGGTGCTTCAGAAAAATATTGCGTTTGACCCCGAAGGTCTGTTGAGCACCATTCCGGCCATTACATCAGTGATCTTCGGATTCCTTGCTGGTAATTACCTTCGCAAAGAAGGAAGCTCCTTCGCGTCAATTGCTCACTTGCTCGTTGCCGGTGTTCTCATGATTTTCGCGGCACAATGCTGGGATCTTGTCTTCCCGATCAACAAACCCATCTGGAGTAGCTCGTATGTGCTGTACACAACAGGTCTTGCCATCACTGTTCTGTCAGTGATCCTCTTCATGGTTGAAATGAAAAATATTCGCGGCTGGACGAACCCGTTTGTGCTATTCGGGAAAAATCCGCTTTTCATTTATGTAATGTCGGGTGTGATTGTGAAAATTTATTTCCTTATTCGTCTGAATGATGTGAACGCATATAGCGGGTTGTACAGATATATATTCCAACCGATCGGGGGTAATTACTTTGGGTCATTCCTTTTTGCTCTCTATCATGTTCTGCTGTTGCTCCTGTTGGGTTGGTATCTCGATAAAAGAAAAATTTATATTCGCGTATAGCAGCCTGTACAAAGCAGCTGTATGGATCGTGGCGCCCGATACCGTGTGTTCATCTGAATAATGATGCCTTAATCTTTTTTGCCGTGAATTTTTATCGAGTAATTGCGTTATTGGTATAAATCATCAGATCATGGAAGGAACATTGTTATTTTTAGGCGGCATCGGAATGCAGGAGATTCTTGTCATCGGAATTTTCGTTCTTATATTTTTCGGAGCGAAACGAATCCCGGAATTCATGCGTGGCCTGGGAAAAGGTGCGCGTGAGTTTAAGGAGGGAATCAATGGCGTGAAGAAAGATTTCGAAGGTGAAGACGAAGTTGCTAAGAAGTAACGAACGTCTACTGCAGTAATTTTCGCAGGTCTACGGTTGAAATATATTTTTCAAGATCGGATTCGTGCGCATCACAGATCCAGACGATCTCATCATTCACTTCATCAACCAGCAGTTCGATAAATTTTCGTTCGTAGCTATAGAGATGAATGCTATAGTTGTAGTATGCTCGTGCCTCTACGAAGCTTCCGTGCCGTAAAATCTCATGCACACGTTCGGTTAAAATTTTATTTAGTCGTTTCATCTCCGCCTCCTCTCGCTTGAATTTCAACCCATTAAGGAGGGAATAATTTCTATGCCATAGGATGGATGATGATAAGGAAGGGCGATTCTTGGCAGCTGCAGCCCAGGGAGATTTTTAGATTTCTAATTTCTGATCCGCGGTGAACCAGAAATTAGAAATCAGTTGATATTAATCGTTTAGTACGGTTTCATGTTTGGACACAACCTTCTCTTTGATTACGGGGATGTTGTATGAATTCAGCATCTTCTTCAGCGTGTTGTTCCAGTCGTATGACGTAAATCGAAAGTCAACGGTCGACTGCTCGGATGGCGAGTTCGCCAGTGGACCGTTCTCGATCGCATACGTGGAGAGCGTGCTGTAGATGTTATTACGGTTGTGCAACAGGAATGCTTCCCACAATTTAACCTCCACAATTCCTTCATGCCTTTCCTTGAGGCTGGAAGGAGAATCATTCTTGTATTTCATAAACGTGATGGGTTGTTTAAAACAAAGTTATCGTACGTCAATCTTACATGCCATTTTCTCATCATTCAGAAAATTCACTTTATCGATTTAAATGGTGTGTTTACCACGGTATGGCTGGTGGTTTTTAGTGGCCCGCTTGTCAGTATCCCCTGCGGCTGGAACGAAAATTTCTGATGTCTCGGAAATAGAAAGTTCATGCTCGACCAGAATCAGGTAAGACAATTCATAAATACAGTGTTGGATCTGCATTGCGATAATTTCATCGAGTTGCTCAACAACCCGGAGTTTCAGAGCAATGATCTTGAGAAAAAGGAATTGGCGGTGAATTACATGACGATGCTCTTCAAGAAGGAACTGGAAGAGAACTTCAACTCGTTTATCAAAACGAACGTGAACTAACCGCTTGCAAATTTGCCAACTTGTTGAATTATTCATCAAAGCCGGTTTTCTGTTGTTCACCTGCTCAAGTGAAAGACCGGCCATTCAAAACTCCCTTTTGTTCATTCAACCCTGTATCTATCGGTCGGTCGAAAAACGATTCAGCATTGCGTTAAAACCGGAACGTTCTTTGAGCCTATCGCGTGGTATGAAAGGGACGCATTTTTCACCTAACGACACAAAAATGACGATACTTTATGCCGATGATGATGTTGACGACTGTGAATTGGTAGTCGAGGCCCTGGAAAAGATCGACCCTCGCATTAATTGCGTGATGGCTAACGATGGTCAGCAGGCGCTTGAAATTCTCAATCAGGAGGATACACTTCCCGACTTCATCTTCCTGGATGTGAACATGCCCGTGATGGATGGCAAGAATTGCCTGATAGAATTAAAGAAAGATCACCGACTGAGAGAAATTCCTGTTGTGATTTATTCAACCACGCAGGACAAAGAAGAGATCAAAGAGTTGTATGCTATCGGAGCACGGGAGTACGTGCAAAAGCCTAACTCATTTCAAGATCTCTGCATTTCGCTGAAGACCGTGATCGGAAAGCTTCAATCTGAAGCCGCGTAAAGAAAATAGACCATAGGTACTTTGGTTCGTGAAGTGGTCTTCTATGGTTGGAAGGGGTGTTCGTTAAGAGCACCCCTTGATATTTTTACAGGAGGTCGATGACAAAATCTTTGAGGATATAAAGGCCCAGCAGGATCAGGAAGTAAGGAAGAATCTTATGACCCCAGATGGCTGCGTAATGTTTGATCTTCGGGTGGTTAGTGAGGTAATACGCGAAGTAGCAGAGCACTGCCGTAAGGAGGATAAATACGATGATGTACATCACAACAAAACTGAAGTCGGGGAGTGATGCGAAGAGCGGGATGTAAACTCCGATGTTATCGCCACCGTTGGCAATCGTGACCAGCGCGACATTAAGAAACTGGAAGTTTGATTTTGTGACCGATACGTCATCGGCTTCTTCTCCCTCGCTGGTGAGCAATTCCTTTACGCCAACAATAATGGGGAGAACCCCCAGAAGACTGATCCAACGGTCGCTCAGAAAATTTCCAAGCACCACACCCACAAGACTAATAATGATAATTGCAATGATTCCGAAAAACTGACCGACAACAATGTTTCGCCCGCGGTAAGTGGGAGCCGCGAAATAGACGCTGAGGATCAGCAAATCATCAATGTTGGTAATTACAAACGTAATCACCGCTAAGCCAATATGGGGTATCATCCAATAGGGTTATTGACTTGCAAGGTTCGACAACGAAATTTGCCGAACCTAGGGAGGAAAGCTTATTCTTCTACAGCTTTACCTTTTTTGGCAGAAATTGCCTTACCATTTTTGAATTCGCCTAAATAATTCACGTCATACGCAGTTTTGTATTGGCGTACTGCAGACTGAATTTCATTGTAAGAATCCCTGCGAATCTTTGTTGATTTTGCTGCGCCCTTGCTGCGAACTTCGATGTAAAAACCGTCTCTTAATTTTACTTCCCTTGTAATAGGCCTTCCCATTGTTTTTGTTTGTTTTAAGTGCGAAAAAATGGCTGTTTTGAGGGGTTTAGAGATATAAAACTGGCCGAACTACGACAAAAAGACAGGAAAAACCCCTTTCACAACCGCAAAGATAAGGAATTTCGAGGTAAAATAGTTCACCGTTCAGCGTTTATTTCGTGATTATTAAGTAGTTAGGCGGTTCTTACGTTTGCATTCGCAGCGGTAAAGACCAGGCCAGCTCCCTCAAGGCTTGAACGTCAATTCGCACCGTAATAGTGTTCCCAAATCTCAAAAAGCTTTGAATCGAGCAGCGGGTTTAACGGCTTCAGGTTTTGGTTGTTGAAAATGAGTGAGCTCTTGCTATGCAGAACACCGTACTCGTCTTCCCATCGCACCTCGCATGAAACATCTTCACCGTACGACTTTAGCGGTACAACAAGGCATTCCTGTGCAGGAATATGGTAGTGTTCAAAGTATCGCTTGTAACGCGTCTCGATAATTTTATAGCCGGTTCCGATCTTAATGTTTGTCATACGCTTCAGTTCTCCTCACGTAAAATCGAAGATAGTAATCCACCCAACGGAAGTAAATCTTTCCAGTATGAATGGATGTTTTATTCTTCCAGCAAATCGATATGTCAGCCAGGATTCCTTTCCATCGCGACTTCGGTTTTGGTATATTGACATCTGATCGGAAGCATTTTTCCAAATTGATAAAAGCATTTTTAAAAACCTGTGGCGTGGACGAACACTTACGTTTGAGAACGCTCGATACTAACTCTTCAACTGTATGATCAAAAGTGTGCTATACCTATTGCTGCTTTCCACAACGGTGGCAAGTGCACAAACCTTTCAAATTGAAAAAATTACTACAGGCACAGATGCATATTTTCGGTCAATGTCTGTTGTAAACGATCGTGTTGTCTGGGTTGGAGGAAGCAAAGGCGTGGTGGGACGATCGTTGGACGGAGGAAAGACGTGGCGCTTCTTACAAGTGAAAGGTCACGAAAAATTAGAGTTCAGGTCGCTGTATGCATTTGATTCGCTTACTGCGGTGATTGCCAATGCCGGGACTCCCGCGCTCATTATGCGAACCATGGACGGTGGCAGAAACTGGAAAACTGTTTTTCAGAATAGCCACCCCGATGCATTTATTGACGGTGTTGATTTCTGGAATGGTAGGGAAGGCGTGGTGTATGGAGATGCTATCGAGGGATCGATGTTGTTGGTCAAAACCATGGATGGCGGACGCACGTGGAAGGAGGTCCCTCCCGATCTCAGACCGAATCTTCTGGAGGGTGAAGGATCCTTTGCTGCCAGCGGTACAAACATTCGATGCCTCGGCAAGAATAAGCTGGTCATCGCCACGGGAGGAAAGCATTCGAGAATTTTTTTATCAGATGATAAAGGAAAATCATTCACTGTCGTGCAGGCTCCAATTATTCAGGGAGAAACCATGACCGGAATTTTTTCTGCCGCTTTTCGGAACGAGCGCCAGGGATTGATCGTGGGTGGGAACTACAACGTGGATTCACTCAAACGTGATCATGTTTTTTTAACGACAGACGGTGGTAAAACTTGGAAAGCTCCGCAAATCCCGACTCGCGGAATTCGTGAAGGCTCAGAATACATCACCGATAAAATAATCGTTGCCACAGGTTTCCCAGGAACTGATATTTCTTATGACGGTGGCAATACCTGGCAACCGCTTTCTGACGAACGACAATTTGCTGTTGTTCGAAAAGCGAGGACAGGATCACTGGTGGTGCTTGCCGGTGGCAATGGAAAAATAGGATTGTTGAAGTCCGTGGAATAAGTTCTCGCGCTCACAAGTGCACACATACCTGGCCCAGTCGCTAACCCTTTGATAGTTTCAATTGCTATTATGCATTTGTGTGTATTCGCTAACGCTTTGCCTGCTCACACAAGTCATTGCAAAATCGAGTGAAGTGCACACGCTGCCTTCGTGCCCTAACACGACCACCTTTTCAACCTTGCCAGATTGTCCCTCGGACAACGTCATTGCGATATTAGCTGGAACCTGCGCCCCTAACTTAGGTGACGAGATTCTGCTTCGTTGAGCAACTGTAGATCGATCGGTGCTTAGAAAGAGCACAGCAACAACGAAGGAGAGACGAATGGATGCAGCTATAAATTTTCCACTCAGCCGAATGAGGGGCGCTTTCAAGCGATGATCTGATAACGTATTACGGTCGACAAGAGGGCGTTACAGTTTTTTGGGTAACAAATTTTAGTACGATTAATAGCCGGTTGATCCTTAAATAGAGCGGCAGTTCCGGTTAAAGTCTTGATAAACATTTGAAATCTTACATGTGGCCCAACCGTTGCGTCCATCCGTGTAAGCAAGCAAGTGTGGATCAATTACCCCAAATGATAAAATAGAAAATTTGCGCAACGACAAACCTCCATATTTCTCTATGGAATGATGTTTACACCTTTGCTGTGAGACGAATTAATTTCCTAAAATTCTTTAATGAAAAGTACGTTGAAAATATTGATCCTTGAGGATGTTGAAGATGATGTAGAGTTGATCAAAAGGACTTTACGTAAATCAGGGCTGGAATTTGAAACGCGGCAGGTCGATACTCGTGAAGGCTTTTTACAAGCGCTGAAAGAGTACGAGGCAGATGTAATTCTTTCCGACCATTCACTGCCGCAGTTTGATTCCATCGAAGCGCTTGCCCTCACCAAGGAACATGCAAGTCAGGTGCCGTTTATCCTCGTGACGGGTGCTGTATCCGAAGAATTTGCCGTTACGTGTCTGAAAGACGGGGCGGATGACTACGTGCTTAAGTCGAACCTGGCGCGACTGCCCAATGCGATCCGTAACGCCCTGAAGCAACGTGAAGCAGAGGAAGCAGAGCTGCGTGCAGCGCAGGCGTTGCAATCGCAAAACGCTGAGTTGAAAAAGATCAACAAGGAGCTGGACAGTTTTGTTTACAGCGTTTCACACAACCTTCGCGCTCCCTTAATGTCGGTCCTGGGATTGCTCGATCTGGCCAAACACGAAAATAACAATAAGTCAGAGCTGGACCTTTACTTTTCAATGATGGAGACGAGCATTCACAAGCTTGATGAGACGGTGAAGGAGATTCTTGATTATTCGCGGAACGCACGGCAGAATTTGTCGATCGAGAAGATCGATCTCAGTAAAATGATTGACGATCATTTCGAGAAAATGCAGTTCATGCCGGGCTCACAAAGCATCCAGCGATTCATCAATATTGAAGAGAAGGCGATTTTTCATTCAGACAGCTATCGGCTTTCCGTGATCATGAATAACCTGATCTCAAACGCGATCAAGTACCATGACCCCCAGAAAGATCAACCGTTCATTCGGATTGCCGTAACGGTAGATGAGGAAAAAGCCGTCATGATTTTCGAAGATAATGGCATCGGAATCGAAGAGCGCTACCTTGACAAAGTGTTTGACATGTTTTTCAGGGGAACTGATAAGAACAAAGGCGCTGGCCTCGGTTTGTATATCGTAAAGGAAGCGGTTGATAAACTTAAAGGCAAGGTGGGGATTCAGTCGCAGGTAGGAAAAGGAACCATGTTCTCCCTCGAACTTCCAAACTTTACACCATCGAAAAATGCGGTCAATTCGCGGGCGGAAGCCGCTTACTGAGCTTTGCTTAATTTGAGCGAGGACTCCTGCACCTGGAAAATTTTTGATGAAACTCCTTTGAAGCTGTAATAAGTTTCGAATTGAATACTCTCGATCTGGATGAGCTTCAATTCTTTTTTCACTGGAGATGTAATGCCTGTGCTTATCGTCACTTTTTCAAAGCGTTGATCGATGTCCTTAATATATCCCTCAACCAGATCATCTCCCTTGTTCGCCAGCTTGATGTAAACACGCTGCGGTGTGTCCAGCATCTTGATCAGGATGATACGCAGGTCATGACTGGAAATAAATGATTCAAGCCGCCTGATCTTCTGATGGGCTTCATTTTCACTGACGATCGTTCGAAACGTTTTTCGTAGACTGTCTTTGTATAAGGATTGGAAAGACTGGACCCGGTCAATGTGAATTAGCGGCAGGCAGTTGTTCTCGTGGATAACACCGTTGACATCGAACTTCTTCAGCACGATCATTTTCTGCCCGTTGATCGCACTTGCAAAAATGTTTTCTACACAAGTTAAGAACATCGTATGTCCGGCAACCTCGGAGGTGATGCCCACCACGTTTCCGCGGTGAAAGCTTTCGGTGAGACACTTAAGGATCTGCGATTGATCCGTAATAAAGTTTAGGTTTGGAGAATTCATCAGCACAAATCAGGTTCACATTTCCGTTGCGGTAAATGTAAGCTTGAATATTCGCATTGTGGCAGCTTCCCAGGCGGAATCAGGGTAACCGACTTATTTTCCGTTATAAAGGATTTTCGATCGTTTAACGGTGCAGCCCGTTATTAAAACGAATCTTTTAACCAACAAAAAAAGTCTTCTGGTTGAATATTATGAATCGCTAAAAGTTTTGCCAGGCTTTTTAACGTTACGTTCGCCTTTCCTTTCTCAATCCGCCAATACTGGATCATTGGTAGATTGAAGTCTCGCGTAAAATCAGTGATGTTTTCGTAACCTCGTTGTTTCCGAAGGGCACACAGTCCATGCCCAATCCGTTTTAAAAAATTTTGAAATGTTTTAGTTTTCATCATCGTCTTCATACTTCTTCAGTTCCGAGCCTGTAATTCCAATTAGCCTGCCATTGGAAATTTTGCAGTTTATCGTAGGATTGACTGACCCGATGTTGAATTATTCCACACGCCAAGGAATTAATTTCCCCGCTTAACTGGTTGGCAGACAAATGCTTTTCGTCCCGATAATGACGTTCAATAAAGTCGCTAAACTTTGTGAAAAAAAATTCTGAATACAGGTACATATTTTTTATCTTTATCGCTAGCCCATCCCGTTCGAAGCAAGGTTGACTTCGTTTCTTAACTGTTTTTGATTTTGGCTTTCGGGCCGTAATTCATAAGATGCTGAAATTTTATTTCGACAAGCGAATTATCGTGGGCCTCCTTGCTGCCCTGGCCATTCTTTTTTCGTTGGCCTACCTTTCCCATGAAAATAAAAAAGCACTGGTGACCAGTAGTGATAGCGTTGCTCATACCCTGGACGTCTTATTCCAGGCGGAGCGGGTGCTGAACGTAGCAACCAACCTGGAGTTGGGTCAACGTGGATTTACCATCACGGGTAACGACACATTCCTCATTACGTTTAACAATGCCCGCGTTGAAATTGATCAGCCGATCGAAACGTTAAACATTCTGACATTAGACAATCCCAGGCAGCAGCAACGGGTCGCTGCCCTTAAGCAAATGATGAAGCGACTTCTGCAATTCTCTCAGGAGGCGGTAGAAACCAGGAAAGCAGACGTGGGCAAAGCGATGGCTCTCAACGCGTCACTGAGAGGTAAGCTCACCCTTGATTCCATTAGGTTGTCTATTTCCGACATCCAGGCGGAAGAACACAGGCTGTTGAAAATCCGAACCGCGCGAAACCAGGCCGAGGTTACACAGTTTAACCGCACCTTCATCTACCTTGTGGTTGCCATTACTGTGCTTCTGCTGTTGATCTTTTACGCGATCAATGTGAATTTGAAGGCACGCGTGGAAAGCGAGGCCAGGTTCGATCTCGCAATGCGTGAGGTTGAGGATCTCTACAATAATGCACCGTGCGGTTATCATTCGCTCAATGAGCATGGAGTAATTGTGAATGTGAACAACACACTTTGCAATTGGCTGGGTTATAGCCGCGAGGAGTTGATAGGGAAGTGTTCATTCATCACGTTGCTGAATGACAGGAGCAAAGCAATTTTTCGCGAGGCGTTTCCCAAATTTAAGATTGAAGGCTCCGTCTACGATCTTGAATTCGGGCTCATTCGCAAAGATGGATCCGAATTTCCAGTGGCGTTGAGTGCTGTTGCGCTGCGTGACGAAGAAGGACGGTTTGTCAAGAGCCGGGCGGTAACGGTAGACACAACCGATCGGAAAAAAGCAGAAGCGGAGATCCTGAATTTGAATCGCGAGCTTGAAGCGTTTACATACTCGGTTTCACACGATTTGCGGGCACCGCTGCGATCGATTGATGGATATGCACGCATTTTGCAAGAAGATTATTCCGAAAAGCTTGATACAGAAGGCAATCGCGTAATTAACGTGATCATGAACAATGCTAAGCGGATGGGCAAGCTGATTGACGACTTGCTGGAGTTTGCGCGACTTGGCAGAAAAGAACTCCAACGATCGGCCGTTGATATGACTGGTCTTGTAAATTCCATAAAAAAGGAACTTATTGAAGAAGAGAAAGGTCGGATCATTGACTTTAAAATTGACACACTACATTCAGCGCCCGTAGATATCGATATGATAAAACAAGTGTGGCTGAACTTACTTTCGAATGCAATAAAGTATACAGGCAAGACAAGTCATGCTCAAATAGAAATATCTTCGCAACGATTTGATCACCGTGTTGAGTATCGTGTGAAGGACAATGGTGTTGGATTCGATATGACATATGTGGCGAAGCTTTTCGGAGTATTTCAGCGCTTACATCGAATCCAGGACTTCTCTGGAACAGGCGTAGGACTGGCAATCGTGAAGCGGATTGTCGAAAAACATCACGGCAAGGTGTGGGCGGAAGGCCGATTGAATGAAGGAGCAACTTTTTATTTTTCAATACCAATACTGACTGATGCTAACGAATAACGCTGTAGAAATTTTGCTGGTCGAGGATAACCTGGATGACGCTGGATTAACCATCCGTGCACTCAAGAAACACAACCTGGCTAACAACCTCTTGCACCTGCACGATGGCGAAGAGGCTATAAATTATCTGTTTTCGGAAAAGATCACGTCCATTCCGAAAGTGATTCTGCTCGATCTGAAAATGCCTAAAGTTGATGGCATTGAAGTGCTTCGCAAGCTAAAGGGGGATGAACGGAGGAAAATCATTCCAGTAGTGGTATTGACATCATCAAAAGAAGAAAAGGATATTGTTGAATCCTATAAGCTTGGCGTTAACGCTTACATTGTGAAACCTGTCGACTTCGACAAGTTTGCGAAAGCGATTGCCGAAATCGGATTTTTCTGGTTGCTGTTGAATCAGCCTCCGAAATAAATTAGTCCTAAGACCCCATGAGTGAAAGTCTGCGCATTCTGATGCTTGAAGATGTTCCCGATGACGTTGGACTTATCGAACGAACATTAAAGAAACAAAAACTGGAGTTTGTCGGGAAGAGAGTGGACACCAAGGATGAGTTTGTGCAGGCGCTGAATGGCTTTCATCCTGATGTAATCCTCTCTGACCATGTGCTGCCGCAATTCAATTCCCTCGAGGCACTCTCCATCTGCCAGCGCGAAGGTTTGAACATTCCCTTCATCCTTGTAACCGGCACCGTGTCAGAAGAATTTGCCGTGAGCTGCCTGAAGCAGGGTGCGGATGACTATGTTCTCAAGTCCAACATGGTACGACTGCCCTCTGCCATTCAAAATGCCCTGCGTCAACGCGCACTTGAGTCGAACCGAAGGAATGATGAACTACAACTGCGCAAACAAAACGAAGAATTGATCAAGATCAACCAAGAGCTTGACAGCTTCGTATACAGCGTTTCGCACAACCTGCGAGCACCCTTAATGTCATTGTTGGGACTGCTTAAACTTGTTGAAATTGAAAACGAAAGTCCGCAGCGCGACCTGACTCCGTATTTCAAAATGATGAATCACAGCATTGAAAAGCTTGATGAAACCCTGAAAGAAATTCTGGACTATTCTAAAAACGCGCGCACGGAGGTAAACAGGGAAAAGGTGGACCTGTACAAGCTCATGGATGAGGGCTTTGAAAAACTAATGTACCTTCCGGGGTTTGATGGAATCACAAAGTCAGTTGAGATCGATGCAACGAGCGATCTTTATCTGGACCGCGCGCGATTGGCCGTAATCGTCAACAACATGTTTTCAAATGCCATTAAATACCGTGATGAACAAAAATCACCTTGCTTTCTCACGGTGAAGGGACATGTTGATCGTCAGAATCTGTCGCTCATATTCCGCGACAACGGTATTGGCATCGCTCCGGAGCTGATCGGAAGAATTTTCGACATGTTCTATCGCGCAACCGAGCGGAGTGAAGGTGCCGGCCTTGGTCTATACATTGTTAAAGAAACAATTGAAAAGCTGAACGGGACAGTTTCTGTTGACTCACGGCTTGGCGAAGGTACTGTGTTTAAAATCGTCCTGCCCAACTTGATCTGATCCTACAGCTGCTTGAGGCTGGCGCATCTTTTTTAGTTGCTTCCGGCAGGAGCATCATGAAATATCTTGTAATCTCACTTATCCTTACGATCTGGTCGACACCAGTTGACAAGGGTCGCGACAAAGTTGTTTTGTCGAAGTCATTGCTTTATGATAAGATCAAAGGCGGATGGGTCGGACAGGTGATTGGCGTCACCTATGCCAGCGACATGCAGGCATCGGCTTCGATGGAAAATGCGCGAACTGAAAATGTACACTGGAGCGAAGGCTATCAACTCGCGACATTTACTGCCAACCCTGACGTCTACGATGACATCTACATCGACCTTAATTTCCTCGAAGCTATACAGGAGTACGGCACGGGTGTGACACCAAAAAAATTATCAGAAGTCTACCTTAACTCCACGTATGTCATGAGCCATGGCTCTCAGTCTGCACGGTATAATTTGTCAAAGGGAAAAAGTCCGCTGCGCTCTGGTTATTGGCTTGACAATCCCCACGCAGACGATAATGATTTCCAGATTCACGCTGACTTTATCGGGATGATGAATCCAGGCCTGCCAGCATCGGCAGCACTTGTTAGCCATAAAGTCGGCCATCTCATGAGTTTCGGTGACGGGTACTATGGAGGCCTTTATGTCTCTACCTTGTACTCGCTTGCGTTTGTTTCATCTGACATAAAGAGCATTGTCATGCGATCATTGTCCGCTATCCCGGAGAAAAGTTCGTTTTTCCAGTGCGTGAACTATGCCATTGAGCAGCACAGACAGTTTCCGTATGCGTGGGACCGAGCCCTCGGTCAGTTCCAACGAAAGTGGTCAAAAGATTTCGGCTGCCCTGACCGCTTAATTGGCAAAGAAGACGCTGACGCGAAAATGAATGCTGCTTACATAACCCTCGCACTTTTGTACGGGGAGGGCGACTTCGAAAAAACGCTTCAGATTGTACGGTCCATTCGTAACGCAGACGCGAACGCCTCAACTGTTGCAGGGCTTCTGGGCGTAATGACAGGATACACGAAAATTCCGGAGGCGTGGAAGCAAGGCATCGATGAAATTGAGACACAACCTTTCCATCATTCAACACTTAGCCTGGCGGATGCATGCGACATCACGTTTCGTGAGGCACTCAATGCGGTTGAAAATGCAAAAGGAAATGTTACAAAAACCGATGTTGTAATCGCTGCGCAGGAGGTGCCCGTTGCGAAGCTGGAGAAAAGTTTTGAAGGACACTATCCTAAAGAAATTCGCAATCTCAGCGATTCCGCATTCACTGACCGCGTTGATTTCGAATTTGAAGGCATCGGTTTCGTGTTGCGTGGAGCCCTTCCGGAGGAGGACTCGGACGATGTCATTATGGCGGAGCTTTACCTCAACAACAAATACATCGAAGTTGTGGAGATTCCCCTGCAAAAAATAAATAAACGGCCGGAGCTGGCCTGGAAGTTTCAGCTTCCGCATGACAAGTATGTTTTAAGTCTTCGGCCATTAACGAGGAACTCAAAGCATGCTGTACGGTTGACGGAGCTGGTTGTGTATGACGTTACGCCAAACTAGTGAGCAGTTGATTCAATAATTTCGACTTCCGTTCTGCGGTTGATTTCACGACCTTCCTGTTCATCATCGTTGGATACAAGCGGGCGCTGTGATCCGAAACCTTTAGCCGATACCCGGCTGCTATCGATCCCCTTCGAGATCAGGTATTGCACAACGGCTTCTGCCCGCTTCAGCGACAGGGCCATGTTTGTTGCATCATTGCCCGTATTGTCGGTGTGACCGTTAATCTGAATTTTCAGATGCGGGCTTGACTCGAGAAGGAGCTTCATTTTTTCAAGCTCGGCAATCGATTCGTTTTTAAGATCCGTTTTGCCAACATCGAAAAAGATGTTTTTCAAAACCACTTTCGAACCAACCTCAGCCTTTACCATCAGGATGTGTGTATCGATCTCCTGGAACTCGGCAAACTGCGGAAGATTAAAGTTGATCGAATTAAAAAGGTAGCCATCCTTTTCCGTAGAAACGCCATAGTTTCCCCCGTGTGGAATGACAAGCTCAAAATCACCTGTTTCCGGATTCGAATTGATGCGTGTGATGACGTTTTGCGTTTCATTATCCACGAGCGTGATCACGGCCCCGATCGGAACTGCTGTTACTTCATCAATTACTTTTCCCTTCAGAATGGTAACGATCTTCATGTCGCGGTGCAGCTGGATGATCGGATCGACAAAGTCTTCAGGCTTGCTTTTCAGTGTTGTGTCAGGCGCAGGTTCAACGGCTGCCACAACCACCGGCTCAGGCTTTGGCGGAGGGTCCAGGAATTTTACACGATAGATGTCGGCATCGCCAAAACCATCCTCCCTTAAGGCGGAGTAGAATCCCACCTTCTTATCTTCAGATAATGTAAAGAATCCATCGTATTCAATGGAGTTTATGGGGAAGCCGAGGTTTTGTGGAGTGGTCCATTTGCCATCGACTAATTCGGTCTTGAAAATATCGTTGCTTCCCATGGATGGATGACCGTCAGAAGAAAAGTAAAGTGTCTTACCATCATGGTGAATAAAAGGCGAGTCTTCATGAAAGGGTGTATTGACAGTTGGGCCCAGGTTTACTGCCTTTCCCCAAACGCCATTTTTATCTAATTCGCTCACGTAGATATCCAGTTCGCCCTGGCCTCCCGGGCGATTGCTGGTGAAGTACAGCTTCTGACCGTCTGCGGAGATGCTCGCTGAAGTTTCCCAATACATGGGGTGATTGATGTTCTTGTTTAGCGGCACTGGCTTGCTCCAGGTGTCGCCCTCAAGGCGAGACGTGTAAATATCGCCTGCGCCTTCCTCGTAATAAAGGAACAGAGTCTTTCCATCGGGGGAGAGAGATGCCGCTGCATCATTGTATTTGTTGTTGATATTTTCGCTGATCTTTTCGGGCTTACTCCAGCCTGACTCTGCACGATGGGTCACGTAAATATCTTCAAACACAAGACCGCTTTTCATCACCATGTCCTCCGTGCGATTGGATGTGAAGATGAGCGTATTTCCATTATCTTTTACCAGTGGGGAGTAGTCGTGGAAGGAGGTATTGACTACCGCCCCCATGTTTTCGATCTCCACGTAGGCAGGATTCCGCGCCAGCGAATCTGCAATCTTACATTCGAAGATTTTGTGGTCGGCAATGTCGCCCAGGCGTTTGTTTTTTTTCTTGAAAGCTTCCAGGTGCTCGATGGCTTTACCAAACTCATGACTCGCCTGGTACGCCAGACCTAAATGATAATCGATGTCCTGATCAATATCGGCTTTTGCTGTGTAGGCTTTTTGCAGAAAGGCAAGCGCACGGCCTTTTTTTTCGGTGTGCAGGTAAGATAATCCTAGCCGGAAATTTGTTCCGGGGTCTTCCGGGCTCAGTTTAATTGCCTCGAGGTAGGTAGCCAAAGCATTCTCATAATCCTTTCGGGCAAAGGCTTTATCTCCTTTTTCGACTAATGCTTTCAAGTTTTGAGCACCTACAGAAATGCTTAAAACTAGCAGTAGTAATGTCAGGTAAGCAAAGTTCCTCAACATGCAGTCTGGTGGCTCCTTCGAAAAATAAAGATACCGCAAAAATTTATGAATCAAAGGCAGAAATCCCCTATTCGGAAGTGTTTTCTTACATCAGCGAGAATCCCAATTTAACGCTTGTACCCAGGGCCACGGATAATTCTGCCAGGCAAAGCCTGCGTGTGTTCGCCCTTTGTAAGAACCTGCACACCATTTACGAACACATGAACCATTCCTTCTGCATACTGATGCGGGTTTTCAAAGGTGGCTTTATCCTGGATAGCGTTAAAATCAAAGATCGCAAGGTCTGCAAAATAGCCTTTCAACACCCGGCCGCGCCTTTGGATTCTCAAATTATCCGCGGGAAGTGACGTGAGTCTTCGCACGCATTCCTCCAACGATATCAGCTGCTCGTCCCTGACATATCTGCCGAGTACGCGGGCAAACGTTCCATAAGCTCGTGGATGAGCTCCCCATTTCTCAAACTTTTCGCCCACCGCCATAGAGCCGGCATCGGAGCCAAAACTGACATACGGCTTCTGAAGAATTTTTTTTACGTTGTCCACCGATTGCAGATAGTAAATGGCTTCAATTGGAGATTTGTCTTTCACAATCAGGTCGAGTGTTGTTTCATCCGCGCTCTTACCGTGCAGCTTTGCTACTTCACTTAACTTCTTTCCCTTGTAAAGCGCGTTCAGGGAGTCGAGACGAAAACCCATCAGAACCACGGATGAAGGATCTGAATTCTTGTAAGGAATTCCTTTCTCCATTTCGTAAAGGACTTTCTTGCGGGTAGCCGGATTTTTTAAACGTTTCCGAAGTTCTCGTGCGCCCCCTTCCTGCACCCATACCGGAAGCCTGGATGTCAGCCCGGTGCCGCTCGCAATGTATGGATACATATTTGCCGTGAGCTTTATGCCCGCGTCCCGTGCGCTGTCTATCTTGGCTAACACAGTATCGATCTTGTTCCAATTGCGCTGGAGATTAATTTTCAGGTGATAGATCTCAGCTGGCACGTTTGCTTCTTTGGCAATCCGTATTGTTTCGTTGATTGCTGGCAGAATGAAGTCACCTTCGCTTCGCATGTGAGTGATGTACATGCCATCATATTCTGAAACCGCTTTGCACAACGCGATCAGTTCTTCTGTCTTGGCGTAGTTTGCCGGTGCGTAGATAAGTGAAGAGCCAAGGCCCATTGCACCTTCGCGCATGGCTTGCCTTACCAGGTTCTGCATACGCTTGAGCTCTTCCGGTGTTGGTGCGCGGTTGGCCTGATTAAGCTCATGCATGCGAATGGTGGTAGCACCGACAAAAGATGCAACATTGGGGCTGATTCCTTTTTTGCTGAGGTAATCAAAGTACCCACCAAGCGTAGTCCACAAACTGTCGACTGGCTTTTTTAGATTTCTCCTCACAGGACCAGGTGAAAAACCTTCTCCGAAAACCTCGGTAGTGACTCCTTGTTTAATATCGCTCATCGATCGGCCATCCATCAGCAATGTTTTTTCCGACCAGCTGAGCATATTGATGAATCCGGGCGCCACAATCAAACCGCGAGCATCAATTTCATTTCTTCCCTTTGCTTCGCTCAGGTCGCCAACGGAGGCAATCGTGTCGCCCTGGATGGCTACATCAGCAACGAACCCGGGTGAGCCGGAGCCATCGTAAATGGTGCCACCACGGATTATTACATCAAAGGTTTGCTGGGGAGCCGGAAGAAACGCAATAAAGAGTACAACAACTGCGGACAGAAAGAGAGCATAGCGCATACAGCAAAGATCGCAATTCGAAAAACGAAATGCCAGCACTGCAATTATTTACCATGTATGTTTGACAAGTAAGAACCCGGAAAGCAACCGTGCCATGGACTTAAGCAATACTTCCCGTTTTTATAAACACGGGAAAGCGGACTTCCTTCACGGTATTTTCCTGCCAGTGTTGCCGTATGGAGTGCATGAACTCGGGAACGGGATTGAAGCCCTCGGTTTTAATGAACTTTTGTGTCGCTGACCATGATGTCAGATAACCGGCAAACTGTTCGAAAGACCACGTTACAATAATTTGGAACTTTGATTCAGCTTTCATGGAGAAAGGGAAGTCGATGCCTGAATATTCGTTCTCAACCAGCTTTCGGGCAGCATCCCAGTAGCTGCCGACTTTGTTGAAATAGAAGTCGTTGAACAATTTGTCGATTTCCGGGTTAACCGAAAGCAACGAGTATCCCCAGACGGCAATTGTGCCTCCCGGTTTCCCAACCCTGTTCACCTCCGTGTAAAACTCCTGGGTGTTGATCCAGTGCAACGCCTGGCCAACTGTGATCAGGTCAAAGTGCTTTACAGGAAACGGTGTTTGCTCTGCCTTGGAAATTGAATAGTCAATGTTGGGCGCCTGAAAAGCTTCGTCAAGTTGCTGCTGGCTGATGTCTGTCGCGTAGACTTTTTTGAACCGTTTGCATAGGTCGCGGGCAACCTGGCCATTTCCGGTGGCACAGTCCCATGCGGTATCAAAGTTATTGACACGCTGAAAAATAAAATCGAATAGCGCTTGCGGATACGTTGGCCGGAAGGCCGCGTATGCTTTTGATTGGTCTGAAAAAAGATCTTTGGGTGGCATCTGGAACTATCGTCTTTGCTGGTGTCAGGTAAGCATCTCTTCAATCCAATTTTCGATTTCTATTCCCTGCATCCGTCTAAAATCGGAAACGTTTATAAGCAGTATGGTGAACCTGCGAATAAAATCTTAAATAGGTTTTCGATTCTTTTCCCGGTGCTCACTGTTTTCAACGCCAAATTTCAGTTCAGCGATTGTTATCTCAGACAACAAGCAGCTTCAACCCCTGCTTGCTCAACTTTTCGGTCAAGATCGTACCGTCCTTTTGCGAAATAAACGCAGATGTTCGTATCGAGAAGAAATTTCTTCAAAGTTCAGGAGGGGTCCTTGTGAAGTTTCGGCTTGAATTCAGATCGTTTATTATTTCCTCCGCTGTTTTTGATGATTTAAAAGAGCCATAAAGGTGGGCTATAGACTCTTCAGTCGATTTTTGGGGTCCCTTCAATGATTCAGAAAGCTTCGTAATAAGTTCAAGCTTATTTCCGGGACTCAGATTTTCTAGCAACCGGAAGTATGCATCCACTAGATTAAAGTTCAAATCTGCTGCTTTCATGGTTAAATGAAGATTAATCAAAGATAAGCAAAAAAATCGATCATGTCGAGGCGCGCAGTCTCGATGATAAAACACGAGGCCAAGGATTTTCGTTCGAAAAATGTCTCTGGAAATCAACCCCAATTAAAGGAGGAGGTCGATCCTTCACTTCTTGCTTTGCTGCTTTATCGCCAGTGCGAGCTCATCCAGCTGCTCTTGTGCAATAGGAGAAGGCGAGTCGATCATTACATCTTTGCCTGCGTTGTTTTTCGGGAACGCAATAAAGTCGCGGATCGAATCAGCACCACCGAAGATTGAACAGAGGCGATCGAAGCCAAAGGCAATTCCTCCGTGAGGCGGAGCCCCGAATTCGAATGCTTCCATCAGAAATCCGAATTGCCTCTTCGCTTCTTCTTCAGTGAAGCCAAGATGCGTGAACATCATTGACTGCGTAGGACGGTCGTGGATACGAATAGAACCACCGCCAACTTCAGTTCCGTTAATCACCATGTCATAGGCATTGGCGCGAACTTTCCCGGGGTCGGTGTCCAGCAGTTTAATGTCTTCCGGCTTCGGAGATGTGAACGGGTGGTGCATGGCGTGGTAACGTTTCGTGTCTTCGTTCCACTCGAGCAAAGGGAAATCCGTCACCCAAAGCGAAGAGAATTTATTCTTGTCGCGCAGTCCTAGCTTGTCACCCATCAGCAGGCGAAGCTCATTCAATTGTTTGCGTGTTGAATTGGTTTCTCCTGAGAGGATCAGCATCAGATCGCCAGGTTGTGCACCGAATTCCTCTGCCCACTTTTTCAGATCGTCAGCTGAGTAAAACTTATCAACGGATGATTTTATCGTACCATCTGTTCTGTATTGAACGTACACAAGACCTTTGGCACCCACTTGAGGACGTTTAACATATTCGGTCAATTCATCGATCTGCTTGCGCGTGAACTCATAACAACCTCTTGCATTGATGCCAACAACGATCTCTGCGGTTTCGAAAACCTGGAAATTTTTTCCTTTGGTGAGCGGAGTGATTTCAACAAATTTCATGTCGAAGCGTGTATCCGGTTTGTCCGAGCCGTATAGGCGCATGGCCTCGTCATAGTTCATGCGTGGAACGGACGCGAAGTCAAGG
Organism: Chryseosolibacter sp.; assembly: GCA_036402075.1. GTDB lineage: Bacteria > Bacteroidota > Bacteroidia > Cytophagales > Cyclobacteriaceae > Chryseosolibacter. The sequence continues at coordinate 4,169 of DASWTP010000179.1, read as the reverse complement.
CCCTTCACAGTTTTGAACAGGTGGCGGATCAATCCTTCGAACGTGTTGAGAATATCTTCTTGCGTAACAAATGCCATCTCGCAGTCGATCTGCGTGAATTCCGGCTGACGGTCCGCGCGCAAATCTTCGTCACGGAAACATTTTACGATTTGATAATAACGGTCGAAGCCTGAAACCATCAGCAATTGCTTGAACGTTTGAGGCGATTGTGGCAAGGCATAGAACTCACCGTGGTGAATACGGGAAGGTACTACGAAGTCGCGTGCACCTTCGGGTGTCGATTTGATCAGTACCGGAGTTTCGACTTCGATGAAATTTTGTCCGTCAAGGTAGGCCCGTGTTTGCTGAGCCATTTTGTGACGGAGCTGCAGACTTTCACGGACCGGAGTTCTGCGCAGGTCGAGGTAGCGGTACTTCATGCGAAGTTCGTCACCTCCATCAGTGTCATCCTCGATGGTAAACGGAGGGGTTTTTGCCGGGTTGAGAATGTTGATTTTCGAAACTTTAAGTTCGATTTCACCTGTGGCGAGTTTGTCGTTTTTTGAAAGTCGCTCCACCACGGTGCCTTCTGCCTGGATTACGAATTCGCGTCCCACCTCACGTGCTTTCTGCAGCAATTCTGCTGGCGTCTTTCCTTCTTCGAAAAACAGCTGTGTAATGCCATACCGGTCCCGGAGGTCGATCCACAAAACACTGCCTTTGTCGCGGGTGCGCTGCACCCAGCCGCTTAGGGTAGCTTGCTTGCCTACATCAGATAATCTCAATTCACCGCAGGTGTGGGTTCGTAACATGATAGAATTATTATTTTTGCACTGTTTTATTGAAAACTTTTCAATCTCCATTGACCTTTCGCTACCGCGTTCAAAGTTTTCCGGATTTTTTAAAGAATCCATAGAATTCTTTGCCGCGAATTTAACCGAAAAATGTTAATTGAAGCGTTCAGGCCGGGCGCTTTGAGCACTTAAATGAAAGAAAAAACCGTGGTCAATATTTGCTAGTTTTGCCCGTTAATAGTTAAACCAAAGTCGATGTCCCGTTTCCTTATTGTGATCGTTGCCGTTTTCTTCCTCTCGTTCGATCAGCCCAAGCTTGTGAAAGTTAAAGCTGCCGATGGAATCACCGTTTCTGTCCCGGAAGACTGGCGACCAATGGATCAACTCGACTTTACCGAGCGTTATCCGTCCGTTCGCGCCCCGCTAGTCGCCTACACCAATGAAGATCGATCGATCGATTTCAGCGTCAACATTTCGGCCACCCGGTGGGCAGACACTGACCTTGAACTAGCCCAGCAATTTTTTAAGGCGGGAATCCGCAATTTGTTTGACCGCGTGGAGTTCATTAATGAAGGTATTGTTGAGCGGAAGGGAAAAAAGTTTATCTACTTTGAGTTCGAATCACGCGTCAATGGAAACCGTGAGAAAGAAGGACAACGGGAGCCAATCCTGAGATATTCGTACATCCAGTATTACATCAAAGGCGGCAAGACGCTCGTGTTTTCTTTCAACGCTCCAAGACGCGACCGTCAAGCCTGGGAGCCGGTCGCGAAATTGATGATGGAGTCGGTTAAAATCAAGTAAGCGATCAATGGCGCAACACTCATTGCGTACCATTGCGGTCATGGCGCCATTTTCGGTAAAAGAAAAAGATCGTGACCAAAAAGCTGGGATTAAGCACGGATAGTTAAGCCCGCAGCCAGCATGTCGTGTTGCTCCGGTGATTGATGTCGATTCTCACCGCGATGGCGCAATGAACGCTATGTTTCGCTATGGAGCTACTCTCCTAAAAGTGTTAGAATTTCAGCGTTTGTTACGGAATAGTCTACCAGCCGATTTAGGTACACATTATTCAGCCATTGCTTTCCTGGATTTCCTTCGGCATTGTAATTCACAGCAGGTTTTCCGAAATGCACATAGTCAACCGTTAGGAGAAAATCCGGCTGGCCGAGGTGGTCAAAGGTTTCATTATTGAATTTGAACGGATCGCCCCACAAAATATTTCCGGGCACAGCATTGCTGTTGGTGTATCCGTTCAACCCGACCTGTAACACGGGTGGCCAGTCAACGAGGTAAAAGCGGTCGTGAACGGTCCAGGTTTTATCCCTGTCGTATTTATACATCATGATGAAAGCGTTTCCTACACGGGTGATCCGCAATGTGATCCACTCGGCTTTGGCATCGCGCAGCTTGAGGTTCGATTTGCTGTTTAGTGTGTATTTTGTTTCGATTACCTGCTTCCCTGGTTCTTCTGCAACCCCGGTAGTCATAAACATCCAGTTTTCTTCCTTCGGCTTCCACTGATCTTTCCCCGCTCTTTTCGGAACACGCACCATCAGCCCTCCCAGCGACCAAAGTGTTTTTGAAATTCCGCCATCCACACCGGTCGCGTGTATTCTGGCCCTGACATCAAAGTCACCGGAAACTTCTTTGTAAAGGAAAGGCGCGTTTTTATCGGCAAACCATCCGGAAGTACCCATCTCAAGCACGAGCTTTCCATTGTTAACTTCTTTTTTTCGAACTTTGTCAGGCCAGCCTTCTGTTTCATGAAGCCATTTCCAGTGGGAAAGTTCGTTGCTGTCATTGAATTCACTGTTGATTGGTAGCGCGTTCTGACCGTGGGCCATGAACGTTAGAGCGAGTAGCGTAAGCGTTGTGATTAACTTCATTTCCGATTGAGGTTTGTTAGTGTTGCCGTGTATACTCGATACCGTTTTTTAATGTTTCGTTTTTCAAAAACTTTTAACCTTATTTAACCTTCAAATCACGCCCGATAGGGGAGGAGACGTATGGAACTGTACACCGATGAATACTTTATGCGTGAAGCCCTGAAGGAGGCAAAGAAGGCGTTTGATATTCATGAGATCCCGGTGGGAGCCGTTGTGGTATGCAAAAATAAGATCATTGCACGGGCGCACAATCAAACCGAGAAGCTGACGGATGCCACTGCCCATGCGGAGATGCTGGCGGTAACCGCGGCTGCGAACTACCTGGGGTCAAAATATCTTAACGAGTGTACACTATATGTTACCCTTGAACCCTGTGTTATGTGTGCTGGTGCGCTCCATTGGGTGCAATTGCAAAAGCTGGTTTTTGGCGCCAGCGATGTGCAGCGCGGATTTTCGCTGCTCTCATCTCCTGTGCTTCACCCAAAGACGGAACTGGTAAAGGGCGTAAAGGCCGATGAAGCCAAAGCGCTGATTGATGACTTTTTTGCCCGCCTGCGTTCGTAAGGCTATGGCTTTCGGCTATGGCGATGGCTTTCGTGTGCGTTGTCCCAAAATTCCACGTTAAGAACCGACTTTTCAAACCGTTTAGTGAACAGGTACTTTTTTCAAAGTCAGCAGCTTGAAATTTGTACTTCCCTGCGATAGCCATAGCCGAAAGCCATTGCTTACGGAAAAAATGAATTTTCTGCTCTCGTTTAGGGTTGTATATTTGGCAACTTTGAAACTAATGTTTAACCATAAATAACAATTCCTATGGCATTTACGCTTCCAGCTCTTCCTTACGCTTTCAATGCACTTGAGCCTCATATCGATGCCCGCACCATGGAGATTCACCATGGCAAACACCACAACGCTTACGTCACAAATCTTAACAATGCAATTGCCGGAACCGATGCCGAGAAGTTGAGCATTGAAGAGATTTGTAAAAATATTTCGAAGTATCCTGCGGCCGTAAGAAACAATGGCGGTGGTCACTACAATCACTCGTTGTTCTGGACCATCATGGGACCCAATGCTGGCGGAAAACCTACAGGCGAACTGGCTTCAGCGATCGATGCTGCTTTCACAAGCTTTGATGAATTCAAAACCAAATTTGCTGCTGCAGGTGCTGGACGTTTTGGTTCAGGCTGGGCATGGCTCATTAAAGATGCGAGTGGTAAACTTCAGATCACATCAACGCCAAACCAGGACAATCCGTTGATGGATGTTGCAGAAGCGAAGGGAACACCACTCCTTGGACTGGATGTTTGGGAACATGCTTACTATTTGAATTATCAAAACAGAAGACCGGACTATATCGCTGCATTCTGGAACGTTGTGAACTGGAACGAGGTGGCGAAGCGTTTTGCTGCGAAGTAATACGATATATTGATTACATTTAAAGAATAAAGGCCTCGAACGTTGAGGCCTTCTTTTTTGTTTTGTGTTGTATCCATGTTGTCATATC
>DASWTP010000178.1:0-34482 GCA_036402075.1 Chryseosolibacter sp. | reverse complement strand
GCTAGCGTTCATCCTGAGCCAGGATCAAACTCTCCATTGTATTGTTTTTCAATCTCAGACTTGCGTCCTCAATCTGCCTCGATCTTCACCACGCGTCTCGCGTGATCGAATTCTCGGCTAATGTTTGTTTGATACCTTTTTCCGATACAACCTCTATCGATCATATCTCATGGCTCTCGTCCCCGGGATAAATCCCAAGGTGTTTATTCCTTTTAAAGAATTTGACTCACCGAATAAATTCGGTGGGTCCGCTATCAATTATCATCCATTCAAAGAACGTTTTGAAATTGTCCGATACTCTGGACTTTTCATAGAAGGTTTACAACCTTAATTTCAGATTTTCAGTTTCAGAAATCCTTCCGATTTCTGACCTCTTTCCTGAATTGGGAGTGCAAAGGTATGTGTTGTTTGTATTCTTTGCAACTCTCACCAAATTTTTTTTCTCTTTTTTCCTGAGACATCGACCGTGTCTCGCGAGAAATCCTTTTCTTCCAAAAGGGTCTCAAAGGTAGAAACAGATTTCAGAGTCGCAAAAAAAACGCTGAAATTCTTGTCAACATTTTTCAGAAAGCAGCGCGAGATTTTTTATAGACCGGCACTGTGCTGCACGGTTCACCGAACATAATGCTTGAAGCACAAGGCATTAGCAAACGCGTTGCCTCAACATAGACAGCAGCAGGAACATTCACTTTGCTACATCCTTTTACAACAACTTTGGCATCGCTGAATTTGTTCCAGTCAACTTTCGATAGAACATCGAAAAAAATTTTCGTTTCCAAATCTTCAAGCGAACCAAATACTATTGTTCTCGCATGGGGCTGAAGCGCAGAAGTTAGAAGCATATATGCCCAATGCGGAATAATTGCATCGGCCGAACATGTTATCGCAACAAATTTATTTTTATACGAAGACCAGTCAGTAGTCTTAATAAAATTTCTAAAATCTTTTTCGCGCAAGATCAATCCCTGAAATAACTGATCGCTAATGTCGACAACGATTCTTTCTCCCGCTTGGTACAATTCCTCCAGGTCGAAAGTAACGAGCTGGCTATTGGCGACACGGTTGACGATATCTTTCTCGGTTTCCATTATTCTTTTTCAGAAAATTGGCTGTGCTTTTTTCGCCACGAATTCTTTCAGATAAAAAGGCGTGAACTCAACCAAGTCTGCAAAATCGTTCCGGTTAAATTGCTGCCATGCTACCGCTCCGACAAATGATGCCTGAGGGTAAATTCCATCTACAAATTCCGCGTTAGGGTGATGAATCACTTTCTTACATTTTTCAGCACCATCGCCAAAGAATAACACTTTGCGAGCGTCTAAAAGTTCATGAAGGGAATGTTCATCCACAACTATCGCTTCGGTGGGCGTGACTTCTTTGAGATCACTATCAAAAACCTGGCAATAAACCTCCATGCGCCTTGCATCGATCATTGGACAAAGGTATTTATCGCTCTGAGCGTGAGCCACGTGGTTCGCCAGGGCGAGCAAGGTAGACGCATTGATCAATGGGATATTCAACCCCATGCACAGGCCTTTCGCCATTGATGTACCGATCCGAAGGCCGGTGTAAGATCCCGGTCCAGACGAAATGGCGACTGCCTGCAACTGTTCTTTTGGCACGCCACTACTTTTCAAAACTTCTTCTATAAGGAGGGCGAGTTTTGAGGCGTGAGCTTGTGGTTCTGCAACTTCAAGTGTATTTACGAGCACCCCTTTGGTGTGCAGCGCAACCGAACAGGTTGAAGCTGACGTTTCAATACTCAGGATGCTTGCCATTACAAGGGCGCGAGGTGCTTTTTATAATTGCTTAAGTCGCTGAGCACTTTTTTTGCTTCCTGCACCTCTGGGTCGCGCGACAGCGATATTCTTGCTGCGCCTTCGGTCAATTGATAGTGAAAAGCAATTTGCTCTTCCAGCAGCCAGACAATCTCTTTTTTGAACCGAAGGAGGTCGTTGGACTTGTTCGCTTCGATACGTGCTTTGAGATTGTTCAGGTCCTTTTCTAATTCCGGATAGAATTTCTCTTTTTTGGCTGCTTCGATGAGGTCGCGCGTGTTTCTTTCCAACTGCGTGGTGTATTGAAATTTCTGAGCTTTGACCCAGTCAACAAAGCTTTGGTACTGGCTGTCAGTCAACCGGAATGTGTTAAGGTCGGGTTGTGGTTCATTTTCAGCGCAGAACTTCGAAGCGTACTCGAAGATCAATCCATTGTTGATGAGCAATTCCTCAACCGCTCCAAGGATATCACCTTGAATTTCGATATCGGGATCAAGCCCGCCCCCATCAAAAACTTTTCGTCCGCTCTTTGTCTTAAATTCTACTTTCAGCGAATCGGCAATTTTCGCTACCGATCCATCATCTTTGCGATGGGTATAGTCCATTGCCTGAATGCATCGGCCACTCGGAATGTAATATTTAGCAGTTGTCACTTTCAGCTGCGCATTATAGGACAGCGGTCGGGTTGTCTGCACCAATCCTTTCCCAAAAGTCTTTTCACCAATTAGGAGTGCCCGGTCATAATCCTGAAGAGCTCCAGCCACGATTTCGGAGGCGGATGCACTTCCACCGCTAGTCAGCACGACTAAAGGAATTTCGGTATCGATGGGATTATTGAGCGTATTGTATTTTTTGTTCCATTCATCCGATTTGCCTTTGGTTGAAACAACTTCGAGGCCTTTCGGGATAAACAGGTTTACGATGTTGACCGCTTCGTGCAAGAGGCCGCCTGGATTATCACGCAGGTCAAGAATAATTTTCTTGGCTCCTTTTTCTTTCAGATGAACCACTGCTTCGCTCACTTCCCGTGAGGCTCCTGGGGTAAAATCGTCAAGCTTGATGTAGCCGATTTCGGGGTCGATCAAATCCGCGTGCGTAACATTGCTGATCGTAATTTTCTCGCGTTTGATTTTAAACGTGAGGTCTTTTCCCTGTCGTCTTACTTTTACTTCAACTTCTGATTTTGCCTGTCCTTTTAAAAGCGCGCTGATCTCAGAGGTGGACTTGCCCTGAACATTTTTTCCGGCTACGGAAATGATCTCATCGCCCACGCGGATGCCGGCCCGGTATGCAGGAAAGTTTTTATAGGGTTCAGTTACAACTGCTTTTTTATTAACGATGCCGATCAGGGCACCGATGCCGGCATATTGCCCGGTGGTGCTGATGCGGAAAGACTCCAGCTCGTCTTCAGGAATATAGTCGGTGTAGGGATCAAGCGACTGAAGCATGCCATCGATTCCCTTGCGTATTAGTTTTTCGGGATCTACGTCATCGACATAATAGGCGTTTACCTCTTTAAATAGTGTCGCAAAAATGTCAAGGCTTTTAGCGATGTCGAAATATTTTTCGGCAGGCTTACGGAATGCAAATGATACAGCAACCAACAGGGCCAGTACAACCGGCCATTTATACTTTCTCCACATGATCAAAACGGTTTAACGTCTTAACTAATCGTTCCTGAATTTGCGTAAAGGTTAGGATTTCTTTCGCAGTATAAATATACGCAATCAGTAGTTTACGTGAAGCGGGCAGCGACTCCTTATTTAAACGGAAGGCTTCCCGCATTCTTCTTTTGAGAAGATTTCTATCAACTGCTCTCTTAAAGTTTCGTTTTGAGACCGAAAACAACACCTGATGAAACGGGAAATCCGGATCAGGATTGTTCATAAAATGCACTTTGAAAGGGAATAAATAAAAAGAGGAGCCCCTTTCGAAGAGCTCCTTTATCAGAATTTCATTATTAAGTCTTTCTTTCTTTACGAAACGCATCAGGTTTTACGTTCATCCGGGTTCAACGAATATGTATCGAAAATTGCCGAATAGCACAAAAAACCTGTTGCACAATTAACCTATCCATGCACCGAAGTGCGCGGGAAGATTACTTATGCTTCAATGTTCTTTCGTCAGAAACGGTAAGCTTCTTTCTTCCTTTTCTTCTGCGAGAAGCCAACACTCTACGGCCGTTTGCAGATGCCATTCTTTCACGGAAACCGTGCTTATTTTTTCTCTTTCTCTTCGATGGTTGAAAGGTACGTTTCATCTTATTACTCGTTTACCTTAAAAATTAAAGGGCTGCAAAGATGATTAGGAAAAAGGGAAAATACAACCCCTAAATCCCCTATAAGGGACTTTAGGCATTTCATATTCAATCTAATTGATTGATTATAAAGCAATTAAATCACCTAAAACTTTCTTTACCTGTGCAGGTTCAAGGCGTGGGCCGAATTGGGAAACAACACGAGAAGACGCCAGGGATGCTAGTTTTCCGGCTTCGGCATAACTGTGGCCGTGTGTGATCCCATATAAAAACGAGCCTGCAAACATATCGCCCGCACCATTGGTGTCGAGGGCCTTCACTTTGTAGGGTTCGATACTGATAAACGTGTCTCCATCATAAATTAGCGCGCCATTCGCACCCATCGTAATGGCAAAGTGTTTGGCAACACCCTTTAGTTTTTCGCGGGCATCTTTGAGATTGTCTGTGCCCGTGTAAATCATTGCTTCTTCTTCATTGCAGAAAAGCATATCAACGCTAGCACCCACGATCTCTGACATCTGGTTAGAGAAATATTTGACCATGCTTGGATCTGAAAATGTCAGCGTGGTCTTCACATTATTCTTCTCGGCAATCTTCTTGGCTTCTTTCATAGCTTCGAGTCCATTCGGGCTGGTAACGAGGTATCCTTCGAGGTATACGAAGGTCGAAGCTTTGATTGCATCTTCATCGAGGTGAAGTGGCGAGAGGTTTGAGCTGATGCCGAGGAACGTGTTCATGGTTCGTTCGGCATCCGGGCTTGTCATGACAAGACATTTTCCGGTGATGCCGGGGGGCGTATTTTCGAAACGCAGGTTGGAGTCAACACCGTTTCGCTTCAGATCTTCGAGAAAAAACTTACCGAGGTCATCGTGCGCCACCAGGCAGGAGTAATAGCTTGAACCACCGAACTGGCTTACACTGATCATTGTGTTCGCGGCAGAGCCGCCACAGCTCATTTTACTTCGCTTCATGTCGATGGCTTTCATCAGGTGATGCTGACGTTTTTCGTCCACGAGGGTCATGACACCCTTCTCAATTTCATTATTTGTAAAGAAATCGTGGTCTACTTCTGTTACAATATCAACCAGCGCATTGCCGATTCCATACACATCGTATTTCTTAGTCATGAAAAGAGAAGTTTGAGGATGCAAGGATATGAAAAAACCTTGAATGTATGAATTGGTTTCCTAAATTGAGCGAAACTCCATTCTCATGAGCCTACTCGAAAACCTATTGTATTTCATTTCTTTTCTTCCTGATGTAGCAATATTGATTGTTGCAATGATTTATCTATTCAGGACTAAGTCGAATGATGGCTGGCTTCTGGTAATTGGCAGCGCTGGGATTTGCGTGGTGGGCTTGCTTTACAGGTTACAACAGTATTTGATTGACATAGCAGACTCCTCCTCCTACCAACATTTTTATACGTTTACCACAGCGATCTCTATAATAAGTGCATCACTTTTTTGTGCCGGTTTCTATTTGTTGATTAAATCGAGAACTGAATCAAGAAATAGTTAACTACTTGCGGGGGCGCTTAATCCCATACCCTAGTTTGTTGGCCCGATTAGGGTAATCGGTGATTAGTCCGTCTGCGCCCATGAGCTGCACTTTTTTCATATCTTCTTCTTCATTCACCGTCCATGGGATCACGCGAATCTTTTGTTGATGCAGGTACTGGACATCCGCCTTGTCGATCAATGTAAAATATGGGCTGTAAATGGAAGGTTTGAAACCAAGGTCTTGAATGTTTGCGCTGACTGATCTCTTATTTTCAACGAGGGCTGCCAATCTCACATCTGGATATTTCTCGTGCCAGTATTTCAATACCCGGAAATCGAATGACTGAATTACAACTCGTTCTAATGGTAAATACTGATCGAGGATGGTATAGACGAGATCGGAAAAAACTTCCGGTGTCGGATGAAATTTGTTGTCGCCCTCGGGTGATGTTTTGATCTCAATGTTATAATCAACTTCGTATTGCGAGAAGCTTTTGATGTGATCTTCGATCGCAATGATCACCTCTGTAAGCAGCGGCTTTGAAATCAGCATTTTCTCCTGTTCGGGAAACTTTTCGTTTCCACGGCTTCCGCAATCAAAGGCGCGAATTTCCTCGTACGTCATTTTATAGAGGTTAAATTTCTTTTCATCCTTTTGTGCAATTGCTGATTTATCCGGCTTGATGCAAATAGCAGGACTCATCCATGGCTCGTGCGACACTACAAGGAGCTTATCTTTTGTCACAGCAAGATCCATTTCGATTGTTGTTACCCCGCTGTCCAGGGCGACTATGAAAGCAGGAATGGTATTTTCGGGTTTGAGTCCGCGTGCGCCACGGTGGCCCTGTAAGTCGAACTTCGGTATGTAGATTTGCGCGCTCACGGCCGATGTGAAAAGGAAAAAATTAAAGCACAATAGCATTCTCATATTGGCGAAGATACTAAAAAAGCCTCAGGCAAAAGCCCGAGGCAAGTGAGGAAGCTAGAAGTGCCGGCCCGAACTACCTGATAATTCGCATCATCTGTCCACCCCGTCTCATGCCCATTGGGTTTAACTGCTTGTTGATGGAATAGGTGAAACTAACCATGAAAATTCTGCCCAGCGAGTTTGTGGTCTGACGCTCGATGTAATTGATATTAGCCATTTGTGTCACACCCAATGCTTTATCAAGCATGTTGTTGATGGCCAACTTCAGCTCACCAGTTTTGTTTTTGAGTAAAAAGCGAGAGACAGAAAGATTCAGCAATGGGATCGATTGACTGTAGTTGTTGTTCCTGTTTTCATACTGTAGGAATTCGAAACTGCTGCTTAACTGATAGTTCTTAAGGAAGGTAAGATTGCTTTCTGCCGAGTAATTATTGTTTACAAAAATCTGATCGTTCTGAAATTCGTAGTCAGAAAGTTGCCGTTCAAGGCGCGCACTCAGGCTGAGGTCAAATATTTCCTTGTAGCGATAGGAGTACCGGAAGCTTCCCCCGGCCGATTGCTGGTTGATCGTGCTTGCAATGTCTTCAAGCACATTGATGCTTCTGCGGTTTCGGATATTTCCGCCTACACTAATTCTACTTTTGAGTTTATTGATTGGGAAACTAACGGTGGCATTTCCTGCCACGCTCATGTTATTGTCAACATTGACTGGCTTGGTCGTTGAAATAAATTGTTCATCAATCGAGCGCGAGTTCGTAATGGCATTTGTCACATAGTCGACATCGACAAAGGTGAAAAAGCTCATAAAATTCATTGGGTTAAACGTGTTGAAATTCAAGCGCCAGCTTTGCGCATAGGCTGGTTGCAGGTTTGGATTTCCCTCGTAGATATTTTGAGGATCTGTATTATCGACCACGGGTTGGAGTTCCTGGATGGAGGGTTCCTGAACCGATGTTTCGTAATCGAAGTTCAGGTGTTTTGATGTCGAGAAATCATAGTTAAATCGAACGGTTGGTAACAGTCGCTGAAAATCCCTTTCGATCGGAATGTTACGCAATTCGAGCAATCCTTTGAGATAGGTTTGCTGCACACTGGCACCGAGCGTGAAATTATATTTTGAACGATTCATCCGGAAATTCACGCCAGCCCGATGGTACTGGTAGTTGCTGTTGTAAGCGTTGCTGAGTTTCTCATCATAGACCGGAGCGTCACCGCTGATGTCGTTTACAATTCGTTCAACATCGTTGAGGTTTTGACGGAAGGAGTAATTGGCTTCGAGATATTTTCGTCCCCCCAGGGGTTCGGTGTAGGAGACACCAGCGCCATAAGTTGAGTTGAGCGTTGCCTGACTGCTCGTTTGCCGGAACAAGGTGTCAAATGCCCTTGGGAAATAATTTTGAGTGAGCGCATCAAGGAAACCATCGCGAAGATTCTCCCCGTAATTGAATTGGATGTTTGTCGACAAAGTTCTGCCTTTTTTAGCAAAACGGTGTCTCCAAAGTAGCGTGGAATTCAAGACCGTGTTGGTTCCGCTGGAGATGGACAGACGTTGCATTTCGCTTTGAAGCGTATTATCCGGGAATAGATTTCGGCTTGTGCTGCGGTTTTCCGCGTCTGTTTCATTATACGTGAACGATGACGTCAACTTGAGTGAGTTCGCAGAATCGATGCGATGATCGAGTGTGAGATTCACACGATGATTGCTGTTCGTGTTGTGAGTCACACTTTGCTGATCAAAGTTAAAATTGTTGCGTGCACCTGTGGCTGCGCCCTCGGGCAGGAAGTTTTCCCGGAACGTGTTTTGATCGCGCTGATGATCCAGATAATTGAAGAAATAGCTACCGTTCAATTCGGTGTTTTTGGTAAACTGATTGTTCAAGTTCGCTCCGCCAGCGATGTTGGACATAATGCCGTTGGCGCGATTGCCAAAGTTCATGGGAACACCGTTGGAATTGTCACTGCTGATGCTAAATCGTACACCGCCTCCACCGCCCATCATTTGCTGGGATCCTCCTGTAAAGTTCATGTAATCTTCCATCGAAAAGCCCTGCTCATTAACATTATTTCCCATGCCAAGGAACGACAGCTGCCGTGATTTATTGAACTTGTTTATGCTGGCTCTTCCCTGGTAACGACCTTCTGTTCCCACCCCGGCCATTACGCTTCCAAATGCTCCATGACGCTTCTCCTCTTTTAATTCCAGGTTAATTGTCTTTTCACGCGAGCCATCATCAATACCGGAGAACGCTGCCTGGTCTGACTTTTTGTCGAAGACCTGAACTTTGTTGATGGCATCTGCTGGAAGATTTTTTGTGGCTAGTTTAGGGTCGCTGCCAAAAAATTTCTTTCCATCAACTGTAACGTTTCTCACCTGTTCACCTTGTGCGGTGATGTTGCCGTCATTGTCTACTTCCACACCGGGAAGTTTTTTAAGCAAATCCTCCACCACCGCATTTTGCTTTGTTTTAAATGAAGAGGCATTAAACTCGATCGTGTCTTTCTTTACAACCACCGGTGCCTTTTCAGCCTGGATTTCAATTGCCTCAAGTTCGTTACTGACCGGAATCAGCTTCAGCTTCCCAAGTTCAATAACCTGCGCGGTTTCGGGGGTTGTTATTTTTTTTGTGAAATGCCGAAAACCAATGAAACTCACTTTCAACAAATGCTCGCCTTTGCTGACGTTCTTTAAGAGAAAATTTCCATTCACGTCACCAACCACAAAATTGACGAGGGACGAATCTTTCGGGTTGAGCAACAGAACGGTGGCTGATGAGAGGGGATTGCTCAGCGTATCCACCAATTGTCCTTTGATGGAAAATTTCTGTCCGAAGGTGCTCACTGAAATTGCGAGGAGTAAAACAGGTAGAAGTTTTTTCATAAACGGCCCATGAAATTAGTTTCTGATCATGATGTTGGCTCCATTCGCGCGCATGCGCTCCATTTGTTCGTTCATCATTTTTCGGAACTCCGCCTGCGTGGTTTTTGTACCACCGGAGGGCTCCTTAAGTTCGTTTTTCTTCAGCGGTCGAAGCTCTACTGTCTTCGCTGTGATGACCCGCTCTCCGTCATTTATATCAACCTGAAGCACGCCACCGGGCAATGTGTTATAGCTTTCCGGACCCAGGAAGGGACGAAGCTTGTCGGTGTACCATGCTGTGATGTTTTGTTTTCTTTCCTCATTATAGAAGGTAGCCTGCTTGCAGGTATATCCGCTGATTTCCTTCGTTTCGGTTCCGAATTTCCAAGGCATTACGTTCAGAGAATCTTCGATCAGGTATTTTTTACCCATGAAATCCTGCAAAAGCACCCGCTTCGCTTTCTCCTGGTTGACGTACGTTTCATTTTGTGGTCTTGCAAACCGCATTCGCATACCTCCTCCTCCACTCTCAAATTGATCTTCTTCATCCTCGATGACGGGCTTATGCAAAGACTCGTTGCCGTTGAAGAAGAGAACATCCTGCACCACACGGAACTCAGGAATCATATTTTTCATTTCCTGCCGGTCAGGTGGAAGATTCCGGTGAACGTTGATTTTCGTTTCGTAATTAATCACACCTTCCGTTTGTGCAAAAACAACATGTGCGGCAGCGAGCGATGTCACGATGCCGAGGATCAAGAGTATTCGTTTCATAGTTTTCGTAATTACCATTGGAATGTAACTGTGGTAAAAGTACGTCTTGAGATGAGCCGGTGTGGTTAATAGTTCTGAAAGGAATGTTAATTAACGTTAAAATGGAACCTGGAATGTCAAAAAGCGTTCTACTTTTGTATAGTTCATGAAGCGGAAAAACATTTTGACAATTGTGTTGATGGCAAGCAGTATTGCCCTGCTTTTGTTGTTGCAATTCTTTTGGTTGCGGGGAGCCTACAAAGATGCTGCTGACAATTTCCAAAAGGAGTCAAGTTCGCTTTTTCGAAATACGATTTTTGCCATGCAGGACTCTCTCCTTCAACGAAGTTTAAGGCCATTAAATGGCACCGACTCACTTCCGAAAATTGCCCGGTTCAGAGGCCAACATTTCCGGCTGCGAGACTCATTGATCATTAAAACCATCGACTCAGCTTACGCGGGCCTCACGGAAAAACGTACAAGCATTGAGATCATTTCTTCGGGAGACGAGGGCGACCCGACTGTGCGTCAGCTGCTACGACCGCTAGCCTCGAGGTTAAAGACGTCCGGAGAACCGAAGACGTTTGTATTCCGAATGACTGCCGATACATTGAACACGGACACGCTGCGTGAAAATTTTTCTAAGGCTCTTACGGACGCGGGGCTTGTCACCGATTATAAAATCATTAAAGTGAAGGGACTCGAGCCTCGCAGGACGAAAGCCGGTTGGCAGATCGATGTTCCGCAAGGCCAATTCATTTCTGAACTCGTGCCGTTCAGTCCAATGACGCGATATGCTGCGGAGTTTGATGGCGTGCCCTCATATCTTCTAAAACGAATTACACCTCAGATTTTGTTCTCGATCTTTCTAACGGTGCTCACATCGATTTCATTTTATGTGGTGTTTAGAAATATGCGGTCGCAACAGCGGTTGATGGAAATTAAAAACGACTTTATCAGCAACGTGTCGCATGAATTGAAAACTCCGGTAGCCACCGTAAGCGTGGCTCTTGAGGCACTCAAAAACTTCAACGCACTGGACGACCCGCAGAAGACCCGAGAATACCTGGACATTGCGCAACGTGAATTGACTCGTCTAACGCTCATGACAGACAAGATTTTGAAAACGTCAGTCTATGAAGATAAGGGGGTAAACTTGAAACTCGAGCCGATTCAACTCGACCATCTTGTTGAACAGGTTCTTTCTTCGATGAAATTAGTTTTTGAAAAAAAGGGCATCCAGGTCGAGTTTGAAAAAGCCGGCACCGATTTTTCACTCCAGGGAAGCCAGGAACACCTGACCAATGTTTTTTACAACCTAGTGGACAATGCGTTGAAATACAGCGGAGATGGTTCTCAGCTGGCCGTGACACTTGAGAGTTTTCCAATGGAGGTGATGATCCGCGTAACAGATACCGGAATCGGAATTGCCGAAGAATACCAGAAGAAGATATTCGAAAAATTTTTCCGTGTTCCATCGGGTGACGTTCATAATACTAAAGGTTATGGACTTGGCTTAAGTTATGTTGCCAGTGTAGTGGAAAGTCATGGCGGCAATATCGCTGTTCGGAGTAAGCCGGGAGAAGGCAGCACCTTTATTATTAAGCTTCCCAGGAATCAATCAGCATGAAAACAAAAATCCTGTACGTAGAAGACGAGCCGTTTCTGGGAAGAATTGTCAAAGAAAGCCTGGAGAGTCGTGATTACGAAGTGAACATGCTTACCGATGGGCGGGATGTGGTAAAACATTTTGAATCGATCAATCCGGATATATGCGTGCTCGACATTATGCTCCCGGTTAAGGATGGCTACAGCATTGCGCGGGAATTACGGCAGATCAATTCAAAAATCCCGATCATATTTGTAACGGCAAAGGTCCAGACAGAAGACTTGCTGAAAGGGTTTGAATCGGGCGGGAATGACTACATCCGAAAGCCCTTCAGCATGGAGGAGTTGATTGCACGGATCAACAATCTCCTGCAGATGACGCACACCCAGAAGACACATTCAACCGAGGTGCTCGCGATCGGGAAATATGAGTTTAATCCGCTGCGTTATGAACTGAAGTTTGAAGGCAAGGTGAAAAAGCTTTCAAGCCGCGAAGCCACGCTGCTCTCGATTCTTGCCGAAAACCGAAACGGCACAACCAATCGCAAAGACATTTTGCTCCGGCTCTGGGGAGACGATTCATTTTTCAATTCAAGAAACCTGGACGTTTATATCACGAAATTGCGCGACTATCTGAAAGACGACCCAGCCATTGAGATCATAACTATTAAAGGTGTTGGGTATCATTTTGCTGTGTAGTCACTTCTTCTTTTTCATTTCTCTTCGCAATTCTTCTTTGAGCACTTCTTTGTAGTCGATGGTACGATAGGTGAATGTGTAGTAATGTTCGAATGGACGGCCAACCAATTTTACCCATTCCTTAATAAAGGGCGACTGGTAACTTAGCTCAAACGATTTTCGGGCTTTTACATTCTTAAGGACTAATTTAAACGGGCCAAACTCCATTTCCTTTGGATAGATGGTCTCCAGCGATTTGCCAAGCAGCTCCCCTTTGTCTTTTTTGTAAAATTTTTCCGCTAACTTATTTACAAAGAGAAAATTCAACGCATAATCGATGGCTACAAAAGCGTCCGGGGCGTTCATTACGGATGCAAAAGAAGAGTGCATCTCTTCAGAAAAGTCCTCGTCTTTTTGTGATTTCATACGGGTGAAGGAGATTGAGCGGCCAAAAAAAATCGTGCCCATGGAATCTATAAAAAGCGATCAGCGCTACAAAAGCGAGGCAAGGAATGCCGCTAAGCGGAAGGAACATCAGGCTCTTACCTCCGCTTTATGTTTTAACATTTAGAAACTTTCGGCATCTTTAATGAAACAACAACCGGATTACAAAGTATGCGGACATTTCTGGTGATAGCGCTTATTATAGCGAGCGTTTCTTCCAGTGGGCAAGAACTTTTCGAAATTCCTACTGGAAAGAGAACCCTTTGGACAAGTTTTGAAAATCCGACTGGCGCAAAAGGGAGCGGTGGCAAGGAAAACGATGGCGCAAAAGGTCACGCCTTTGATATGGTGAGGCCCAACAGCTCAAAAGTGATGCTCGACTATAACGGTGCTGGAATTGTTGAGAGGATCTGGCTTACGGTGAATGAACGGTCTCCCCAGAGTTTGCGCTCCCTACGAATCGATATGTATTGGGACGGAAGTAATATGCCCGCAGTCTCGGTACCGTTAGGTGATTTTTTCGGAATCGGATTGGGCAGGCGCGTGCCGTTTGAGAGCGAATTCTTCTCGGATCCTGAAGGGCGATCGTTCAACTGTAACATTCCTATGCCTTTCAGAACTGCAGCTAAAATCGTATTGGTGAACGAGTCGCAGAAAGAGGTCATGTTTTTTTACGATGTCAACCTCACCACGGTTGAGAAGCATGAGAAATCCATTTACT
The DNA here is from genome assembly GCA_036402075.1 of Chryseosolibacter sp. GTDB lineage: Bacteria > Bacteroidota > Bacteroidia > Cytophagales > Cyclobacteriaceae > Chryseosolibacter. The sequence goes on along the minus strand of DASWTP010000178.1, from coordinate 20,956 downwards.
ATTTCCACGCATTCTGGAATCGTGAAAACAAGACAACGCTTGGGCGCGATTATACCGTGCTTCCGAAAGTTACGGGCAGGGGGAGATTCCTAGGTATGAACGTTGGCGTGATTGCCGACAGCATTTACGAAACAAGCTGGTGGGGTGAAGGTGAGGTTAAAATGTTTTTGGATGGCGACACGAATTTTCCAACCCTGATCGGTACCGGCACGGAAGACTACATCGGCACAGCCTGGGGCCAGGGACAATACGCACACCGCTACCAAGGGTGTCCGCTGGCAGACGAGAAAAACAAACAATGGTCGTTTTACCGGTATCACGTTCCGGATCCCGTTTATTTCGATAACAGTCTCCGGGTCACTTTTCAACAGATCGGTGGCGAGATGACTGATTTTGTGAGACGTCTAAAAAAGAAAGGTGCCGTAATGAAGCCGGTGAGCGTTGCTGCCGATAAATTTTACAAACTGTTCGACATGAACCCGGTACCCGACTTGATGTCCGAAAATTTTCCGAAAGGATGGACAAATTATTATCGGGAGGACGATGTGTCTTCCACAGCATATTTTTATCTTGACACGCCTACGAATGGATTGCCGAGCTTACAGAGTGTTGCCCTCCGCACGGCAAACTTGTTAAAGCAGTAATACTCAACTTGGAAGGCGTCTTTATAGAATTGAAATATTGGGGCATTTAGCTCAGCTGGTTTAGAGCACTACCTCGACAAGGTAGGGGTCACAGGTTCGAATCCTGTAATGCCCACGAAATCTTAGTCATTAGGCATTAGGCATTAGTCACTGGTCACTAGTCATTAGGTATTAGGCATTAGGTATTAGGGAATGGGTGATGATATGTTTTCTGCGGTGGATAGCACTGTAAAAAAGGTTGTAGTGACTAAGTAAGGCTATTCTAAAATTCTTGCGTGGCACTATATTGGTGCTTTGTCCGTTAGTGTTTGAAATTCAGGCCGTGAGAATTTACCTCTCTTTTGTTTTGTTGCTTTTAGCTGGTTTCTGTAATGGGCAGAAAGCGGTGACAGGTATCGTGGTGGATTCAGCAACGTTCGCTCCGCTGCCATATGTAAATATTCAAGTGAAGTCTTCAACAAAAGGTACGTCCACCGACTCCAATGGAAACTTCAGCATTCTTGCTTCCGATCGCGACACCCTTGTGTTCTCATTGCTTGGCTATCACCGCCTGGAACTGCCGTTGTACGACTATGAGGCCAGCGTGATCAGGCTATCAGAACGTGTTACCCAACTCAAGCCAATTACCATCATCGATACTAAATTCAAAAATCCGTATGAAGGATTGTTTGACGAACAAAATGCAGCGCTGGTCAGACGCAAGCTTCCGTTCTATTTCTCGAAAGCAAAAAAAGAAAAAATAAGATTCGACTACCTGAAGAACGAGAACCTGCGGGTGAAAACATATGTCGACCTGGTAATCAACAATCCCAGCACAAAAAGCGGGCTTATGAAAAAATATTCACTCACAGAAGACGAATACTATAAAACGCTTACAAAATTCAATGAGCGCTACTACAATGTGATGTACCATCTGACGTCAGCTGAGCTTGAATCATTTCTAAATAAATTCTTTGAGAGCGAGCATTTTTAAAATTGCTACTTCACTCTTACATACACGTGTCGGGTGCCTCCGTTTTCACTTTGGCGTTCATCTGTTTCAATGCTGTCGATTGATCTCATCAGCAGAAGTAATTTTTTAAAACCGTAGTTTCGAGGATCGAAGTTTGGTTGTTTTTTCAGGATGAGCGTTCCAACTTCTCCAAGAAAAGCCCAGCCACTTTCATCGGCAAGGTCATTGATGCTGCTTTTGATAAGGCTAACCGTTCGTTTATCGAGTTGCGGTACCTGTTTCTTACCCTGCTTCTTTGTCTTTGAGTCAGGCGTGGTATCATCACTAGCCAGGATCTCGATATAGATAAACTTATCGCAGGCGGTAATGAATGGTTGCGGAGTCTTCCGTTCGCCAATTCCTATCACTTTCATTCCGGCTTCGCGGAGCCTGGTAGCAAGGCGCGTAAAATCGCTGTCACTTGAAACGATGCAAAAGCCGTCCACGCGTCCCGAATACAAAATGTCCATGGCATCGATAATCATGGCTGAATCGGTAGCATTTTTTCCAACCGTGTAGCCATACTGTTGAATCGGTGTGATTGCATTCTCAAGTAAAACGGCTTTCCATCCTGAAGTATTGGGCTTCGTCCAGTCGCCATAAATGCGTTTGAACGTTGGTGTGCCGTACTTGGCTATTTCTTCCAACATTCCTTTCACATTCGAATAAGGAACATTGTCTGCATCGATGAGCACCGCCAGGCGCAGATCCATGTTTCGATCGGGTGTAAATTTCATTTGTTTAACAAGCTCGTGAATTCTATTAACATAATTAAGCCCAAAGGCAGGTTTCGTGCTTGCCGGATGAAGGCATGTACTGGTTTGCGCGACTTATGACGGCAAATCCCGCGCCCGAACATGAAATTTACGTGCCGAACTTGCGTTAGCCTGAAGTTGTGCAAGTCAAACTTAGCCTTACATGCACGTGGAAGCTTAAATTTTTTTTTCGACCTTACACCGGTAATTGGCTTTTTAAATGATGGAGTTCCGTTTCCTTGCTGCTTATCTCGGCATGGTGCTTTGTTGCTTTCAGGGCAACGCGCAGAGCATCCGAAACGACTCATTTGTTCAATCGCTGACTGAATCAGCTTATTCGCTTTTCCTCAACAAGCCCGACAGCGCCATTCAACTTGCCAAGCAAGCCTACGAGATCTCGATTCAAAACGGAGATGCATACCATGAAGGATATGCCGCGTTGGTTTTATCGAAAGCATATTGGGTGAAAGCGAATTATCGGCTTAGCACCGAGTATGGATTCAAAGCATTAAAAGTTTTTGAAAAGTCAGAACACAGGAGGGAACACGGGAATAGTTTACTGGCCGTTGCGCGAACGTTGATGGAGCTAGGAAATTTCGGCAAAGCCGATGAACTCCTGACTGCCGCCTACAACCTGGCCACACAGGTCAACGACCAACGATTGCTCGCTGAAACTTTCCGCGAACGCTCATTCTATCTTACTGAACTGAACCAGTTGGATTCGGCCTTGATGTATAGCGATAAAGGGTTGCTGTTGTTTGAGGCACTGGGCGATTCGCTTGATGCCAGTGTGTTGTATAGCAGGAAATCACGAATTCTTTTTGCGCAGAAGGATTATGTGGCCAGCCGCAAGTTTGCGTTCCGAGGCATGCTGCTCGACACCCTGGTTGGCAATCGTAGAGGGCTTGCAATTTCCTATTTCCAAGCTGCCCAAAATGAACATGCGCTTGGGAATTTTCAGAGCGCAGAACGACTGCTCCAAAATTCCATCCGGATCAATAAAGAGATCGGCAACTTAACCTCATTGGTGCGCGCTCACGAGTTGTTGGCTACCGTACTGTCGGAAACGAATCGTCACAAAATGGCGGTTACCCACCTTCAGCTCGCAAGTCAGTTCAAGGACAGTCTTTATAATTCCGAAAAGAGCGGTCAAACCCAGGAAATGCAATCCCTCTATGAATTGGAAGGAAAGGAAAACCAGATCAAACTGTTGGAGCAGGAGAAAGCGATCCAGGATCAGGACGTAAAAAACCAGAAACTCGTACTTATTGTATTAGTGGTTGGAATGCTTTTCCTGGTGGCGCTTCTGTTTTTCCTTACACGCTTGAGGAAAATTCAAAATAAAACGAACCAGGACCTCGCTGCCAAGAACATTGCTATTGAGCAGCAGAAAGAAGAGCTGCAGGCACAGGCTGAAAAAATGCAGCAGCTCAACCAACTGCAGACAAAACTGTTCTCGGTGATCAGCCATGACCTGCGCGGACCTATTTCAAACGTTCAGTCATTGCTCGACCTGCTTACCAAAAAAATGCTCACGCCCGATGAATTCGTTTTGATTTCCGACAAACTCAAGAGTAATCTCAACGTCACACAGCGAACCCTTGAGAACCTGTTGAGCTGGGCCCTAAGCCAGATGGATGGCATAAAGACTGAGAAAAAGACGCTGGATCTCAATTCGTGCATTGAAGAGGCGTGCCGATTGATGGAGGAGGTGGCCAACAGGAAGGCTATCTCGATTAAGAAAGAGCTTGCGAGCAATTTTCAGGTTCAGGCTGATCCTGACCAGCTCCAGTTGATCCTTCGAAACCTCATCCACAATGGGATCAAGTTTTCGAAGGTTGGCGATGAAGTGAAGGTGGAAACCAATCGATCGAATGGTCATTGTGTGGTTTCGGTTAAAGACACGGGTATTGGAATGACGAAAGAAGAAATTGAAATGGTGACGGGTGCTCGTGAACACTTCACGAAACGTGGTACGCAGCAAGAGAAAGGGACTGGCCTTGGACTTCTTCTCTGCAAGGAATTTATCGAACGGAATGAAGGGAAGATGACAATCTCCAGCGCTACGGGAATAGGAACCGAAATTACGTTTACCTTGAAACTGGCTGGTGAAAGGCTTAAAGCTTAAGGCAGAAAGCAGAAGGCAGAAAGCACAAAGCTTAAAGCAGAAAGCTTAAGGCAGAAAGCTTAAAGCAGAAAGCGACTCATCTCATCCAACGAATCCGATGCGTTTATGCGAGCCATCGCAGTAAGGTTTGTTCGCAGAGCCTCCACAACGACAAAATGCGGTAACATTGTGTTTCTTCGTGATGCTGCCTGAGCTATCCTTGACACTCACATTGCCGTAGACCAGCAACGGACCATTTTCCATCGTTTCAACAACTGTTTCTGCTTCAACTTTTACGGTGGATTCGTCTGCATCCCGATTGAGGTAGTAGCTGAGTGCACCCGATGGACATTTCTTGACTTGTTCAATAATTTTTTCTGTGGATGCCCCTTCGATTGTTACCCATGGCCGTTGGCGCGGGTTAAAGACTTCCCCTAATCCACGGAAGCAAATGCCGGAATGAATACACTCCGATGGTTTCCAAACCACCGTTACTTCACCATTTGAATACTTTTTCGTGATGTTTTCCATCGAATCATCAATGGCTCCTTATGCCATGTCTGTTTGAATCTCGATCGGATTTACCAAAATTTTATGAACCGGGCAAGCGTTGGCGATCTGAAGCATACGCTTCCGCTGAGCTTCATCGATTGCACCGGTAAGAATAATTTTTCGATGGAAGATTGTTTTCCCTTCCTGTCTTTCCATACCCACCTTCACTTCAATATTTTCAATCTGAAACTTTTTTCGGTTCGCATACATGCGTAACGTAATGGCTGTACAACTTGCCAGTGAGGTTCGAAGGAAATCGCCCGGTGATGGGGCAAGATCTTTCCCTCCATTGTCGATGGGCTCATCGGCAAGAAAAGTATGAGTGTCGGTGATGATGTCGGTTTTATATTGATCATTACCGATTCTTGCCGACACCCATGTGATTGTTGATTCCATTTAGAATGTTTTGTTCATGACAAACTCCTGCCGTACATACCGTTCGCGCGGAGCAAGTTCGCGCACTTTCAAATGTTCAGGCAGCAGCTGAACGTCTCCCAGGTATCCAACTGCCATAACCACCACTGCCTCGTATTGCGCGGGAATGTTCAGGTTCGTTCGTAAAATGTCAGCACTGAATCCACCCATCTGGTGGACGTTCAATTCGTGGTGCGCTGCCTGCAACGAAAGCAATGCGTTGGCTGCACCGAGATCATACCGTGCTGACAGATTTGGCAGGTCGTTCCTTGAATACGTTTTCCGGATGAGGCTCACAATCAGGAGGGGTGCGTGCTTCGCCCAGATCTTGTTGCTCTCGTTGAGCGACTCAAAAATCTTGTTGTAAAGTTCCGGCTGGTCCTTGGTTGCATAGAGGTAAATCCAGGGTTGCTCATTGACACTGGACGGTGCCCAGCGCGCAGCTTCAAACAAAGAGTTAATTTTTTCTTGTTCAACCGGTTTGTCAGCATATGCTCTGCGGCTTCTCCGTTGCTGTATTACCTCCAGCACGGGTGATTCAAATTCTGCCGATTTCTGCTTATTGCCCAGCGGTGTCATAGAATTGTAAATTGCCTCCGCAATATATAACAGTTTATAAGTGAAACAGTTCCGCGGCCTTAACCAGCGGGTTTAGTCTTCAATTAACATACCCATCTTCCCTTTTTGGTAGTCGCGCATAGCCTCAAGGATTTCCGTTTCCGAATTCATCACGAACGGACCGTGTGCTACTACTTTCTCGTTGAGCGGCTGCCCACTCATAAGAAGTATCGTTGAATCTTCGAGGGCTGTGATTGTTACTCCTTCGCCATCGCGGTCAAACAATACTGCGTGCAAGGGCTCAATCATCCCGAATCCATCGATTGAAATCTTTCCATCCAGCAGATAAAGGAATGAATTGAAGTCCGGTGGAATCGGAATGCTGATCGATCCGGCCTTCTTCATATTGAGCGTGGCGGCATTCACGGGCGAGGGTGTTGGAATTGAACCTTTCAAACCGAGCACTTCACCTGCGAAGACATTCACCGTGACGTCTTTATTTTCGGAGACAAACTTCTTCGTTTCGTTAGCCTGCAGTGGATAGTATGCCGGCTGGTCCATTTTATTCTTCTTTGGAGTGTTAATCCACAACTGAATGATTTCCTGACGTCCACCGAGCGCATGAATATCTTTGGGAGGCCGCTCACTGTGCATCATTCCCATGCCGGAGTTCATCCACTGAGCACCTCCGGCATATACTACGCTGTCGTTACCACGACTGTCGCGATGGTGCACGCCACCTTTAAAAATAAACGTCACTGGTGAAAATCCGCGGTGTGGATGTGGTCCGACACCAGCGTGATCGGGATCAATATCGGTTGGTACTTCAACGTCAGCGTGATGCAATAGCAAGAATGGATCATGCTGTTCCACGCGACCAGTCGGAAAAGCTTGTCGAACAGGTATCCCTCCCATGTCAAATGTTTCAGCAAAGAGGGTGTGTGTTACTTTCCGGTTTTTCATCTTGTAAATTTGCTCCTTCCTGAGAGCGGCTTGTGTATTAAAATTGTTTTGACATTCGGTTAATTCATCGGAACTTCCATCAGCAACACTTCAGCGTCAGAATCGGCCGTGATAGAAATTTTATCGGTATCCCAAACTCCAAACCCATCACGCTTATTCAGCGCCTGGTTGTTGATGGTAACATCTCCTTTAATGACGAAGGCATAAACACCGTTTCCTTTTTCTTTAATGGAGTAGTCAGTTGTAAACCCTTTCTTAAGGTTGCCAATGTGGAAGTAGGCGTCCTGGTTGATCCAAACGCCTTCATCATCTTTTTTTGCCGAAACGATTTGCTGCAGCTTGTTCACGCGATCTTCCGGCTTGAACGTGCGCTGATCGTAACGTGGTTGAATATTTCGTTGCTTTGGAAACACCCAAATCTGAAGGAAGTTCACTTTTGAGTTGGCGTTCTTGTTATACTCCGAGTGATATATTCCGGTTCCTGCACTAAGAATCTGAACGTCATTTTGGCGGATCACGGCTACGTTGCCCATGCTGTCTTTATGTTCAAGGTCGCCTTCCAACGGAATGGAAATAATTTCCATGTTATCGTGTGGATGGCGTCCAAAGCCCATGCCTCCGTCAACAAAGTCATCGTTCAGCACGCGGAGCGCACCGAAGTTCATGCGTGAAGGATCGTAGTAGTTTGCAAAGCTGAAGGTATGGTTGGTGTCGAGCCAGCCATGATTTGCATGCCCGCGGGTGGCTGCTTTGTGAAGTATTGTATTCATAGTTTTAGAATTTACGAGTTTAATTTTTGGTTCCTGTTTATTTCGGGCTTTTGAATGTACTAACGTAATTGCCTTAATAAAGATATAGACAACTATTGTATATACAATTATCAATTGTTAAGAAAAGCTCGTTTGGAGGAAGAAAAAGGATTCTTTATCTTATACAAAGATGAAACATATATATTATTTTCACGTTTGTAGAGCATATGCTTAAAGCGTCTCCACCGAAATGGGCCGACCGTTTCCTCAGCTGGTATTGCAATCCGGAATTGCTGGAAGAAATACAAGGAGATGCGTATGAGCTGTTTTACCGGACATTGAAAGATACTAGCCATGCGCGCGCGAATTTACTCTTCGTATGGAATGTGCTTCGGTTTTTCAGGTGGTCGAACATTAAACGCACGAAACGTACCCAACAAACGCCTCACCTTATGATGTTTCAAAACTACTTCACTGTGTTTAAGCGGAGCTTCGTCAAGCAAAAAGGCTACTCGTTCCTGAATGTGTTCGGGCTGGCCATCGGCATTGCCTGCTTCCTTTTGATCACACTTTATATTAATGACGAATTCAGTTTCGACCGGATGCACTCGAAAGCGGACCGCATTTACCGCATTCACGAGATTTTTGAAGCCGATGGCGTTGGAGAACGTTCTGCGAGTCAACCGTTTCCACTGGGCGAAGCGATAAAAAATGATTACAGCGGACAAGTAGAGCTAGCCGTGCGGTTCTTCAACTTTCAGGCACCTACCCTGGCCGTTGCAACCACTGACAACGCAAAAGAATTTAATGAGGCGCGCCTGTTCTTTACCGACTCAACATTCTTTCAGGTTTTTGACTTTACGTTGATCAAAGGCGATCGTGAAACCGCACTGAGTAACACGCATACCGTGGTGCTTACCGAAAGTATGGGTCGAAAATATTTTGGGGATGAAGATCCCGTAGGCAAATTTTTACGTTTCCAGGGGAACACGAACCTGATGGTGACGGGTGTGATCCAGGATGTTCCGGTCAACACCCATTTTCAGTTCGACTTCCTGGTATCGTTCGAGACGTTGAAAGAATTCTATAACGGACAGCTTCCGGATGGTTGGTATTGGAATCCGTGCTGGACGTATTTATTGTTGAAAGATCAGTTTGCTGCACCCGTACTTCAATCGCAGCTACCCGGGTTTGTTCAGAAATACTTTCCTGAATTTATCCGAAATGATGTGACCCTTGAACTTGTGCCGCTCACCGATATTCATTTAAAGTCGCACATGGATTATGAGATCCAGCCGAATAGTAGTTTGACAACGGTTTACGTTTTTGCTTCGATTGCAATCTTTGTTCTCCTGATTGCATGCATCAACTTCATCAACCTGAGCACCGCCCGCGCTGCTAAACGCGCGAAAGAAGTGGGCATGCGAAAAACGCTGGGTAGTGAGCGCATTCAACTTGTTACGCAATTTCTTTTCGAATCCATCATGCTCAGCTTGCTCTCCGTTGCCATTGCGTTGGCGGTTGTTGTGCTTGTGCTGCCGTTATTCAATTCGTTCGCAGAAAAAGATATCCATTGGATCACACTGTTCCAACCTGCTTACCTGGCAATGCTGATCGCGCTGCCGCTGTTACTCGGCTTTATTTCCGGAATTTACCCGGCATTTGTACTTTCTTCGTTCCGACCTATTACTGCACTCAAAGCCAATATGAGCCAGGAGCGTGGGGCGGCCTTTAGGAAAGTTCTTGTAGTCGTTCAGTTTTCCCTGTCAATCATATTGCTGATCGGAACCGGTGTGGCGATCGATCAGCTCAATATGCTCCAGGAAAGCGATACAGGTTTCACGAAAGAGAATGTCATCATGATTCCGGTGTCGCGTTCACCCATTGCGAACTCCTATGAAGCGTTGCGAACGGAGTTCCTGCGAAATCCAAACGTAGTCGAAGTCACAGCACTCGAGGAAATTCTCGGTTCAAAACACCAGGTTGGAAATTATTTGATCGAAGGGTTGGAGGAATCCAAGCCATTCCCGCGGCTGAATATCCGGCATCATTTTCTAAAAACATTTAACATTGAGCTAGCAGCCGGCCGTGACTACTCGGAAGACATTAACACCGATGACAGCCTGGCGCTGGTTGTAAATGAGTCGTTTGTGAAACAGATGGGCTGGAAGAGCAATGAAGATGCCATTGGGAAAAAATTTGGAACACGCCCGAACCGAAAGATCGTTGGTGTAGTGAGGGACTTTAATTTTACGTCACGCCATCAGCCAATTCGCCCTTTAGTGATGGATCTGAACCTGAATCCGCGAGCCTTCGACCTCTTCATCAAGTACATGGCTGTCCGAATCGGCAAAGACGATGTTGCCGAAACAATCGCCTACCTGCAAAAAGAATGGAAAGAACAGATGCCCGGGTGGCCGTTTGAATATTTCTTTCTCGAAAACAATCTTGAAAATCTTTACAAAGCCGAAAACAAGATGAGCAAGATCACACTCGTATTTTCCGGATTGTCGATTCTAGTTGCCTGCCTCGGATTATTCGGCCTCTCAACGTTCACCGCGGAGCAGCGCAAAAAGGAAATGAGTATCCGCAAAGTGATGGGAAGTTCCGATTCTGAAATTTTCATCCTGTTTTCAAAACGCTTCGTCACACTCATCATCATTGCAAATATTGTCGCGTTCCCGTTGGCGTATTTTATGATGAAACAATGGCTGGCAACGTTTGCCTACCAGGTAGACATTGATTTCAAATTATTTATTTTTTCAGCTCTTGCCGCGGCAGCGATTGCATTCCTCACTATTTGTTATCAGGGAATTCGCGCTGCACATGCTAATCCGGCTGAGGTATTGAAGAACGAATAACCATTATGAAAGGAACGTATATTGGTGAATTGGAAGAACTCGTTTTGCTAACGGTTGGCATTCTTTATAAAGAAGCATACGGAGTAGCAGTGATGGACGAGATTGAAAAACAAACTGGGCGAAGTCTAAACATCAGCGCTGTTCATGCTGTGCTGAAGCGCCTGGAAGAAAAAGGACTCGTAACTTCCGAAATGAGCGACCCGACTAATGAGCGCGGTGGACGAAGAAAAAGGATATTCAATCTGACAGCGGCAGGCCGAAAAGCGCTTGAGCAAGCGAACGAGTTAAGGAATCAGTTGTTTAATCAGATCCCGAAGGTATCACTGCAGTTTGAGTGACGAATTACGAATGACGAATTACAAATGACGAGTTACGAATCCAGGGTTATTCGTCATTCGACATTTTTATTTAGTCATTTCCCCGCCTCCGAGTTTGAACAAGCCAATACGTCAAGTCTCTTGTCGGTGATAGAAATATCCACTTGCCTGCGATTGGACTCAGCGCAATTTGAGTGACGAATTAACGAATGACGAACCCCGGGGTTATTCGTCATTCGTCATTTGTATTTCGTCATTTGTATTTCGTCATTTCCCCGCCTCTGAGTTTGTCCAGGATCCTGTTGAGCTCATGCGCCTCCTGCTTTGAAATGCCTTTGAGCATGCCAAGCCATTCGGATTCATCGCGGTCAATATTTTTCAATACATCAAGTCCTTTGTCGGTGATCGAGATATCCACTTGCCTGCGATTGGACTCGCAGATCTCACGCCTCACCAGGCTTTTTTGGCGGAGTTTTTCTACCAGGCGTGTTGCGTTGCTGTTCTTGTCCAGCATTCTGTTCGTGATATCAGCGAGCATCAATGGTTTGGGATAACTTCCGCGCAGGATACGAAGCACGTTAAATTGCTCAGGCGTGATATCATATCTTTTCAGACGCGAAGCATTTAGTGAATGAATCCAGCCACTCGTAAAAAGAATGTTCACGGCAGCTTTTTCATGCTCATTTACAAACTTCGCTTGGTGAATTTCCTCTTCCAGAGACATACGTAAATGTAACAACGATTCTTGTATGTACAATGGTTCCGATTCCGGGTTCTAATTCAGGAGTTGATTCAAGAGTTGAATGACCTCAGTCTGGTTCGTCAGGCTGAATTTTGCAGCAGTGTTTCCCGTTCCGATCTTGATCGTTACGGCCTTGTCGCCCAGCGCCCGAAACATATCTTCATCCGTTGTATCATCTCCAACGGCCAGCACAAAATCGTATTCATCCTTGCTGAGCATTTTAGCTGCAACGGTCCCTTTGTCGACACCAGCGAGTCGGACTTCGATCACTTTGTTGCCGTCTACCACATTGAGTGGCGTGTTCCGAAGCAGGTGGTGGAGACTGTCGAGAAGCTCCCGCGATCGAACAAAACCTAATTCCGGATCAACGTTCCGATAGTGCCAGGCCAGGGTGTGTCCTTTCTCTTCAACCATTGATCCCGGACTTCGTTGTGTGAACAATTCCAATGTGGGCCGAATGCGCGGCTTCCAGCTTTGATCAAGTTCCTTTTCGAGTTGCCAAACGCCATTCTTCATTCGCACGGCAGCACCATGTTCGGCAATCAGGTTCACCGGCACACCTTCAAACCATTGTTCAAGCGTAGCACTATCGCGTCCGCTGATGATCGTTGCCTCGGTCCTCGTGTCGGCCGACAAAATATTCAGTAATTGAATGAGGTCCTGATTCGGGATGGCAAGCTTCGGATGCTTGGCCAGCGGAACAAGGGTACCATCATAGTCAAGTAATAAATGACGGTGATGCGCATGTTTAAACTTCAGCCCGATATCCGCGAGCTCTGCTTTCGACAAATGTTTAGTTGCCTGAATTTTTTGATTTTCCTTCACAACCTTGAGCTCTTTCAGGAAATCGTTTACCCAATGAATGACCGTGTAGTCCTTCAGGCGCTGCTGAATCATTTCAAGTCGTTGTAATTGTTCTTCCTGCGGCATTGTCAGACCCGTAAGAATGGCTGAAGCGATCTCAGCCTTGTCAAGTGGGTTGACAAGCACAGCTTCGCCCATCTCATTGGCAGCGCCTGCAAGCTCACTCAGGATAAGAACTCCTTTTCCATGGCAGGTTGCCACGTATTCCTTCGCCACCAGGTTCATTCCATCGCGCAGTGGCGTGATCAACCCAATGTCGGACGCCTCATACAACGCACATAGTTCCGTAAACGATAAATGATTGTAGCGATAAATGATCGGTTGCCAATGAAGATTCGAGTATTTGCCATTCAACCGGCCTACCTGTTCTTCGATCATTTTTCTCCGCTCTGAATATTTGGTGATGATCTGACGGGAAGGAACAACAACCAACACAAACACCACCTTCTCGCGCCATTCAGGATGTTGCTCAAGGAAATATTCAAAACCCGTGAGACGGTGGGTAATTCCTTTTGTATAGTCAAGCCGATCGACTGAAAAAATAATTTTCCGGTGGTTGAAATTTTCCTGGATGTGCAATTTCTCTTTCTGCACTTCCGGCAGGTTAGAAGCTCCATGAAATTTATCATAGTCAATGCCCAGCGGGAACATATCCGCTTTTACGACCCTGCCGGGCGCCATGATATTGCGAAACTGGTGATCGAGGCCTGCCACCATCTGCACCGTTTTTAAGAAATGCTGAACGTACTCGTGTGTATGGAACCCAATCAGGTCTGCGCCAAGCAAGCCCTTCACAATTTTTTGTTTCCATGGAGTATGAAGCAGCCGGAACACCTCAAAGGATGGGAAAGGAATATGAAGAAAAAAGCCAATGGTGACATCGGGCATCTTATCGCGAACCATTCCTGGTAACAGCATGAGCTGATAATCGTGAATCCACAGCGTGTCGTTCGGTCTGACAAATTCCAGAAGTTTGTCGGCAAATATCCGGTTCACCTCTTCATACGCCTTGAAAGTGTCTTCGTCAAATTCAACAATGGACGGAAAATAATGGAACAGCGGCCAAAGGGTTGCATTGCAAAATCCATTGTAGTACTTGTTATAGGTTTTGGTATCAATAAAGAGAGGCTCCACATTGAAGGCACCGGTATGCTTCTTCGATCGTTTGAATTTTTGCCATCGTTTTTCCGGGAATTCACCAGAGCCGATCCACCACTTGGCAGTAGTTCCGTGTGTTTCCTGATCTCGTTCGAAATAACTTTTCAACGCGCTCACGAGGCCGCCATCGCTCTCTTTCAACGTAACCTCATTATTCTTTTCGAGAAGTTGAAAGGGTAATCGGTTTGATACCACAATCAGTCGCGAGGAATTTTCGTTTTTTTCAGTCACGTTCATTCAGATTAAAAAATTAAAGTACGCGGACTAACTGTCGAAGTCCGGCTAACGCTGTATTGACAGCGCTATTATTATGTGAACGGCTCACGCGGGTGAGTAATGATTGAACCGCAACAACGTTTAACATGAAAAAAAATCATTCCCGCCCTGTGGAAAATAGTACAATTGTTGATCTTGAATTATGTAATTTGTTTCTCAACCCTAGAATCGTACGCGGAATGATCAAACAACCTAAGCTCACCCTGTCCGAATTTTTTGAAAAAGGCGATCAATTTTACATTCCACAACTCTCAATCGACTGCGTGATCTTCGGCTTCCACGACCAGGAACTGAAAGTCTTGCTTCTTCAATGGAAGGATACGAAACGATGGTGCCTGCCAGGGGGATTTATTTTAAAACAAGAGCACATTGACGATGCTGCCGTAAGGATCCTGCAGAACCGGACCGGGCTAAAAAATATCTACCTGAAACAGTTCTACACCTTTGGCGACCCGATGCGCGAGCGAAAGAAACATGGAGCGCTGCAGCCTCCGGAAGTGAAAGGCAAAAGCTGGCTGATGGATCGATTTATCACGGTTGGATACTGGGCACTTGTTGAGTTTTCAAAAGTGGAACCAATGCCTGACGAATTCTCGCTCGAGTGCAAATGGTGGGATATCAACAAAGTGCCTCAACTTATTCTTGACCACAATGAGATCCTTGAAAAGGCACTACGCTCCGTTCGCATCCACATTCAGGATTACCCGGTAGGGAAAGATCTGCTGCCTCAAAAATTTACCATGCCTGAACTGCAGGCACTATATGAGACCATACTTGGCAAGGCTCTCGACAGAAGGAACTTTCAGAAGAAAATCCTTTCCCTCGGCATCCTTGAACGCCTGAAAGAACGCAAGCAAGGTGGAGCGCACAAAGCCCCCTTCCTTTACCGTTTTGATTCCAGGAAATATCAGCAGGCGCTGAAGCAGGGACTAAAACTTGGAATTTGAAAGGTGATTCCGAGGGGCAACTGCAGGGTTAGGCGCAAATAGAAAAGCCATGGCATTTTGCTATTGCTATAGTAAACGCCATGGCCTTTCAGAGACCAGGACAATCTCAATTCTTATTCGGCTTTCTTCCCATTCAGGTTAAATGTTCTGAATTCACCCATCGCCATTGTTCCCTGCATTGACTTGTCGTTGATCATTGACTTGATCGTAACCGGAACTGTATTGCCTCCAAACGTAACGGAATATGTCAATGTCACATCATTGCCCTTCACTACCACCGAAGTGAATGGAGTTTCCTTCGGCATTCGCTCGGTCTTTATGGTACCTGAATAAACATCGTTTTCTTTTTTGATCACGATTGTTCCGGCTCCGCCCTGCGGTGAATCGATCGTAAAGTTCCAGGTACCGGCTGCATCAAATACAACGCCTTCCGGAGCCTGTGCTATTTTTTGCACGGGTGCGGCAGCTTGTTGCTGAGGGGCCCTTCCGGGACGTTGCCCGCCACCTTGCATCTGTGGAGCGCCACCTTGCTGGCCACCGCCACCCTGCTGACCCATTCCTCCATCGCCACCGCCATCGCCTTCTTTCAGGTCATCGTTATTGATGCCGCGTGCCCTCCTTCTTGGTCTGTTCTCCATGCTCATCTTTCCGATGCGGTAGCTGAAGTTCAAACGAACACCCGAGTTGTACATGATATTAGTGCTCCGTTGCGTCAGCACTGAAGACTCAAGACTCGTCTTGATCTTAATATTTGACTGAGCAAAGTTCTCAAAGCCAATCCCGATGCTTCCGCGCTTCTCATTGAACTCTTTTCTTACGGCAATGCTATACATGTAGAAACTTCCTTGCGTTCCCTGCAATTGTACCTGACGGCCACGTCCGAAGGAGAAGAACTGTAATCCCCATCCTTTATCAAGGTTATAACTACCAAACAGTCTTCCGTTAACTGCCCAGCCTTCGTTCGATGCCGCATAGATTGGATTTGGATCGTTGTTATCCAGCATGGCATAGAATACATCGCCACCGCCATTCAAGGTCAGCTTACCAATATTCACGCCAAGGAATAAGCTTGCACCGTAGGCATTCTCCGATCCGATGTTCCTGTAGGTCGTACGAATAGTGTCCGCTCCGACTACATCACGAACACTTTGAATAGCGTCATTTGTGTTCCGATAAAAACCGGTAAGGTTGATCGTTGTTCCTTTGATGAACGTGCTATAACCCAATTCATAGTTGTTGGTGTATTCCGGCTGAAGAGATGGATTTCCAATCGTTACGTTCTTCGGGTTCGAGCCTTGAAGGTTCGGATTGAGGAAACGAATTGAAGGTCGCTGGATTCTTCGGTTGTATGATGCCTTCAATGTACCCGCCTTCAATTTCTTGGAAGCGTTCACGCTCGGTACCAACACGCCATAAGGTTTAATGTAAATATTGTCCTCCGTTTGCGTGTAGGCGTTGATTGTGGTGTACTCATAACGGCTACCGGCTTTCAAGCTATAACCGCTTTTGGTCGAATACGTATATGCCAGATAGCCGGAGCTTACGTTCTGATCGTAATTCAGGTTATTGCTAAGGCTGCGATCCGCATTTACGACAAAGTCCCCATCTGATCCAAAGGCATTCAGATATGTGAAATCGCTCACAGCCTTTCTCATAATATTCTTTGCGCCAATCTCAAACATTTGATTTGTGCTGAACGGAGTCTGATAGTCAACCTGGAAAGTTGCTTCCTGGTTGTAGCTGTCATTGAGGTTTTTGATCCGCTCTCTGATATCCTCACCCGAAGCATCGACAAATACGGTGTTTACAAAATCATTCGTGTTGTTGTTGCGACTGTAAAGCCCCTGGAAGCTGAGCTCACGCTGAGGCTTCGCATAGAGATGAGTGTATGTGAGGCTAACGTCAACGTTGTTAGATGCGTTGTCTGTAACTGCGTTACGAAGATCGGCAGTATAGTTGCCGTTGTTGCCGTAAAACTCGGATAATAGATTGTCCTGGAAGTTCTTGTGATTTCGGACCCCAAAGCGGACCGAAGCGGCCAGTGTGTTTTTATCGTTGATATCGTAATCCCATCCGAGGTTGTAGTGCCCGAAAAGGCCGCGGTTGCGCGAGTCAGATGTTTGAATGCTAGTTCCGGTTGGGGTGATCTGTTCGTTTTCGAAGCTGCCCTTCACATTGTAGTTCGCTCTTCCCCAGCCGCCAAGTGAGAAGCCCATTTTACCCTTCCTGTAATTTCCATTGAGACCGAGGTTAGACCCACGGTTACCGGCACCAACGTCTACGCCAAGGGTCAGTCCTTGCAAGTTGTTCTTCTTCGTAACGATATTAATGATTCCCGCAGAGCCTTCTGCATCATATTTTGCCGATGGTGATGTGATGACCTCTACCGTTTTGATCTGGTCAGCCGGGATTTGCTTCAATGCATCGGCCACACTGCTGGCAACAATTGATGACGGCTTGTTATTGATGAGCACGGTGATGTTCTGATTTCCCCGAAGCGAAACGTTTCCATCCATATCTACTGTCAGTAATGGCACGCGCTTCAACACATCGGTCGCGTCACCACCTTTGGCTGTCTGGTCGTTTTCTGCATTATAAATGGTGCGGTCAACGCGTTCTTCAATCAACGCGCGTTCGCCTTCCACGGTAACTTCCTTGAGAACCTGAGCGACCGGACTGATGCTAATAGTGCCGAGGTCGATCTCTTTTTTATCGCCAACACGAACCGGAATTGATTTGGTATTAAAACCAATAAAGGTAATGGTAAGGTTGTAATTACCGTCAGCAACCTTCGAGATCGTGAACCTCCCCTGATCATCGGCAATGGTTCCGTCAACAGGCTTATTCGTTGTTGGGTCGTTCAACGCAATGGTTGCAAATTCTACCGGCTTGTTAGTGGTTGAATCGGAAACCGTTCCGGTAATTTTTGAGTTCCCCTGGGCCATGGCCGTCAACGAGCATGCAAGAGCCAAAAGGGTAAAAAGTGTTCTCATTTAAGTGTGGTTATAAGCTATTTAAGGGCGACAAAGGTCTTACATCAATGACAAACGACAAAGTAAATGTATGGTTCCACCGCTAATAACATTATTAGACAGTTCATTGAGTTTATTCGACATCCCGGCAGGTTATTAATTCGGGGCGAAAGTAGCCTTTCGGGTGACGAATGGTCGATCCTTTTTTTCTAACGGTCGAAAAGTGCCTATGAACCATCCCGTAATCATCGGGATGCGATACCTTTAACAATCTTTTTTCGTTTTTGGTCTCATGCAATCGATGCTTCACAGAAATAGGGTAATCCTTGTCCACATTTCCTTCTGGTGCGTTTACCTGACGTTCTTCTTTTACACGATCAGCAACTTCCGCCACGGCCGCGATATCGACTGGGGAAAAGCCACGGCCAATGGGTTCATTCAGCTAATTGTGACGATGAGCATCGCTTACCTCAATTATTTCTTTCTGCTGCCACGCTTCCTTGTGCATAAGAAAGTATGGCGGTATTTACTCGAATTTGTTCTTCCGTTCGTTATTCTCATCGCTGCCCGCATTCACCTGCAGCGTTTTCTTATCGATGGCTACACCTATCAGCGGCAACACTTCTACTCAACTTTCTATATTGTAGAAGTTTGCGTTATTACGCTCTTCATCACCATTTTCATTTCCATGCTACGATTCGCAGCTGACTGGTTTGAGCTTGCCGCGAAACAAAAAGAAATTGAAAATGAAAGACTGCTTGCCGAGTTGAATTTCCTTAAAGCACAGATCAATCCGCATTTTCTCTTTAACACGTTAAACAACCTGTACTACCTTGCCTATACGCAGTCATCAAACACAACGGAAGTAATTGCAAAGCTGTCGCAGATGATGCGATACATGATCTACGACTCGAACTATCTACAGGTTCCGCTGACGAAAGAGATCGAATACATGCAGAATTACATAAGCCTCGAGCGCCTGCGACTGAACGACCAGATTCCCATTTCGTTCTCGATCCATGGAAATACGGAAGGCGTGTTGATCGCACCGTTAATCTTTATCACGTTTCTCGAGAATGCATTCAAACACGGTGTAAGCAACAACGACAAGAATGCTTTTGTCAGAATTGCCATGACGCTGGAAGGGAAACAATGTATTTACACTGTTGAAAACAGCAAACTCCCCGGCACAAAGCCGGAAGCTGAAGAAAAATCCGGCATCGGACTACAAAATGTAAAAAGAAGACTCGACCTTAGTTACCCGGACCGTTATAAACTCACAACGGACGATAAACCAGACCGCTACTCAGTTCAGCTTAAGATCACACTTGCCTGATGCAACACACCTGCCTGATCGTTGAAGACGAGCCACTCGCGAGAAACCTCCTGACCGAGTACGTTAAAAAAGTGTCTTTTCTAAACCTGGTGAAAGCGTGCTCAAACCCGATGGAGGCACTGGATGTGCTGCGAACGAATACCATCGACATTCTTTTCCTCGATATTCAGATGCCGGAAATAACCGGTATCACGTTATTGAAAATTCTCCAGAAGAAACCCATGGTAATCTTAACTACAGCCTATTCCGAATATGCGCTGGAAAGTTATGAACTCGATGTGGTTGATTACCTGCTGAAGCCCATTACATTCGATCGCTTTTTGAAAGCCGTTGAAAAGGCGTCTCAGCGGATCAATGCGCCAGCTCCGCAGATGATCGAAAGGCCAGCCAGTGATGCCGCGCCTGATTTCGTGTTTGTGAAAGATGGGACAAAGCTGGTGAAAATAAATTTTGACGACATCTTGTATGTGGAGGGATTGAAGGATTACGTTACCATCCACACGAAAACCCAGCGGGTAGTAACACTGCAACGGCTGAAGTCACTGGAGATGCAGCTTCCCGCTGACAAATTTATCCGCGTGCATCACTCATTCATCGTTGCATTGAAAGCGATCGAAGTTGTTCACAAGGGAGAGATTCAGATTGGCAGCGCAATGATTCCAATCAGCGACAGCTATAAAAAGGCTTTTAAGGATCTGATCGACAAAAATCAAATGCAGTAAAATGCGAAATTCATCCAATAGCTCTTCGGATGGACTAAAGCCCCCTCATCGCCTCGTTCAATGTTTCGTATTTAAAAACAAATCCTTCGTCCAGCAATCGCTTCGGGTATACCTTGCGGCTCTTCAGCACAAGCTCCGTCTCGGTACGAATAATAGCTGCGCCTAATTCCAGGAGCCATGCTGGAGCAGGTAATCCAAATGGCGCCTTCACCTTTCTGCGAATTTCGCTCATAAAATCCTGATTTGGCAAGGGAACAGGTGCAGTGATGTTGTACACACCGGTTGCTGACGGGTTGTCGATCGCCCACTCGACCGCACGACAAAAATCTGTGATGTGAATCCAGCTGCAAAATTGTTTCCCATCGCCTTGATGTCCGCCTAAACCGAACTTCGCCAGCGTTGCAAGGGCGGGTAGCGCTGCACCTTCCCATCCGAGGACAATTGAAATTCGCAGAATCACCTGCCGTGTTGAAATATCTCGAAACGAGTTAAAAGTTTCCTCCCACTTCTTACAGACGGTCATTGAAAAATCATCACCCGTGTCGCCATCGAATTCAGTCATTAACTTCCCGTAAGAGCCTACATAGATTGTTGCCGAGCTGGCATTCAGCCACACCGCTGGCGGAGAAACGCATTTTCGAATTGCCTCGCCAAGAATGCGTGTTGAGTTTATCCGTGAGTTGAGAATCTCCCGTCTATTTTTTTCGGTGTAGCGGCAGTCAACATTCTTGCCTGCAAGATTGATCACCGCATCTGCGCCTTCCAGTGACTTTGTCCATTCCCCGACTGTTTCGCCATCCCATTTCGCCCACTTGATTTTAGATGATGTAGGAATCGGTTTCCTCGACACAATTACGATCTCATGGAATTTAGGACCGAAATAATCCATGAGGCTTTTTCCAAGGAAGCCGTTACCTCCGGTGATTACAAGTTTTTTATACATAGGTTTTATACGAGGACCAGGTACGATTTCAATTTTCGAGGTATTTCCTCCACTCACCAGACTCTGCCAACTGCCGAATCGTTTC
>DASWTP010000177.1:0-11747 GCA_036402075.1 Chryseosolibacter sp. | reverse complement strand
TAGATTATATAGACGAAAAACATCAAGCCAATGCATCCTTGATGACTTGAATGAAAGCAAGAAAGCCCTATCTCGCGATAAGGCTTTGTTTTAGTCGGGGCGCCAGGATTCGAACCTGGGACCCTCCCGCCCACGCGGGATACATTACCGTCCCTAAATTCATTTATGGCCAATGTCTTGCAAGTGCCTGGAGATTCCGCGTTTCTTTATCTTGTACTCTAACCTAACTGCCTCTGCGCGAGTTGAAAGTTTGAAGGTCGTTATCAGAGCCCAGGGGCAACCCCTGCTGGTGAACGCACTTTCACCTGCGTTGTGGCGATGAAGTCGCTTATCCACATCATTAGTACTACCAGCGTAATACTTCTTCAACTTATCACTATAGATTATATAGACGAAAAACATCAAGCCAATGCATCCTTGATGACTTGAATGAAAGCAAGAAAGCCCTATCTCGCGATAAGGCTTTATTTAGTCGGGGCGCCAGGATTCGAACCTGGGACCCCCTGGTCCCAAACCAGGTACACTACCGGACTGTGCTACACCCCGAACTACTTATTTTTCGGAGACGATTTGTGTCGGTACACCACCGTCCCCGATCTAAAATTACTCAGTATCTCGACCGAATATTCTCAAAAGGGACGCGAAACTATCAAAAGATTGTAATCAAACAAAACTTTAACGTTCGCTTTTTATTTTTTTGTGATCCGACAGGGACTCGAACCCCGAACCGTCAGCTTAGAAGGCTGATGCTCTATCCAGTTGAGCTATCGGACCATCAATACTTTGCGGAGAAGGGGGGATTCGAACCCCCGGTACGTTTTAAGGCGTACGACAGTTTAGCAAACTGCTGGTTTAAGCCTCTCACCCACCTCTCCAATAGTGTTAATTTTAAGAGCCTTAAACTGACGAACGAGGGCTAGTCCGTCCGACAGTTTATCTGCCAACTGGCAGATCATTTTAAGTCTCTCTCCCGCGTCTGCGAATAAAAACTTAAAGTATTGATGTCTTTTTTGAAGACCAGACTGCAAAAATACGCTGAAATTGGCCTTTTCCTAAAAACGAAGTGCAAATATAAAGGTTGGAAACAAACTGCCTAATGAATCGGTTTAAATTCTATTTTTAGAACTATGGTCACAATCCTCCATGCAACGCTAAAAGACATACCAGTTATTCGAAGTATTGCCGAAGAAACCTGGTGGCCAACGTACGGGCCAATCTTATCGATTGAACAAATCAGGTTCATGCTTGACACCATCTACGCAGACAAAGAGCTTGAAAAACACATTCGAACAGGCTCTCAGATTTTCATCTTACTCCACGATGAAAACGGCCCACAGGGCTTTGCATCTTACTCCTTACGACCAGACGATGCCACGGTCTGCAAGCTCCATAAACTTTATGTCCTTCCCGGCAATCACGGGAAAGGTTATGGAAAATTGTTGATCAATGAAGTCAAGCTTAGAGCCATAAATCTAAATGCGTCAGCGCTCGACCTGAATGTGAATCGACAGAACCCTGCCATTAAATTTTACGAGAAAGCCGGATTCATCAAACTAAGAGAGGAAGACGTGCCCATCGGCCCTTATTGGATGAACGATTACGTGATGCGGTTAACCCTGTAGCGATGGCCGCTGACCCTTAGCGGACGCAGACGGTATTACTTTTTTACACCCAGCATGACTTCAAACGATTGTGGAGTAGGCAAGCTGCTGTATGCGTAAGTTTCCAGTCCTATTACTTCTTCTTCTATTCGCACTGGCTACATCGGGTCAGGTGAAGCCGGAATATTTGTACAACACCACGCTTCCAATCGGGCCACTCGACCTCCGAACGAAGATTTCTTCATCAACCTATTATTACCTCGAAGAAAACAAAACGTTCAGCTTCCGCGAAAGCGCCCCGGGTGTGAGAACGAACACCTATGCGGACATCACGTCATGGGACTCGAGCCCGTATGGCGAAGGGCACATGCGGAAGAAAGATGGAGCAAAGGACGAGTTCATCATGAATTACCGATTGCTTAAGCCAGTAAACTACGACCCGAACTATTCCGAAGGTTATCCACTCATCGTCATCATGCATGGGGCCGTAGAGCGAGGCAATTGTTACTATGAGGATTGCTATCACGCTGATTGGAATTATGATCCCAACCAGAACGTCCCTCCTGCGCCAACAAATCCCGACCACCGGTTACTCAACAACGACTATCACCTCACACAAAGCGCACGCGAACACCTGGCCGCGCGAAATCTTGCGGGCACACGTTTGCCAAACGACCCGTCAATGCCAGGAAGAGCGTTTCCTGGATTCGTGCTCATGCCCCAGATGCTTAACGTATGGGATTCGCTCTCCGTGGAGGATATGATCAAAGTAGTTCTGCTGCATGCAGAGAAGTATAAGATCAATCCTGATCGGATTTACATTCACGGCCTTTCCATTGGAGGTTATGCAACCTACGAGGCGATCAAGAGAGCTCCATGGTTGTTTGCTGCTGCATTGCCGATGTCAGCTGTGACCGAAGCCGCAAATATCTTTGTGCACAACCAGCAAGAAAAAGTTGTCCACATTCCCCTCTGGACTTTTCAGGGAGGACTTGACAAAGATCCGAGCCCAGCGTTCACACAGAACACGGTCAACAAATTCAAGGCAGCGGGCGCTTCCATTCAGTATACCGTTTACCCCGACCTTGAACATCGCGTGTGGGGAAGAGCATACCAGGAAACAAACTTCTTTACATGGATCTTAAGCAAACGCAAGAATGCGATCCACGCGCTCCATGGCATCACTCAAATCGACAACGCAAAAAGTGTGTTTCCCAAACTCGTGCTCGCGGAAGGATTCTTTGCCTATCAATGGGAGAAGGATGGACAGATCATTCCTGCCGCAACATCGCACAGACTGACGGTCACAACACCAGGAACGTATCGGGCACGGTTTAGCCGAAAGGCTTCTCCGGGTGCCGCAGACTGGAACGCCTGGTCACCGCCACTGGTCATTACCAGCACGTCTCCTGCAGAACCTCCGGCTGAGGAACCACCGGCTGAGGAACCACCGGCCGAAGAACCCCCGGTTGAAGAGCCTCCGGCCGAGGAAGAACCGGTAGACGAACCTCCTGTGGAGGAACCCCCTACTGAAGAACCTCCGGTGGACGAACCTCCAGTGGATAAACCCCCGGTGGACGAGCCTTCCGGGGAGGAACCTGTTGACGAACCGCCAGTCGATGAAGAACCTGTGGATGAATCCCCTGAGGAAGAACCCGTGGATGAAAATCCAGAAGAAGAGCCAACCGAAGAACCTGTTGACGAAACTCCAGAAGAAAACCCAGATGATGACGAACCGGAAGAAGGCCCGCAAGATCCTGATGAAGGTCCTTCCGATCCTGACACCCCGGACGAACCTGCCGAGGACCCATCGGAACAAGATGGAGGGAATCCCGATCTGAATGGAAATGACGGGAATGATTTGGATGATGAAGATGATGAAGAGACCATCACTTCGGTTTCGCCTGATCCTGTAAATCAAATATCGGTCTATCCCAATCCCACGCAACCGAACAATATCAACCTCATCGTGGTAAGTAACGCCAGTGCATACACGCTGCGAATTTTCGACCAGGTTGGCATTCTGAAATTCGAGAAGGTGTTTTCGGGTGCTGGCGGATCAATTCGCCTCGATGACTTGAGCCTCGCAGATGGTGTTTATAATGCCATTATTTCAACTCCGGCCGGAGTTCAAACGAAGCGTTTTATAATACAGACCGCAAACTGAAATTCTCAGATACTTGTGACCGCTCTCAGAATAATGAATACTGGTCAATTGTCAACTGGTTCCATATGATTTTGACTTTATAAGCGGTATTGCAGATACCCAGCCGGATATGTTAATTGCGGTTTAAACGAAAACACGTGAGCTGGTACCGAAGCATTGGAATTACAGAAATCATTTTCATCGCGGCATTCGTGGTATTATATGGTTTTTACATTGCCCGCGTCATCCATATCGCCAAGCGTCTCAATACACCGTATGCCTCGGTTTTCATTAAGGTGGCACTGCGCACGGTTTACTTCGCATTATTCATTGTCGCCCTGCTCGGACCTTCGTTTGGAGGCTCCAAGAAGGAGGTGAAGTCGATAGGCAAAGACATTATGATCTGTGTTGACCTCTCGAAATCGATGGATGCCTTTGACATTCAGCCCACCAGGTTAGAAAAGATCAAACACGAAATGAAAAAACTGGTGCAGGCATTCAACTCAGACCGGATCGGAGTAATCATTTTCGGATCGGAGGCATTCATGCAATGCCCGCTTACATTTGACCAGAATGCACTAAATCTTTTTATAGAAACCATGAACACGGGACTTGTTCCTGTCGCGGGTACAGACTTCGGTCCTCCGCTACGCATGGCGTTGAGCAAACTTGAAACCGAAGATGAAACGACCGGCCAGACAAAGTCGAAGGTCATAATTTTGATCAGCGATGGAGAGGATTTTGGAGAAGAGACCAATGAGATTGCACGTGAAATTGAGAACAAGGATATCAAGCTGTTCACACTTGGTGTAGGAACCGACCGTGGGGGAAATATTTATGCGGGAAACGGTGTGAAAAAGGACCGCGATGGTCGTCCGGTGCTTACCAAATTGAACTCCGGCTCGCTCCGATCCTTAGCCAACAAAACGGGCGGGCAGTATTTCGAGATTAACGAATCCAAAAATGATGTATCGCGTTTGATTAATACTATCAGTAAAATTGAAGGTGAGCTTAGGGATGCCCGTTATGTTGATGTCACGGCCAACAAGTATTTTTACTTTCTCGCCATCGCGGCATTTCTGTTGCTGGTAGATATATTGCTTAATATTAGAACCGTCAGGATATGAAATACGGTCTGCTGCTTATGCTCGCGTTGATTTTCAATGATCCGATCAAGATCAGCAAGATCAATTCTGCGAAATCGAAAGCGAAAGATGCTTTTCAGGCAGGTGATTATAAAAAAGCGGCCGAGATTTACACGTATTTGATCGATTCGCTTGGGGTGCGGGAAGATGAAGTGCTGCTGAACCGGGCTCACGCATTCTACTTGCAGAAAGATACTGCCCATGCACAGGCCGATTACCAGGCCCTGGCAAACAGTTCAAAAAATTCAATTGTCTCGAAAGCTGACCTGCAACTTGGGCTGATCGCCAACCAGAATAAGAAACCGGAGCAGGCGCTGAATCTGTTCAAACAAGCGATTAAAGCCGACCCGACAAACCACGAGGCCCGCTACAACTACGAGATGCTGAAAAAGAAACTTGACGCCAAAAAGAAGGAAGAACAGAAAAAGAACCAGGACCAGAACGACAAAAATAAGAAGAAGGAACCTTCTGAGT
Source organism: Chryseosolibacter sp. (assembly GCA_036402075.1). Taxonomy (GTDB): domain Bacteria; phylum Bacteroidota; class Bacteroidia; order Cytophagales; family Cyclobacteriaceae; genus Chryseosolibacter. The sequence goes on along the minus strand of DASWTP010000177.1, from coordinate 6,381 downwards.
TCGCTAAGAAACTGAAGGCTCAGGCTGACAGACTTGTGGCCGAGCGAAAGTATAAGCAAGCGTATGACCTCATGGTGGACGGCCTTGCCAAGGATGAAACAGTGTCGTCATACCAACAGTTTATTGACCGGATCAAGATTGTAGATGGAATCGACTAATATGAAAGTGAAAGCAATTGTATTTTTTCTGGCAGTAGCGTTTCCGCTGATTGGCGTGGCACAAGAGCAGGAATTCCATCTTGCTTCCAATCAGTTTATTCACGAAAAGGACCGCGAGGCGATCGCAACCCTGGACAACGCCATCCGCAAATATCCAAATGATGCCAAGCTGAAAGCGTTGCGCGAGCAAATCAAGGAAGAGCAGAAAAAGAAACAGGACGAGCAGAAAGAGAAAGAAGAAAAGGAAAAGAAGGAGCAAGAGCAAAAAGAGCAAGAGCAGAAAGAGCAGGAAGAAAAAGAACGCCAGGAAAAAGAGCAGCAGGAGAAGCAGAATAAGGAAAAAGAAGACAAAGAAAAGAAGGAAGACGAGAAGAAAGAGCCTAAGGAGAACGAGGAATCAAAAGAAAAAGATCAAAAAGACAAGCAGGACCAAAACCTCGACAAGCAGAAGCTCGAGCAAATGAAAATCAGCGAAGAAAAAGCGCGCATGATCCTGGAAGCTATGAAAAACCAGGAAAAGCAGTACCTGCAGCAAAATAAGCGCAAGGCTACAAAGTCAAAGGATCGAACTAAGCCAGACTGGTAGGAAAAAGGCTTCAAGTTGCAAGCCGCAAGCTACTAGCTAACGCTTTCCCCACGAATTATTAGTCCCTGGATCGTGTTCTTATGTAATCGAAATAGTGGTCCAACAGTGTACCTGCTTGCAACTTGAAGCTTGAAGCTATTTTGTTATTTTAGCGCCACTAAATCGATTGAAATCCTAAAAAATGAAAGAAGTATACATTGTTTCCGCTGTCAGAACTCCGATTGGCAGCTTTGGCGGGAGCCTGGCTTCCCTGTCGGCTGTGCAGCTTGGAGCCGTGGCCGTGAAGGGCGCCCTTGAAAAAGCAAAAGTCGATGCGAAGCTCGTTCAGGAAGTGTTTGTGGGCAACGTGTTGTCAGCGGGCCTGGGTCAGGCGCCTGCCACTCAAATCGCTGCTGCAGCCGGACTTGGATTTGAAATCCCTTGTACGATCGTCAATAAAGTTTGTGCGTCCGGTATGAAGGCGATCATGCTGGGTGCCCAGTCAATCATGCTGGGTCAAAATGATGTGGTGGTCGCAGGCGGAACAGAAAGCATGAGCAACATCCCCTACTACCTGATGAAAGCTAGAACCGGATACAAATTCGGAAACGGAGAATTGATCGATGGGCTGCAGTTTGACGGGCTTACGGATGTGTACAACCACTGCGCGATGGGCGTTTGTGCCGACAACACGGCAAAGGAAATGCAGATCAGTCGTCAGCAGCAGGATGAATATGCCATCAATTCGTACAAGCGGTCTGCAGCCGCCTGGGCCGCAGGTAAATTTAAAGACGAAGTGGTGCCGGTGGAAATCACCGATCGCAAAGGCGCTGTGACGAAGTTCATGGAAGATGAAGAATACAAGAATGTGAACTTCGACAAGATCCCTACGCTCAAGGCCGTATTCACTAAAGACGGAACCGTAACCGCAGCGAATGCATCAACCCTGAATGATGGTGCCTCGGCCGTGGTTTTGGTAAGCAAGGAAAAGGCGCAGGAGCTTGGCTTGAAACCACTAGCCAAGATTCGCGGATTCGCAGATGCAGCCCAGGACCCAATGTGGTTTACCACTACACCGTCCATCGCCATTCCGAAAGCGATGAAAATTGCCGGTGTGGACAAAAAGGATGTCGGCTATTATGAAATAAACGAGGCATTCTCTGCGGTTGCAATCGCCAATAATATGAAGCTCGGCATAGACCCATCAAAAGCCAATGTGAATGGTGGCGCGGTAGCAATTGGCCACCCGCTCGGGGCGTCAGGAGCCCGAATTGTTACAACCCTGATTAATGTTCTTAACCAGAACAGTTCGTCTATTGGCGTTGCCGGCATCTGTAACGGTGGTGGCGGAGCGTCTGCTATGGTTCTTGAGAAGCTCTAAGTATCTTTGCTATACAACAATCGAAACAGCCTTGCGTTATTTGCACGGCTGTTTTATTTTAAACTCTATGTTACGATCTATTGCCCTCTCCGGCTTACTGGGAATAGCTTTCCTTGCCAACGCGCAGCGGGAAATGAAAACCTACCACGACCAGCAAAAGCAAAAACTGAAGGAAAATTACTTTGTTTCAAATTCCGATAACAGCTTGATGGTAGGACGTTACAAGCGCTTCTATGAAGATGGCACCTTGATGGTGGACGGCAACTTTGACGATGGTGAAAAATCGGGTGTGTTTACAGAATTCCATCAAAATGGAACACCAGCGCGAAGATTAAATTATGTCAACGGAATGCGCCATGGTGTTGCCGAAATTTTCAACGAGCAGGGAAAGCCAGTTCAAAAAGCGTACTACCAAAACGACCTGCTCACCGATAGCATCCAACTCTACTTTGACAACGGAACAAAAAAAGGAGAAACGTATTTTGTAAAAGGAAAACCGGAAGGCCTTGTTAAAGAATACTTTCCCAGCGGTAAAATCAGGCGAGAAGTTCACTACAAGAAAGGGAAGCCTAACGGCATCACCCGCACCTACTATGAAGATGGAAAAGTAGAAACTGAAGCCAACTATGAAAACGGGATCCTGAAAGGGTTCTATAAAACGTATTACACCAATGGCCAGCTTGAAACCGTCTCCACAATGGAGCAGGGATCGAAGAATGGCAAGTACAAAAACTACGATCGCCAGGGGCATCTCATCCTCGAAGGAAGTTTCCTCGAGGGTAAAATGCATGGCGACAACATCGCCTATTTTGCTGATGGAAAAGTGCAGCACCGATTCACATACCTGGAAGGAAAGAAAGCGGGCACTAACTACGAATATCACCCGAATGGAAAAGTCAAAGTCAGAGAAGTGGCCTCCGCCAATGGAGTTGAATTGAAGCAGGAGACCTTTGATGAAAATGAGTTGATGGTGTCGGAGAAGCGATTTAAAAATGAGAAGCCGGAGGGCACATGGACGTACTACTGGGCGGGAACCAATATCGAGAAGCAAAAAGAAACGTACGAAGGTGGAAAGCTGAACGGAAAACGCACTACTTATTTCAAGTCGGGAAAGATAGCGCGTGAGGAGATGTTGAAATTCAACATTGTCGCGGGGCCTTTTAAAACGTATTATGAAACCGGGCAGGTTGAGTCAGTGGGTGAGTATAAATCCAATCGCAAACACGGGCTCTACACGGCTTACCACCCGAATGGAAAAGTTAAGGAGCAGGGCGAATTTATTGCCGATAAAAAACATAAAGAATGGAAAGAGTTTGACGAGCAAGGAAATCTAAAGAGAACGCTTATTTTTAAGGCCGGAATCCTGGTTCAACCCCCGGGCGGAAAATAATGCAAGCCATTAAGGAAACGAAGTTCAAATTCCCAGGCCAGACTGGTTTTTATAGCGGCAAAGTAAGAGACGTTTATTATTTTGGAGATTATATGGCCATGGTGGCCACCGATCGCATCTCAGCGTTTGACGTCATTCTTCCGAAGGCTATTCCCGACAAAGGCCGGGTGCTGAACCAAATCGCGGCCTTTAACCTCGCGGCAACAAAATCAATCGTACCTAACTGGGTTGTGTCAACCCCTGATCCCAATGTAACCGTAGGTTTTAAATGCGAACCGTTCCCCGTTGAGATGGTCGTTCGCGGATACCTGGCGGGTCACGCTGCCCGTGAATACAAAGCCGGCAAAAGAACCCTTTGTGGCGTTACACTTCCTGAAGGCCTGAAGGAGAACGACAAACTTCCAACACCGATCATCACCCCCACCACAAAAGCAAAAGTGGGCCACGATGAAGATATTTCCCGCGAAGAAATCCTGAAACGCGGCCTGGTAAGTGAAGCCGACTACAACGCACTCGAAGACTACACACTGAAACTTTATAGGAAAGGGTCGGAACTGGCGGCAGAGCGCAATTTGATCCTGGTTGACACGAAGTATGAATTCGGAAAACACAACGGTACGATCTACCTGATCGATGAGGTGCACACCCCTGACTCATCCCGCTATTTTTATGCAGAGGGCTATGACGAGCGCCAGAAAAAAGGCGAGCCTCAGAAGCAGCTTTCAAAGGAATTTGTCCGTCAGTGGCTGATTGAGAACGGATTTCAGGGCAAAGAGGGCCAACGCGTTCCTGAAATGACAGATGCGATTGTAGCCTCAATATCAGCACGTTACAAAGAGCTTTACCAGCAGGTTCGCGGAGAACAATTGCAGCCGGTTGACTACGCAAAGATCGAATCGCGCATCGAGCAAAGCATTTTGAAGGCTTTGCCATCTCTTAAAGCAGAATCCCTAAAAAAATAAGGAATTTGAGTATATATTGCAGGTCAGAACGTATACCTGCGTTCAATTTAGAGTTGAATTACACCCGTTTTTTAAGATGAAATATACTATCGACAAGCAGGAAAAATATAGTCTTCTCCGTCTTCATGAAGAAAAGCTGGATTCAAGCGTAGCGCCAAACCTGAAGTCCGAATTAATTACGCTTCATGCGGAAGGTGTTCGCAACATTATCCTTGATCTCTCGGAGGTGAAATATACTGATTCATCCGGCCTGAGCGCGTTGTTGGTAGGAAATCGTATTGTTCAGGAAGACGGTGGGATTTTCGTGTTGACATCCCTCTCTGATCACACAACGAAATTGATCAAAATCTCTCAGCTGGACAGCGTACTGAACATCCTGCCTAAAGTTGAAGAAGCAATTGACGCGGTGTTTATGCACGAGATCGAAAAAGACCTCAAAGACAGTGATGGCAATTAACCAAAAGCAATAAGATCATTACTTCAGAATGACCAAAGCCGAAAGTTTTGGTCATTCTGCTTTTTAAGACCATGAGTTTTAACGTGACGATACTAGGATCAAGCGGTGCGCTTCCGGCATACGGAAGGTTTCCTTCGTGCCAGCTCGTGGAAGTTCAAAACCGGTATTTCCTGGTTGATTGCGGTGAGGGCGCACAGATCCAGTTGATGAAATACCAGACGAACTTTCACCGCATCAGTCATATTTTTATCAGCCACTTGCATGGCGACCATTATCTCGGCCTGATGGGGCTCCTGTTCACTATGCACTTGCTTCGAAGAACAAATGATCTTCACATCCATGGCCATGCCGGACTTGACGAGATCATTACCACGCAACTGAAACACTCCCGTTCTGTCCCCTCCTACCCGATCCATTTTCACGTGCTGGGCAAAGATACTTCGGAGGTAATCTATGAAGATAATCACCTGACGGTTGAAACGTTACCGCTTCGACATAAGCTGACGTGTGCCGGATTTGTTTTTCGGGAGAAACCAAAGCCGAGGCGAGTAAATAAGGAAGTTCTGCCCCCTGGGCTTCTCATCCAGCAAATCGCCAATCTGAAGCGCGGTTTTGATGTGACCGATGAAAATGGAAACCTCCTTTACAGAAATCAAGACCTCACACTAGAGCCAAGACGATCGAGAAGTTATGCATATTGTTCTGACACAGCTTATCATGAAGCGCTTATCGAGAAAATCAAGAATGTAAACCTGCTCTTCCATGAGGCTACCTTTACGAAAGATGAGTTGTCCAAGGCGAACGAAACCCTGCATAGCACAGCCGAACAGGCAGGGAGAATCGCCAGGCTCGCTAACGTGGATCGGCTTGTGATCGGGCATTTTTCCGCGCGATACAAAGAGCTGACCCCGGTTTTGGATGAGGCGAAGGCGATCTTCCCAAATACCCATCTGGCCAACGAAGGAGAGATTTTCAGCATTGCTGAGTAAGTTCGCGTGCTGATTGCAACGGTCCGTGAGGGCAAACGTCACTGCTGTGAAAATTCGCCTTTTTCCCAATTTGGATGCATCAGCGCGGAAGAAAGATTAGTGAATCCAAATTAGCGCGCAGGCGCGCTGCGAAATTGCAGAAAGTCAATTGCCACAGGCTGAAGCCTGTGGTAATTGAAGTAGCTTCGATTAGGTCGCACCTTCAAGTTTAACAATACCGATCGTCAAAGGTAAGAGCAAACCTCATTGTTATGAAAAACCACTTTTTTCGAACTTGGATGCATCAGCGCGGAAGAGAGATTAGTGAATCCAAATTGTCGCTCAGGCCGCGCTGGAAAATTGCAGAAGGTTAAAACAGCGTGCAACTGCAATCTCAAAATTAGCGCCTCCACTTCAGGCACGCCACCTTGGGAGCTATAAGCGTGCTAATCTCAAACCATCACAGGTAAAAGCAATCTCACCGCTACCATGCTTAAACA
>DASWTP010000176.1:0-26010 GCA_036402075.1 Chryseosolibacter sp. | reverse complement strand
TATGTTAATTTTTCAGCCATTTTCAATTGATTAACGCTTGCTAAACTGGAATCTTCTCCTTGCTTTTCTTCTACCTGGCTTCTTACGTTCCACCATTCTTGAATCGCGAGTCATAAGACCTTCTTTGCGCAAAGCGGGTTTGTGTTCTGCGTTGATCTCAACCAAAGCGCGGGCGATGCCGAGTCTTACAGCTTCCGCCTGACCCTTAATTCCACCACCTTCAACGGTTACCGTAACATCGTATTGGCCATCTGCTTTCACAAGAGCCAATGCCTGTCTTACTGTAGTTTGGTGAATTTCTGAAAGGAAGTATTCTTTCAAATCACGGTCATTCACCTTGATATCACCTTTACCAGGTTGTACATATACTCTGGCAACAGATGTTTTTCTTCTACCGATTTTATTGATGATCTGCATTTATCAGAACTTTAATTCTTTTGGTTGTTGTGCTTCATGAGGATGCTCAGCACCTGCATATACATGAAGGCTTCTGAACAATTGATTTCCTAGTCTGTTCTTTGGGAGCATACCACGAACCGCCCATTCGATCAGGCGCTCAGGGTGTTTTGCGCGAAGCATCGCTGGAGTATGCTCACGCTGACCACCGTTATAGCCCGAGTGCGTAAAGATGGTGCGATCTGTCCACTTCTTGCCTGTCATCTTCACTTTCTCAGCGTTGATAACAATAACATGATCACCGCAATCCACATGAGGTGAATAGCTTGGCTTATGTTTTCCACGTATAACCTTAGCGATCTGGCTGGCCACACGACCCAACACTTGTGCGTTGGCATCCACTATAACCCAGTTTTTTTCAACTGTTGCCTTGTTGGCGTAAGTGGTTTTATAACTGTTATGATCCATTTTTTTACTTAAAATTCAATAAAATGCACCCTTCCTATTAAAAAGGGACACAAAGGTAATTGGACTGTGGAATAAATGCAAGCAGGAATGTAAAATCCGGGGCTGAAAGCATAAAGCATTAAGCTTAAAGCCAGATTTTCAAACATTTACGGATGTTCCACGGACATTACAATAAGCGAAAAAGTCTCCAAAAAATGCAAAATACAAGCAAACCGCGCCTTGCATTATGCTTTCTGCTTTCCGCTTTGAGGCTACTTATTCGCTTCGAGTTGACGCAACAGGGCCTGCATGTCCTTAGGATACGGTGCTTCCACGGTCTGCCTCACCCCCGAAAGATCGGTGAATTCAAGGGAATAGGCATGTAAAGCCATTCTTTTCATAAAAGTCGACTCCTCGGTGTCTTTTTTCAGGTTGAAACCGCGTTTAATTTCCGAAAGCAGGAATGGTTTCCCACCGTAAGTTTCATCTCCAGTTATGGAAGCCTTTAGGGTTGCCAGGTGGACTCGAATCTGGTGCATCCGTCCAGTTACCGGGCGGCACTCTACTAAAGTATGCGCCTTAAACGACCGAAGGGATGTAAAGTAAGTTTGAGCAGGCTTACCTTCCCGCTTGCTGATTTTTACGATACCATCATCCTGCTTTAAAATAGGCAGGTCCACCAACACATTCTGGAATCCGTGAATTCCATCAACCACAGCGTGATAAATTTTTTCCACCTCGCGATGCTCAAACTGCATGCTCATATGCCGGTATGCTTCAGGATTTTTTGCAATCGCGAGAACACCCGAGGTGTCTTTATCCAGCCGGTGACAAACCTGCGCATCGCCCGCATAGTCCTTCGCCAACGCAAGCATGTTGATCCTCTCATGCCGATCTTCAAGCGTAGAAATAAAGGGCGGCTTGTTGATCAGCACAAAATTCTCGTCCTCAAAAAGGATCCCGTCCTCAATCTTAAATTTTATGGTCTTCACGCTGCGAAATTCCCAAATCTTAAGTCTAAAATCTTAATTTTCTCTCTCCTCATTCGTTTTCTCCGTCTTCGCTTTGGGCAACTTAAAGCTAAACGAAGACCCTTTGCCAGCTTTACTTTCAACCTCAGCCTTCGAATGATGTCCTTCAAGGATGTGTTTAACAATGGCTAGTCCAAGTCCGGTTCCACCCTTTTCACGGCTCCGGCTCTTGTCGACCCGGTAAAACCGTTCAAAAATGCGTCCCTGGTGTTCTTCGGGAATGCCTTCGCCAAAATCGGTTACAATAGTAGTGACATTTTTCTTACCCGTTTCGAAGGAGACGATTACCTCGCCCCCATCGTGCGAGTGTTTGATGGCGTTGGAAATCAGGTTGGTCATCACCTGCCCGATCCGCTGCCGGTCGGCATGGACATGAATCTTGCGTGATTTTGAATCGATGCGAAGCGAAACATCCTTCTTATCCGCTTTGGTTTCGAATTGTTCGAAGACTTCTTCAGTCAGCTGGATCATATCGACCGAATCGAAATGCATTTTGATTTGGCCGGTTTCGATTTGTGAGAGTGTGAGCAAATCCTGTACAAGCATGTCGAGGCCATCGAGACTGCGGGCAGCTTTCTTCAGGAATTTATTTCTGACGGCCTTATCGTTCACCGCGCCATCCAGCAGTGTGTGCACAAAGCCTTGTGCCGCAAAGATCGGTGTCTTCAATTCGTGCGACACATCGGCAATAAATTCCCTGCGGAAGGCTTCGAGTTTTTTCAGCTCGTCAATCTCTTTCTGCTTCAGGTCTGCGTAATCAAAAATTTCTTCTGTGATATTCCTTAATGGATTGAGACGGGTTGATTTGGGTTCTGCGACCGTAAGCTCACGTTTCTTCAGCTTGTCGAACAGTTTATAGATTTCCTTGATTTCGCGGAAGATCAGGAATTCAAAAATTATGAACGTAAGCAGGTACGAAACGGAGAAGCTGATAAAAAAGGTTACCACCAGTGCGTTCAGGTTGACGCTCTCGAAAAGGGAAAGAAAAAGAGTGGTGATAATCGCGATACAAACCGCCAGGAGCAACGCAAGAGATCGCGAAGTGTAAAGCATAAGCGCAAAGATAGCTAAATGTCCACAGTCCATTGTCGACAGTCGACAGCAGAGCCGGCTGTGGACCATTGACTGTCGACCGTAGCCTTTATACTAGATTAAATTTATACCCCACGCCTTTCACAGTGGCGATATAATCATCGCCAATTTTTTCGCGAACCTTGCGGATATGAACGTCTACCGTTCGGGCCAGCACGTAGACATCGGTTCCCCAGATATTATGAAGCAGGTCCTCGCGACTGAAAACCTTATTGGGATTTTGGGCCAGGAAAAACAATAATTCGAATTCCTTCTTTGGAAGGTTGATCTCCTTGTTTTTTAACTTGATGGTATAACTGGTGCGATCGATAATAAGATCACCGATTGTAATGAGCGCCTGTGGAGTCTCCTTTTTAGAATCCCTGCGAAACAATGCGCTGATGCGGCTCATCAGCGCTCTGGGCTTAATGGGTTTAGTGATGTAATCATCGGCACCCACATCGAAAGCAGCAACTTCGGAATATTCTTCCGACCGCGCTGTCAGAAACACCACAAACGATTTTTGCATTTCTGGAATCTCGCGAATCAACCGGCAGGTTTCAACGCCATCCATCTTTGGCATCATGATGTCGAGCAACACCAGGTCGGGAGTAAATTTCCTGGCAATTTCCACTGCCTTCATTCCGTTTTCCGCTGTCTTTACATCATAGCCGCTTTTCTCAAGATTGTACTTCAACAATTCAAGGATCGGCTCTTCATCGTCAACAACCAGAACTTTCTGCATCGGCTTGTTTGCCATAGTTTCACATTTATGTCAAAATTAGGCTACCGGGTGGTGGTATAAAAACGATATCCGGCTTCTTAACAATTCCTTAATAAAGGATTTATTCAGGTAACAGCCGGCATGGGAAAACTGTTCACGAAAACGATTTCACAAAAAAGGATGCTTTTCACTCAGGAACTCGATATAGGCTTTCAAGTCCTCATGGAAACGATTTTTGTATTCATCCCAGAAGGCGTCCTGTTTTGACTGGTAGCGTCTGAAGTTCATAAAAAAGGCGTTGTTCGGAAGCACTTTTGAATATCGCGCAGACGGATTCGTGTTTTCTGTGAGTGTGAGCGTATCGAGGTTTTGCACGATCTGGCGGATCATACCCTCCTTCAATTCTTTCTTTTGCTGAACGGGCTGCTGATCAGTCATTGTTTTATAGAGACTGTCAAGGGTCTCGGCTCCCCGCAGCATATGATCGGCAAACTTCAGGTAATCCTCGTCCTCAGCGAAGTATTGTTTGTATTCCTTTGATTGCACGCCATACTTGTAAGCTAGGAATTTTTCCGCTCCGCGATCGCCAATGAATGTAGCGAGGTTCTCATTGAAATCGATGCTGTCTTTGACGAAGATGGTGGCGTGCGACATCTCGTGAATGATCAGGTTGGCGAGATCTCCCTCCGAGCGCTCCAGCATCTTACTCAAGATCGGGTCGGTAAACCATCCCAGCGTTGACCAGCCTCCAGGGTTCCTTATGCTGACATCCCACCCTTCTTTTACAAGTTCAGCCCGGAGTTCGATGGCGAGTTCTTTGTCGAAGAATCCCTTGTAAGGTACTGATCCAAGCACGGGGAACCTCCACTCCTTCGCCTTTAGTCTGAACGGCTCGCTTGCCGTCACCACCCACATGATCTCTTCACCCTTTTGATCATATAGTGTTTTGTAGTTTTTCGTGTCCTTGAGTCCAAGCGAGTCGATGGCGTAACGTCTCACTTCGTTGATTAAGACAAGCTTGTGTTTTAATGAGTCGGGAAAGCCTGGATTTTCCATAAACTCCTCTACCGGCCTCGCATTCCATATGATGTTAAGTTGCCCTTTTCCCTGGCGAACTCCGTAAAGCACCAAATCCCAGTAGGCAACCGTCAATACCACAATAATGGCAAGAAGGACCAGAAACACTCGCTTGATAATTTTCTTCGCTTTCAATGCTACATTATTTTGGGTTACCACCTGCGCGGCTAAGTCGCAAGATAGTTGATTAAGGCAATTGTCATATTAACTGAAGACGCCAACTGTTTGACCATAATATTGTTATTGACGGGGAGTTAAACCACAAATCCTGTCGCCCGAAAAATCGTGACATGAATTGACAATTCTTCCTCGTTAATTTGAATCCGAAATGGTCAATTCATCGCTACATTGCCTCGGTGCTTGGCCATGTTCAAAATGCTAAAGCTAAAAATATTAGCTTTTATTACTAATAATATTAGTTTTGTTACTATCTTTGAAAAACCTAATAAACGAGCCTCATGAATGACGCAAAAGAAAAATTAAAGGCACTTCAGCTGACGATCGATAAGCTTGAAAAAACTTATGGAAAAGGAACGGTCATGAAGTTGAGTGATGAAAAAGTACAGGACATACCGTTTATTCCAACGGGTTCTCTTGGCCTTGACATCGCCCTCGGTATTGGCGGAATTCCTCGTGGCCGTGTTGTAGAGATTTATGGCCCTGAATCATCCGGTAAGACCACGCTGACTATGCATTGCATTGCGGAAGCGCAGAAGCGTGGCGGTCTCGCGGCATTCATTGATGCAGAACACGCATTTGACAGAAACTACGCTGAAAAGCTTGGTATTGATACTGAAAACCTCCTGATTTCTCAGCCAGACAATGGTGAACAAGCACTTGAAATTGCTGACCACCTGATACGTTCGGGGGCCATTGACATCATTGTGATAGACTCCGTTGCCGCCCTTGTACCGAAAGGTGAATTGGAAGGTGAAATGGGCGAAAGCAAAATGGGTCTTCAGGCGCGTTTGATGTCCCAGGCATTGCGAAAACTGACAGGAACGATCAGCAAAACAGGCTGCTGCTGTATCTTCATCAACCAGCTTCGCGAAAAAATTGGTGTGATGTTCGGAAACCCTGAAACGACAACGGGTGGTAACGCTTTGAAATTCTACGCCTCTGTTCGTCTTGATATCCGCAGAATTGGTCAGATCAAAGAAGCTGCCGATGACATTACCGGAAACCGCGTGAAGGTGAAAGTGGTGAAAAACAAAGTAGCGCCTCCTTTCAAAGTGGTAGAATTTGATATTATGTATGGAAGGGGTATCTCGAAATCAGGCGAGATTGTTGACCTGGGTGTGGAAGTGGAAGTGATTCAAAAATCAGGATCATGGTTCTCGTACAATGGCAACAAACTTGGCCAGGGTCGCGATGCCGTAAAGCAGCTGATCGAAGACAATCCGGAACTGATGGAAGAACTGGAAAAGAAGATCAAGGAGAAAATCGGAGGCGAAGCAAAAGCTGTTCTTGCCGAAGAGAAGGAATAATAGATTCAGGTTTATCAAATAGAAAAGTGAAGACTTATGTTTTCACTTTTCGTGTTTTTACCCCAGCGTCCTTAGCAGTCACTTTCCAACGCCCGGGCTGTCATGTTGAGGCGCTCCAAATCTCACTATAAGATTCTAGCCTGTTGCCGAAACATCCCCATGATGAGTGGCGGACTATTGGTCATATGTTCGAAGCGATGCATCGCTCGCGCAGCCTTCGCGCGGTGCCGGCTCAGCATAACAAGTCTAAAAAAACTTTAGTTTGCCCTGATCGCAATCACCGGATCCAACCTGGCAGCCATCGCGGCAGGAACAATTCCGGATACAAGCCCAATGACGGACGACACACCAAGGCCAAGAACAATGTTCTTCACCGACAGTGTAACCACCAGGTCGCCCAGCGGAATGAACGTAATGAACCACACGAGTACCAATCCCGTCAACCCGCCAATCAAACTCAGGAAAATGGCTTCAAAAAGAAATTGGAAAAGAATGAAATAGTTTTTCGCGCCCAACGATTTTTGCAAACCGATAATGCTTGTTCTTTCTTTCACCGACACAAACATGATGTTGGCGATTCCGAATCCTCCGACCAGCATCGAGAATCCTCCGATGATCCATCCGGCAAGTCCTACAACATCGAAGAGCTGGCCGATGGCATTGGCAATCGCTTCCGGTCTGTTCATGGCGAAGTTGTCTTCTTCGGTAGGTTTTAATCCCCTTCTCACACGAAGCATCCCGCGCAATTCATTTTCGAGTTCAACAAGACCGATGTCGGTATCGTAACCTTTAATGCCGATACGCGATGTCGTTTCCCAAACGGCACCTGTTCCCGTTTGGTAGAGCTTGCGAAACGCCTGGTAAGGTACGATCGTGGTGTAGTCGTTGCTTGTATTTCCGAGGAAGCTCTGGCCTTCGCGCTTGATCACGCCAACAATAGAAAACTTAAGGCTCTTGATCTTGATCATTTTGCCGATCGGATCTTCACCATCGGGAAAAAGGACTTTGGCTACTTCATTTCCAACCACTACGACATTGCGTCCTCCTTCCAGTTCCTCGGCTGTGAAGAAACGACCTTTCTCAACGTTCACTTCAAAGACTTTATCATAGCCTTGTGAGCCCCCCACCAGTCTAACCTGGCCAATACTGTTGCTCTTGTATTTCACTACCTGGTTGCCCCGGCCGGCAAAGATGGCCATGCCATTTTCATGACGAAGATTATCGTCCAGAAATTTAAACTCAGCAAAAGAAGCATTTGGACGTCTGATATATTCCCACCATTTACGTTCGCCATCGGCAACAAACGGCCATTTCTCTACATAGATTACCCCGGTTCCAAGAAAATTTAGACTGTCTTTGATGTTTTTCTCAAGCGAGTCCACCAGCGTCAACACGGTAATGATTGCGAAAATGCCGACTGTCACCCCTAATAACGAGAGGATGGTGCGCAGCAAGTTCGACTTTAAAGCCCGCCAGGCGAAGCGGAAACTTTCATAGATCTGACCCAGGGTTTTCATTCGATACTGTTAACGGCTAATTGGATAAGGGGTTTGTCGATGGATTTTCATCGAAATTACTGTATTAGACTAAAAAAGGCCTTTTTTGTTACAAAAATGAAAAATAGGGGGTTGTTTGTCGGAAAAGTTAAATATGACCTTATTTTTGCAACCTTATTAAAAAAATTAGCCTTTCATTAGGCAAACTCTGCTATTACATATGAAGTTATCCGAATTCAAGTTTGAGCTTCCCCAAAACCTTATTGCCAACAGACCAGCCGAAAACAGAGACGAATCACGCCTCATGGTTATTCACAAAGATACCGGCAAAATCGAGCATAAGGTATTCAAAGACATTGTCGGATATCTTGATGAAGGCGATGTAATGGTAGGTAACGACACCATGGTGTTTCCTGCTCGCCTGTACGGCAGAAAGGAAAAAACCGGTGCTAAGATCGAGGTGTTCCTGCTTCGCGAGCTGAATGCTGAAATGCATCTTTGGGATGTGCTGGTTGACCCTGCCAGAAAGATCCGTGTGGGTAATAAACTGTATTTCGGAAACGGTGACCTGGTTGCTGAAGTTATCGATAATACAACGTCACGCGGAAGAACGATCCGTTTCCTCTTCGATGGCGATTCCGCTGCCTTCGACAAAGTGATCGAAACGCTGGGTGAGACTCCCCTGCCAAAATACATCAAGCGTAAAGTTGAGCCGGAAGACAAAGATCGCTTTCAAACGATCTACGCAAAAAACAAAGGCGCGGTCTCTGCTCCTACGGCAGGCTTGCACTTCACACGTCAGTTGTTGAAGCGCCTTCAGATCAAGGGTGTTGAAATGACATATGTTACACTTCACATTGGCCTCGGAACGTTTCGTCCCGTAGATGTGGAGGATCTAACCAAACACAAAATGGACTCTGAAAACTTCATCGTGGGTAACGCAGCTGTTGAAGCCGTGAACAAAGCACTCGACAACAAGAACCGTGTTGTCGCGATCGGTACTACAACGATGCGCGCACTTGAGTCTTCGGTGTCGGCAACAAACCGTCTGAAACCTCGAGAAGGATGGACCGATAAGTTTATCTTCCCACCATACGAATTTAAGATTTGCAACGCCATGGTAACGAACTTCCATATGCCGGAATCAACACTCTTGATGATGGCTGCAGCATTCGGAGGTTACGACCTGATTATGGAAGCTTACAAAGTTGCCAAGAAGGAAAAGTATAAATTCCTTACTTATGGTGACGCAATGTTGATCATTTAAGTCATTCATTAGTCACTAGTCACTGGTCATTCGTCACTAGTCATTAGTCACTTGTCATTAGTCATTAGGCATTAGGCATTGGGAATACCGGTGCCTTTTTTATTTACATTAAACTAAAAGACAGCAGCCATCGACTTGCAGCTTGCAGCTTGTAGCTTTCAGCTATTTCCTACATTTTCTTCGTCAGATACAAAAACATCCCGATGGCCAGGGGATAGATTAAAAAGTATTGTGGCGTTGGCGCGAAGAAACGAAAGAACATTCCAAGAGGTGCGAGTAACAACATCGTCCCTCCAATGAGTATCACGCGTTTTTTCGTCTTTTCTACCGGCCGCTGGAATGCATCAACCATCTCATAGATCAGAAATCCGATCACGGCAACGTTGAATGCGATGAGAAAGAATCTTAGAAGAATCATCGATGATCCCGTTTAAAAACGGGGTATTTAACCCGTTTCGAATTTCGTAAATTTATTTTGTGAAAACGAGGGACGAAATCCTTAAATGCTTGAAAGAGAACAAAGATCGGCTACGATCCAAGTTCCCCTTGAAATCCATTGCGTTGTTCGGATCCTACGCCCGGAATGAGCAAACTGACGAAAGTGATATTGATGTTCTGGTCGAGTTCGATCAACCTGTCGGATTTGAATTTTTAGATCTCCGTGAGGAGTTGGAAAAACTTTTTAACCAAAAGATTGACCTCGTAAGTAAACGGGGCATAAAAGACCACTACCTCCCCCACATCGAGGATGACGCTATCTATGTCACCCCTTAATCCCCTGAAGGGGAACCGTGGATTCTAAAATAGAGCCAAATGTCAACCATCATGAAGTCTTGTTTAGGGGATTTAGGGGCAAAAAATTATTCGTTCACGAAATATTGTGACGCATGATTATGACGATGTAGATTACACGATTATTTGGAAGATCATCACCGTCCATCCTCCAGAAAATCAAAAGTCTTTGGAAATCATCCTCGCATCACTTTGAAACACCCCGAATACGCACTCATTGTCGCAGGCGGTAAAGGCACCCGCATCAAGAGTTCGGTTCCCAAGCAATTCCTGGAACTGAACGGCTTGCCGATCCTCATGCATACCCTCAATGCATTTTATCGCTATTCTGAATCCATTACTGTCATCCTTGTTTTGCCGAAGGATGATTTTGCCCTATGGAACGAACTTGTAAAAAAACATCAATTCACAAAAACGTACATCCTGCAGGAAGGTGGCGACTCCCGTTTTCAATCTGTCAAAAAAGGTCTGGAAAAAATTCAGGGCGATGGGCTTGTTGCTATCCATGATGGAGTCCGCCCGCTTGTCAGCGAAGATATCATCGGAGCCTCGTTCCGTTTGGCTGCAGTGCATCAATCTGCTGTTGCGGCAGTACGCCTCAAGGAATCCATTCGGGTAACGGATCAGGACCATACGAAGGCTGCCGATCGCTCAAGATTCAGACTCATCCAAACGCCCCAGACTTTTCCAGTGCATATTATAAAGAAAGCCTACGAAATGAGAGAAGACGAGACGCTGACAGATGATGCCAGCGTTGCGGAAAAATCGGGCTTGACCATTTCTCTTTTTGAAGGAAGTTACCGCAACATCAAAATCACAACCGAAGAAGATTTGATTGTTGCAAAGGCTCTTCTCGACTCGACCCAAAGGTTGTAGAGATTGTTCCACCTTTCCGTTCATTCCCTCCTCGAATTGCTGCTTCAGTTTCCGTAATCGATTGAAATGGCACAAGGGAACGGTTTTTTCAACGGGTGTCGCACACTAAACACCATTTTTATGTCGAGCCGATACACCCTTGAACTCCATGAAGTCACTTTAAAAGATATTCCCCTCGTTGGCGGCAAGAACGCTTCCCTGGGAGAAATGATGCGAAATCTCGGATCGCTGGGCATCAGCATCCCCCTTGGATTTGCCATCACGGTGGACGCCTACTGGGAGTTTCTGAAGTACAACCATCTCGAAGGAAGTATCCGCAAAGCCATTGCCGAGATGGACATGAACAATCTGATCTCGCTTCGAAAAGGCGGCATGCAGATCCGTCAGATGATCCGCAACGGAAAGTTTCCGGATGCCATGGAACGGGAGATCAGCGCTCGTTACCGCAAATTATCCAACTATTACAACCAGGATGCAACGGACGTGGCTGTCCGCTCCAGCGCTACCGCAGAAGATCTTCCAGACACTTCGTTCGCGGGTCAGCAAGAGACGTATCTGAACGTGCGCGGACCTGAAGGAATTCTTGATGCGGTTCGGAATTGCATCGCATCGTTGTTTACCGACCGCGCCATCTCCTACCGCGAACACTTCAAGTTCGACCACTTTGATGTGGCGCTCTCGGTTTGTGTGCAGAAGATGGTTCGCTCAGACCTTGCATCGTCTGGTGTTGCATTTTCGCTTGATACAGAATCGGGTTTCAAGAATGCCGTCATCATAAACGCTTCTTACGGCCTGGGCGAAATGATCGTGCAAGGTTCCGTATCACCTGACGAATACATCGTTTTCAAACCTACACTCGAACAAGGGTTCGCTTCAATCATCGAAAAAAATCTTGGTAAGAAAGATAAGAAGATGATCTATGGCGATGATCCGGGGCAGCTTACAAAAGTTGTGAATGTCCAACGCGAGCATCAGAAGAAATTCTGCCTTGACGATGAACAAATCCTCGAGCTTTCCCGCTGGGTTTGCGCGATTGAAAAATATTACACTGACTTGAAAGGCCACTGGTGCCCGATGGATGTAGAATGGGCCGTTGATGGTTTAACGAATCAGCTGTTTATCGTTCAGGCGCGTCCGGAGACCATTCATTCAAGAAAGGACGAGACGAAACTGGTTGAATACAAGCTGACCGGCTCGGCTCCAACGCAGAAAATCCTCCAGGGCATTGCGGTGGGAAACAAAATTGCAACCGGTCGCGTGGTGATCATGTATTCACTTGACGGCCGCGATGGCTCGCACGATGGCGTTGACTTCCACGAAGGAGATGTTCTCGTGACAGAGATGACGGACCCCGACTGGGAACCGATCATGAAGAAAGCTTCCGCGATTGTGACTAACAAAGGCGGGCGAACTTGTCATGCTGCCATTGTAGCCCGCGAGCTCGGTGTTCCAGCGATTGTCGGCTCCGGAAATGGAACTGACGTTCTGAAAGATGGCGATCAAATTACGGTATCCTGCTGCGAAGGCGAGGTAGGATTTGTTTACAAAGGAGAAGTAGCGTTTGAAAAACTCGAGACAGACCTGAACGATCTGCCGCGCATCGAAACTCCGATCATGCTGAACGTTGCCTCGCCTGAGCTTGCGTTTAAATTTTCGCACATCCCGAATGCTGGTGTTGGACTTGCACGTGAAGAGTTCATCATTAACAATTACATTCAGGCCCATCCGCTGGCCTTGCTGCATCACCGCGAGCTCAATGATTCCGCCTTGACCGAAAAGATCAATGCGTTAACAACAGGTTATGAATCGGAGGAAGCGTTCTTCATTCAGAAACTTTCATATGGTATCGGGAAAATTGCTTCGGCATTTTATCCAAACAAGGTGATCGTTCGTTTTTCCGACTTCAAAACAAACGAGTACGAAAACCTTTTAGGGGGATCATACTTCGAGCCCAAAGAGGAAAACCCGATGATCGGCTGGCGCGGAGCTTCACGCTACTACTCGGAAAAATATCGCCACGCCTTTGGCCTGGAGTGTCTTGCTATCAAACGCGTTCGCGAAAAAATGGGATTGTCGAATGTAGTGGTGATGATCCCCTTCTGCCGTACCGTCAAAGAGCTTCATCGCGTGTACGATGTTATGAAAGCGTATGGACTTCAACGAGGCCAAAATGGACTAGAGGTCTTCCTGATGGCGGAGGTTCCATCGAACATTATCCTGGCGGATGAATTCTGCAAGCACATTGACGGGTTCTCGATCGGATCCAACGATTTGACCCAGCTAACGCTTGGACTGGATCGCGATTCAGCACTGGTGGCGGAGCTTTATGACGAACGCAACCTTGCCGTAAAGCGGTTTATTTCCACCTTGATTAAGACTGCCAAGGCAAACGGAGTGAAAGTAGGCATCTGTGGCCAGGGACCGTCCGACTTCCCTGATTTTGCATCCTTCCTGGTGCAGGAGGGCATTGACAGCATTTCGGTTACCCCGGACTCGGTGCTAAAAACGATCCGAACGCTTGCTGGCGTAACGGTGGCTAAGGAAGTATTGATCCCATAGAACTCTCTTGATCGGTTTATAAGCAAAAACGGACATCGCGTTGATGTCCGTTTTCGTTTTATACTCGACAGACGCCTGATGCTGGCGTCAGGATAACGTCAATATTCATCTTCATTGAAGAAGAAATCTTCTTTGGTGGGGTAATCAGGCCAGATTTCCTCAATGCTTTCATAAGGCTGTCCATCATCTTCAAGTTCCTGAAGATTCTCAACTACCTCCAATGGAGCACCTGAACGGATAGAATAGTCGATTAGCTCGTCTTTGGTAGCTGGCCAAGGCGCATCTTCAAGGTATGAGGCAAGTTCGAGTGTCCAATACATAGTTTTAGTCCTCCTTAATTTTTCGCAAAAATAAACTTTAATTGATCAAATCAAACAACCGGTTTCTTTATTTACACACAGCAAAAAACAGGCAAAAAAGTTCATTTTTAAATCGATTTCACCTCAAAAATGTAACCACAGCCCCTCAAACCCACCGAACTAATTCGCCATATTGCGCCTCAAAATCTCAAAGCTCAAATTGCGCTGAGTAAAATTGAAGTATTAACGACTGAGAGTACGGCTGAATTGCTCAAAGGTTACTCTCCCTTTCTTATCATTACGTATGGCTGACGAAAAAATCATCTTTTCAATGGCTGGGGTCAACAAGATCTACCCTCCCAGCAAGCAGGTTTTGAAAAATATTTACCTCTCGTTCTTCTACGGGGCCAAGATTGGCGTGCTCGGTTTGAACGGTTCAGGAAAATCCTCATTGCTGCGCATTATTGCCGGTGTTGACAAGGAGTTCCAGGGAGAAGTAGTGTCTGATCTTAGCTTTAGCGTTGGCTTGCTGGAACAAGAGCCGAAGTTGGATAAAGCCAAAACGGTAAAAGAGATCGTGGAAGAAGGCGTTCAGGAGATTTCGTCTCTGCTGAAGGAATTTGAAGCGATCAACGAAAAGTTTGCTGATCCGGAAGTGTTAGAAAATCCGGACGCGATGGATAAGCTGATCCAAAAACAAGGTGAAATCCAGGAAAAGCTGGATGCTGCCAACGCTTGGGAGCTCGACCACAAACTTGAGCGCGCTATGGATGCTTTGCGTTGTCCTCCGCCTGATGCTAAGATTGAAAACCTTTCAGGAGGAGAAAAAAGACGCGTAGCACTTTGCCGCCTTTTGCTGCAGGAACCAGACGTCTTATTACTTGATGAACCAACCAACCACCTGGACGCAGAATCCGTGCATTGGCTTGAGCAGCATTTGAAGCAATACAAGGGCACGGTGATCGCGGTAACGCACGATCGATACTTCCTTGACAACGTAGCCGGATGGATCCTTGAGCTTGACCGTGGCGAGGGAATTCCATGGAAGGGAAATTACTCATCATGGCTTGACCAGAAGAGCAAACGCTTAGCCCAGGAAGAGAAAACCGAATCTAAACGTCAGAAGGCCCTGGAGCGCGAGCTTGAATGGGTACGCATGAATCCGAAGGGCCGCCATGCAAAAGGTAAGGCGCGTCTGAATGCCTACGACAAGCTGATGAGCCAGGAAACGCGCGATAAAGAGGAAAAACTCGAATTGTTCATTCCACCAGGACCACGCCTTGGAAACAAAGTGATTGAAGCGACCGGAGTCGCAAAAGCGTACGGTGACAAGCTGCTCTATGAAAATTTGAACTTTACGCTGCCGCCTGCCGGCATTGTTGGAATTATCGGACCAAACGGTGCGGGTAAGACTACACTGTTCAAGATGATCACCGGCAAAGAACAACCCGATGCTGGAAAGTTTGAAGTCGGTGAAACGGTGAAGATCGCGTACGTGGATCAGGAACACGATGATTTAAAGCCCGAGGACACCGTTTTCCAGGCAATCACAGGCGGAAACGACCTGATGATGATCGGTGGCAAAGAGATCAACTCACGTGCTTACGTTGGCAAATTCAACTTCAACGGAAACGACCAGCAGAAGAAAGTAAAAGAATTATCCGGTGGTATGCGAAACCGCGCCCACCTGGCGATCGCACTCAAGCAAGGTGGAAACCTTCTTCTTTTGGATGAACCTACCAACGACCTTGATGTAAATACACTTCGGGCGCTTGAAGAAGCGCTTGAGAACTTCGGTGGCTGTGCTGTAATTATCTCCCACGACCGCTGGTTCCTCGACAGGGTTTGTACGCACATCCTCGCATTCGAAGGTGACTCACAGGTATTCTGGTTTGAAGGAACATTCAGCGAATACGAGGAGAATAAGAAGAAGCGGCTTGGCGATGATCAGCCGCACAGGATACGCTATAAAAAACTGGTGAAGTAATTCAATTCTCCGTTTGAAGATATTTATGAAGTATTTGTGCTCAGGTGGTCAGGTGCTCATGTGCTCATGTTCAGTAAAGGCTAGACAATTAGTTTACGCCACTGTACATGAGCACTTGAACACACGAGCACATGAGCACATTTAATACATGAAGCCCATCATCACCATTGGTCTCCTCATCCTTTCCAACGCGTTCATGACACTCGCGTGGTATGGTCACTTGAAATTCAAGGAAATGAAGTGGAGTGAAAATCTTCCGCTTGTGACGATCATTCTTATAAGTTGGGGAATCGCTTTGTTCGAATACATTTTGCAAGTCCCGGCCAACCGCATCGGCTCGAAGGAATATGGCGGCCCATTTTCATTAATTCAGCTGAAGGTGATCCAGGAAGTAATTACACTGGTAGTATTCGTTGTCTTTTCGCTCCTGTTTTTTAAGAACGAAACATTCCGATTGAATCACCTGATCGGTTTCGTTTTCCTTGTCCTGGCAGTTTATTTTATATTCAAGAAGTGAGTTGTGTTTGGGTGCTAAAGTATTAATGTGTTAATGGAAAAATCAGCGTAATAGTCAACGGGGATAGGTCCGCTTGATGCGATGTCACATTTTCCTAAGCTACCTTGGGACATTAACACCCTAACACTTTAGCACCTTAACACCTAAGAACACGAGCACCTGAACACCCGACCACATGAGCACATTTCACTCCGGCCTCGTCTTCCACCGCTCGTGCATCCAAACCCATTGATCGGGATATTTGCGGATCGTTTCTTCGATAAAGTTTGTAAGAATCTGGGTATTGAAAACGATGTCCTTTTCTTCGTCTCCGGTTATAGTCATGGGAATTTCAGGAAGCAGGTACATGTGCTGCAGTCCATCCTCACCGAGGTGAATATAAGTCGGGATTACTGCGGCTCCGGTTTTGAGTGCGAGAACGGTAGCGCCCGCAGGAGTTGATGCCGGCATGCCGAAGAAATCAACGAACACACTTTTCACTTTTGTATCCTGATCAATCAGCAGCGCAACAGAACCGCCCGACTTGAGAACTTTGATCAGCTTAAACGTCTCCTTCCCGCGCGCGATCGCAATGGCACCATGTGCATTGCGGTACTCCCACAACAGCTCATTTAAACGCGGATCTTTGAGTGGCGTCCCGATGATGTTGGGATCTAATCCGCGCATGGCCATGTTGGTGATTTGCATGTCGAATGCACCAAGGTGACAGGTTAGAAAAATCACTCCCTTTCCTTTCTTGTGGGCCACCTCATAGTTTTCAAGTCCATCCGTGATCAGAAATTTTTCAAGGTCTTTTAGAGACTTAACGGAACGGCTGCTTCGAAGAATGTCGCCAGCATTTTTGCCGAGCATCTTGAACGTGCTTTTCGCCAACGTTTTAATTTCTGCTGGAGTTTTGGAGGGAAATGCCATGGTAAGGTGGCGAATGGTAAGCTTGCGAGTTTTCGCTGCGACATGATAGGCTAACGATCCGAGTGCACCGCACACGCTCAGCCATGTTTTGCGTGGGATGCTCATGGAAATTGCAATGAGGAGCCTCACAAACCAATAAACAACACCGTATTGAATATAACGCCTGATGCGTTTAGCATTTGCCATGGCTGCGAAGATATAATAAATTGAGTTTCATGCGTATACAATTTTCTTTTTGATGAAACCCAGGGCCGTGCATTCTATATTGTCTGGTTTTACTGAACGGAGTGTATGATGATTTGTTATATTCAGGAATGAAAACCGTTTATCTGATTCGACACGCAAAATCGAGCTGGGAGGAGGAAGGGCTGGCTGATTTTGATCGTCCCCTTAACGAACGCGGTAAAATTGACGCACCCCGTATGGGTAAACGTCTGAAGGAAAAAGACATCGTTCCGGATCTCTTGCTTTCAAGTCCGGCAAAACGCGCGCTCTCAACCGCCAAACGGATTGCCGATGCGATTGGTTTTCCGAAAGAAAAGATAAAGACAGATCGCGCTTTATATCATGCTGATGAAGATGAGATTCTGAACGTGATCCGCTCGCTGAGCGACAAGAATGATTGTGTTATTCTGTTCGGTCATAATCCCGGCCTGACGGACTTTGTCAACACGATGAACCACGACCGCAGTCACTACATTGACAATGTACCCACCTGTGGTGTGGTTGCATTCACGTTTCAGACAAACTCATGGAAGCACATTGACTTTGGCAAAGGTGACCTTATACTGTACGATTATCCGAAAAGCCAAAAAGACTAAAGCTTGAACGGTATCTGATCCCAGGCCCGGGTCTTAAGTTTTCCCCACTCCTTGAATCGGTAGCCCATCAGGATCTTAAACGATGCGTTGTTATTAGAGAACCTTACGTCTTCAAATTTCACATTACTTCCCTGTGTGAGAAAAGCAATGCCACCGAAAATCCTGTCGCCATTGTATCCGATGCCAATCCGCGCAGCAACAAACGAGTTGATTCCGGTTTCATGCCGGCCTGCACCCGTCTCACGCTGATAATAGATCCAGTGGTGTGCGGGGCCTATTCCCAATGTTCCATTCAAAAAGAAATTCCGATAGATGAGATTATAGGAGTAGCCAGGGGCTACACTGAACGTTGAATAACGAAGTTTTTTGAAGGAAACATTATTACTAAAAACGACTTCTTGTGTTGGCTCTAATATTGACGAGTCGGCCTCGAGCGTGAAGCGCCCGAGATTTACAAGCGCCAGAAATGAGCCCTTGCTGAAGATTTGCCGTTCTGAAAAATTGTAGACGGAACGCAGGGAGAATTTTTGGTTATTGAAAATGTAACTCCCGGTGAGGCCGAAGTTTCGGGAGATGATGTCGCCCCGTTGCGGGTATGGCAAGTCCTTTCCAGGTTCATTATCCTTGTCGGTGATATAAAATCCGCGATAACGTTGGTAGTAAGCATCCAGTCCAAACTTCTTTCCAAGCATGTTCAGCTGAATATCACGCGCCTTTGACGTTCCGAAAAGTTCAGTTTTTCTTTCGGCAACCGGGATCGCGAAAGCCAGCTCAGCTCCGACTTCAAACAGATACAAACCAAGGCCAAAGCTATACGTGTTGTTGGGGCGATAGGTCAGCAACCTCGAGCGATCTGCCTTTTCAAGTTCAAAGCTCAAGGTGCGTTGCTTAAGCACGGGATAAATAAAGAAGTCGTTGGGAAAAAGTTGAATATGTCCATCTCGGAGTGAGTCACGTGACGGTTGCGGTGGAGACACTTCAAGGTCCTGCGCCACCAGTCCGGTTGACAGATGAAGAAGGCCTATCAGGAAAACGACACGCATCAAAGGATGTATTGGCTCAGGTCCTTGTTCTTTACTAAGCCGGTAAGCTTTTCCCGAACGAGGTCTGCGTTGATTGGAACAACTGAGTTTGCCGGAATTTTATCCGGAACATCGAAAAGCAACTCATTGAGCAGTTTGCTCATCACCGTGTGAAGTCGCCTCGCTCCGATATTTTCCACCTCTGAATTTATCGTGAATGCCGTGTCAGCAATTGCTTCCATCGCATCCTCTTCGAATGTAATTCTCACACCTTCCGCTTCAAACAGCGCCTGGTATTGTTTGGTAAGAGCATTCTTGGGTTCCTTCAGAATGCGTATGAAATCTTCTTTCGTCAAGTTATTTAACTCAACACGAATCGGAAAACGTCCTTGCAATTCCGGAATAAGATCTGATGGTTTTGAAATGTGAAATGCGCCCGCTGCAACAAACAGGATGTGATCTGTTTTAATAACCCCGTGCTTGGTGTTTACGGTGCTGCCTTCCACAATTGGAAGCAAGTCGCGCTGCACACCTTCACGGCTCACGTCTGGGCCGCTCCCACCTTTTTTTCCACCGGACGCAATCTTATCGATCTCATCAATAAAGATAATTCCAGCATCTTCGGCCCTGCGAATCGCCTCCTCCTTAACTTCATCCATATCGATCAGCTTGGCTGCCTCTTCTTCGAGCAGGAGCTTCCGGGCTTCGGCCACCGTAACTTTGCGCTTCTTGCTTTTTTTCGGAAGCATGCCATTCAGCATCTCCTGGAGGTTCATCATGGAGACTTCATCCATCATGCCCGCGCCAACCATACCAACATTCGAGCCAGCAGTTCCCTTGATGTGTATGTCGATCTTCCGCTCCTCCAATTCACCATTTCTGATCTTTTCCCGAAAGAGTGTTCGTGTCTTCTCATTGAGCTCTTCATCGGATGAAGAAACGTCAGAGGAGAAACCAGCTTTCGCGCTATGAGATTTCACAGGCGGGATCAATGCATCCAGGATAATATCCTCTACAGCCCCGGCCGCCTTTTCTTTCACCTCCTCCTTCTTCTTGGCCTTCACCATATTTACCGACTGCTCCACCAGGTCGCGCACCATGCTCTCAACATCCCGGCCTACATAACCCACTTCCGTGAATTTTGAGGCCTCCACTTTTACAAAGGGCGCATCAGCAATCTTCGCCAGCCGCCTGGCAATTTCCGTCTTACCCACACCGGTGGCACCTATCATCAGGATATTATTCGGAATGATATCACCTTTGATTTCAGTTTTAACATTCATTCTTCGCCAGCGGTTTCTGAGCGCAATTGCCACGTTGCGTTTTGCGTCATCCTGGCCAATTATATATTTATCTAATTCCTGAACAATTTGTCGGGGAGTAAGATATTGCGAATCCATCATAAACGTCAATGTTCTTTGTTTCAGCCAAGTGGCTGTTGTTTGATTTACTAAACTAAGATTTCCATGCCATCGTAAACTGCGTTCAGCCGACTGACACCCTAGTTGTTAACATAATTCTGAAACTTCTGCTCGGTTAGTGAAAACACCAGCGGTTGCTTCACCTTTTCTTTTAAGAGCGCGATTTTCAACACTTCATCAACGGTATCAACGAAGTGGAATACTAATCCTTTAATATAATGCTTCTCAATCTCCTCAATGTCTCTCCGGTTTTTCGAGCTCAGGATTATCTCCTTGATTCCGCTTCTTTTGGCTGCCAAAATCTTTTCTTTGATCCCGCCAACCGGGAGTACTTTTCCGCGTAAAGTTATCTCACCGGTCATGGCGAGTTTCGATTTCACCTTACGTTGCGTAAAAATTGACGCAAGCGATGTGAGCATGGTAATTCCAGCAGACGGGCCATCTTTTGGAACGGCTCCGGCCGGAACGTGAATGTGCAAATCGTATTGCTGGAAAATCCGATGGTCAATGCCCAACGCATCGGCATTAAACTTCAAGTAAGAAAGTGCGGCCATCGCTGACTCTTTCATCACTTCCCCAAGCTGACCAGAAATTGTTAGGGCACCCTTACCACGACTCAGGCTTGACTCAACAAACAAGATCTCTCCTCCCACTTGCGTCCATGCAAGGCCCGTCACCACGCCCGCGATTTCATTATCCTGGTACAATTCTTCATCGTGGATCTCGAGCCCGAGAATTTTGCGCACAGATTCTTCGCTGATCGTTTTGTCAAACTCCTCTTCCATGGCCACTGCCTTGGCAATGTTGCGCACCAACGTTCCGATTTTACGTTCAAGGTTACGAACCCCCGATTCGCGCGTGTAACTATTGATAATTTTGGCGATGGCCTGCCGGGTAAATTTCACCTGCGAAGATTTCAAACCGTGCTCCTTCAATTGTTTTGGAACAAGGTGCTTCATCGCAATCTCGATTTTTTCTTCCTGCGTGTAGCCTGTGATTTCGATGATTTCCATTCGATCGCGCAAAGCCGGATGAATCGTGTCGAGCGAATTCGCTGTCGCTATGAAGAGCACCTTCGAAAGATCGTAGTCCACTTCCAGGTAGTTGTCGCCAAAAGCATTATTCTGCTCCGGGTCAAGCACTTCAAGCAAGGCAGACGATGGATCCCCACGAAAATCAGATTTCACCTTGTCAATCTCATCGAGAATAAAAACAGGATTTGACGACTGCGACTTCTTGATGTTTTGCAGAATTTTGCCCGGCATCGCACCAACATAGGTTTTACGATGCCCGCGGATTTCGGCTTCATCATGCACACCTCCCAGCGACATACGGATGTATTTTCGCTGCAGTGCTTTCGCGATAGATCTGCCAAGTGAAGTTTTTCCGACACCGGGCGGTCCATACAGACAAAGGATCGGTCCTTTCATATCCTGCTTAAGCTTGAGCACCGCGAGGTACTCGAGAATCCGCGATTTGACTTTCTCCAGGCCAAAATGATCGTGATCGAGAATCTTTTTTGCTTTCTTCAAATCAAAATCGTCTACGGTGTACTCACCCCATGGGAGGTCAAGCATGAACTCCACATAATTCATCGCCACCGGATATTCAGCGGCCATTGGATTGATGCGTAAGAGCTTATCGAGTTCTTTGTTGAAATGTTCTTTTACCTGCTTTGGCCATTTTTTTGACTCTGCCTTCTTGCGAAGTTTTTCAACTTCTTTATCCGGACCATCATAGCCAAGCTCATCCTGCAGCACTTTAATTTGTTGACGCAGAAAGTAATCGCGCTGTTGCTGATCGATGTCGGTATGTACCTTCTTCTGGATCTCATGTTTGATCTCCAGCATCTGAATGTCGCGGAGCATGTACTGCAGCAGGAGTGTGCCGCGGTCGTTCAGGTTCTCCGTTTCAAGAATCTTTTGTTTGTCGGTAACATCTACACTCAGGTTTGACGCCAGGAAATGTATGAGGAACGACATGCTCGAAATGTTCTCGAGTGCTACCTGGGCTTCTTGCGGAATCTCAGGATTAAGCTTGAGAATCTTCAGTGCGGAGTCTTTAAGGGATTGAACAAGGGCTTTCGCTTCTTTGCTGTTCACATTCAGCACCGGCTCTGTGAGAAGGTCAATACGCGCTGTCAGGTAAGGATCCTCCTGCACAAACTCGCGAATAGCGAATCTGTTCTTGCCTTGGATAATGATCGTTGTATTTCCATCCGGCAGCACCAACATCTTGATGATCCTGGCAACAGTTCCGGTACGGTATAAATCTTCCAGCGTTGGCTCTTCCGCCTGCGAGTTTTTTTGGGCCACCACTCCGATGATGCGATTTCCCTGGTATGCTTTCTTTACAAGCTTGATCGACTTTTGTCTACCCACCGTGATGGGAATAACAACACCAGGAAACAAGACGGTGTTTTTTATCGGAAGTATTGAGAGCTCGGAGGGAAGGTCTTCAGGTTTCAGGTCGCTCTCCTGCTCCGGATTTATCATCTGGATCAGATCATCATTGTCTTCCTGAACGAGTTGTATAGGTAATGTATTAAACATGAAATGCAAAGATGCCACTTTGGCACGTTAAAAGGTTACCAGTAGTACAAAATTTAAGAACGTCTATAGGGGACAATAGTAGTGCCAGCGGAGCTTGCCTGCCGTCATGTAAGTTGTAAAAGAAGCAAAAATGTGGCAACTTTAAGTAAATAGGCTACTTTTTAATTGCCCCGCGGTCAGTGAAAACCTACTTTTCAATCTGGATAATGGCCTTTTTCTTTATCAGCAGTCTAACGCTGATGGCGCAAAAGCCGAAAAAAAAGTTTCAAAAAGCTGACATTATCGAGCTTGATGACAGCCTGACAAACTATAGCCAGTCTGACATCTTCAACTTCCCAAATCTCGCTTCAAAAACGGTTTATCTCGATGAAGATAAATTAAAAAAGATCAAGCAGTATGAAGCAAGCAATGATGAAGCGCAACTGTATACTGCTCTTCGCGCGTATGTCAAGAATTTCGCGATTGGAAATTTCGCTCTTCAAACAGACCTCATCTGGAAACTGGCTAAACTTTCGCAGAAATACGGTAAGCCTGGCGAGTCGGTTCTGCTCTACAAGCTTGCGCTCAAGCACCACCGCCAGCCCCTCACTGCACGAAAGGTGTTGGCCGAGTTCGACACGTTGACCAAAAACGAAAAAGATTACTACGTGCCACTGCAGGAATATTACGAACTTGTAGAGTACCGAAAAGAAATCGATACGCTCCGGCCACCCCACGGTGTGTTGCTGCGCATGGATGACTGGGTGAACTCCGACAAAGCGGACTACGGCCCCACCATTGGAAACCTGGACTACCTCCTGCTCTTTACGTCCAAGCGAAACAGTCATTTTGCAAACTCGGAAAAAAAGTATGACGAGGATCTTTTCTTCACGAAACGTGAAGCCGACCAGTGGGGTGAAGCTCAACCGTTCAAGACGATCAACACGCAGTACAACGAAGGTTCAGCATGCCTCGCCAAAGATGGAAAGAAACTTTACTTCGCGCGTTGCAATTCACCTGACTCTCACGGCAACTGTGATATTTTTGAAGCAGAGCTGAAACAAGACAGCACGTGGGGTAACGTTAAAAACCTGGGAGTCAACATCAACACGCCCGCGTGGGATTCACATCCTTCCCTATCGCACAGCGGTGATACTTTATTTTTCGCCTCCGACCGGCTGGGGGGGTTCGGTCTTTCAGACATCTACTATGCTGTGAAGAACAACAAAGGTGAATGGCAGAAAGCGCAAAACATGGGCGCCATCATCAACACACAGGGAAGTGAGGTTAGTCCATTTTTTCATCATCGATTTAATGTTCTGTACTTCAGTTCAAATGGGCAACCCGTAACATTCGGTGATTTCGATATCTATAAATCGTACAAGCGGAATAATTTCTGGGGAGAACCCAAAAACATTGGCCCTCTCGTCAACGGTCAGGGTAGTGAATATTACTTCACAATCGATTCACAATCCAGCCGTTTGTACTATGCACGATCGGAAGCAGAAAACCGGCAAAACCTCGATCTCCATTCGTTTCCCGTTCCTATGGAGGCGCAGCCCGAAGCTGTAGCTAACCTGAAAGGCTCGCTGATAGACTCACAAACCAAGAAGCCATTGAAAGGCATCGTATCGATCATTGACCTTGACCATGGTGTAGAAGTAGCACCCAAGTTCCTGCGCCCGGATGGGAGCTTTGACTTCCAGCTGATCAACAAAAGAAATTATTTATTGATCATTCAGGGAGAAGATTTTTTCCGGATCGAAGAAGTATTCTTCATGGATGGCGATCGTGAAATAAATAAAGAAACCGAGCCGATTGAAAGCAAAATAGCCTTTGAGACCCTCGAGTTTGAAAATGGCAAAGCGGACATTCTTCCAGCCATGCACAAGGATCTGGACCGCCTTGCAAATTTTCTGATTGACCACCCGAGATTGAAAGTTAATATTTCCGGCCACACCGATTCACAGGGAAAAGAAGATTCCAACTTACGTCTTTCACAAGCGCGTGCTGATGCGATCAAAGCCTATCTCATTTATCAATTCAAGATCGATGCGTCACGCATTGAAGCGCACGGCTATGGAAGCTCAAAACCCATTGTGAAAGAAGAGCATGACGACCATCGAAAACTGAACCGAAGAGTTGAGTTTGAGATCTCGCGGATCGCGAATCAGTGATTGATCTGACCGCTCTCTTCCCCGGCTTAGGCAGGGGATTAACAGCAACGTGCTCAAGCTAAAGAGGCCATGTGCTGGGCAAACGTACTCAAAGAAAGGGAGATGCTTCTAACAAGTATAAAAACCTTTGTTTAACTTTATTGTCCGAACCAAATGATGCAAGCCTGTGCGATTTCGTCAGGCGAACAAATGTTTTACTAAAAACTGCGTCATGAGTTTCGTACGGATTTTGGTTCATGTTGTCTGGGGCACAAAGTATCGGGAGCCAATATTGGTGAAGGATAAAAGGGAAATCCTTTTTAACCACATCCGCGAAAACGCGAAGTCGAAGTCAATCCACCTTTTGGCGATAGGTGGCTATGAAGAGCATGTTCATTGCCTCATCTCGCTTTCCAGTGATCAAACTATTGCCAGGACAGTCCAATTGCTGAAAGGTGAGTCCTCTAATTGGGCAAACAAGAGAAAACTTTTTTCCGTCAAATTGATTTGGGCTGACGACTACTTTGCTGCTTCTGTGAGTAATCGAAGCGTTTTCCAGGTGCGGAATTATATTCTGCACCAGGAGCGACATCATGAGAAACAATTGTTCGATCATGAATTCAATGACTTTAAAGGTACACATGGATTTGATTAAGCAAAGCAGATCACACCAGATTTCGACAGCACTTCTAAAGCAGTGGATCATGCCGGGGCTTTAGCCTCTTGACTGGTAACCCCCGGCTTAAGCCGGAGTTCTTCAACTTGCAAAGGGTGATTGATTCAATAACAAAGGTTCCAGCACGATGCTCAAGATCTTTTCTACTGGACTCCCCTTGTCAAAGCTATCTTGCGCTTCTAGAGCACTGCATCGGCCGGGGCTTTAGCCCCTCGACTGATAACCCCTGGCCTAAGCCGGGGGTTTACCTCCGATCCGGCTTAAGCCGGAGTTCTGCGACTTGCAAAGCGTTGATTGATTCAGTAACAAAAAGATCCAGCACTATGATGCAGAAGATCTTTTCTACTGGACTCCCGTTGTCAAAGCTATCTTGCGCTTCTAGAGCACTGCATCGGCCGGGGCTTTAGCCCCTCGACTGATAACCCCTGGCCTAAGCCGGGGGTTT
>DASWTP010000175.1:0-4166 GCA_036402075.1 Chryseosolibacter sp. | reverse complement strand
GGCTATAGCTACGACTCATGAACGAACTCTCGCCACCAGGTCCAAGCTGCGAGCTTCGAGCCGAGGAGTCATCGTTTGCCTTAATCCACTTCGATATTCATTATTCAGCATTGATTGTTGGATATTCCTTTGGCGATGGCTATGACCGTGAACGGATCCTTCCCAACATCGTCCTTTCAGAAATACATTCAATAAAAATGCACACCCTCAACACAGCCAACTTTTCGCGAGTGCGACACAACGGTATTCCAGAACGATGTCACCTGATTCGGAGTCAGGTTCCGGGTAACTTTAAAACCTTGTGTCATTTCCGGACTAATGTATGGCGATGAGTTATTGAATGGCACACGAGCAAACCCAGCTTTACGGTCTGGATCAAAGACCTGGCTCGGCACAAAGGAATACATCCCATCCACCTTACTGCCGAATGTGGCGCCCATGTACAACCGAAGATCGACATCCGGTCCTGCCGGAGAAAACAACTTACCGTAAACATAATCATAGTACGCCTGGCTGATGTGCTGAGTTGTCAACGGACTTACCCGTGGATTGTATTCAATGAAATCGGAAACAACAAATACAGTATCCAGCAGAAAAACTGCGTTGCCATTATCGGTTGCTTTAGACCCGAAAAGTATGAGAGATCCTACATCAAGCTTTGCCAGTGCAGTTGGCACCACACGGGCACTCTTTCTTTTTTTCTTTACCTGGTGACAAACGAAGTATTTAAATTCATGATCAAAAACAAAGGGATCGGTATTTTGCAGCTTCGGCTTATTCGGTATAGGGTGTATCAGATCCCTGGTGTGAAGCCACTTAGGAAAAAATTTGTTTCCATTTTGCAGTAAAGGCGAAACATGGCTCTGCGGTTCCCATTCGCCCCAAAAACACAATTCGGCTTTTTTTAATGAGTTATTCAAAACATACTCCCCTTCCGCTCGCAGAAATTTTCGCAGGTGATCGCCTTTATTCCAGTCCTTATAATTGTTTGAAGGAGGGTTTTCAGGCCTATGCTCGCGACCGGAGTGAAGAAATTGTACAATGCTGGGCATGTTAGTAGGAGGGTTTAAATCGAATTCTAATTATAGCAATTCGAATTGATTTGGTAAACCCCAAATTTGGAGCTCCTGAATAACCATGGACATTACTGTACGTTTACAAATCGCTTTGCAACCACTCCTGCATTCGATTTCACCAATGCCGTTAGTGCCGAGTTCCGTGAATCGAGCAGTTCAAACGTCAGTACGGTACCCTCTACGTTGTAGCGCGCAGGCACCGGTCTGCCCATCATATCGATCACACTGAGCGACACGTCCTTGCCGCTACTGCGAGGAAGATGGATTGTGTACAAACCGCTTCCGGGGTTTGGAAAAAGTTGGTAGCGCGATTCATTCGCCATGGCCTCTTCGGTGCCCACCACTGTGCTGATTGTTATTGTCCGCTTCACTTCCGCGGGTTTAAAGAACATATTACCCGGCTGAGAGGCAGTGATTGTCACTGTTCCGGGTTTGAGGATCGCGGCTTCGTTCGAGGCGCTAATCGAAAGCACAGTGGCATCCGATGACGAAAAGGTCACAGGCAGCCCGGACGTAGCCGTTGCGGTAAGCATAAACGCGGGGTCATTCATCGTTTTATCAGCCACCGAAAATGTGATTGCCTGGTCCTGATTGAAGCCGAGGCTCTTGATTCCATGCTCCAGAGTTCCAATATAAAGCTTATCGTTGGTGGCGAGCATCGCATCGGTAAAAAGTCCATTTAGCACTTGCTTACTCCATGTGGTTCCATTGTCGTGTGAGGCATACAGTGTGCCGAAGGAAGAAGCATACAGTTGATTATTATTTCGGTGAAAGCAATCAACGCCTGTGTTCTTCAATGCTTCGATGGTTTGCCAGGTAGCACCATGATCGGCCGATACGAAAACTTCGCTGACAGTCAGCACGAAGATCTTATCTGCAAACACATGGATCTGGTAAACACCACCGCTGTTTGCGCCTAACGTAACTTTAGACCATTGATTTTGCGTTACATCCGTCTTAAAAAGTCCAGCGCTTGTTCCGGCAAAAAGTACCTGACCGTCATTTTTCAGATCGCGGATGTCAGACTCCGTCAGACCTGTATTAAAACTTTCCCATGGCTCGTTGGCATGCTGACGATGCACGCCACTGATCATCGTGCCGAGAAAACGATACGCGCCCACCTCCACGTAATCCCGAACTAACCCGATGTTGAGCGATGATATTGTTCTGCCAAATTCTCCCGTAATCACATTATACATGCGGATCTGGTGATCCATAGCAATGGGCAGTGTGTCTCCGCGCAGCGCTGTCTCAGCATAGTTTGTTCCGGTGATAACACTTTCAAAATTATTTTCCGTTGGTTTTTTCCGATAGATGCCCGTGTGCGATGCCGTAGCCCAGATACTGCCGTCTGATGAAATTTGCATTTTGTAAATCCTGAACACATCCGTGATGCCGGTCACCGACTTCTGCCAACTGCTTCCCAGATTTGTCGATCGGTAGATGGCGTTGGACGTTCCTGCCAATGCTGTGTTCCCGCTAATAGCGAATGTATTTGGAAATTCACCTGCGGGCGATGAGGAAACGGGAGTCCAGGGTGAGTTGGCGTCTGCCACAGACTGGTAGATATTGTTCGCACCGTCCGTCATGGCATAGAACTTATCTCCGTCCAGATACATATCCGTTACGTTTTGGCGCACCAGGCCAGAGTTTTTTGCGATCCACGAAGCGCCCGCATCGGGTGACACAAACATGCCTCCCAGCGAATACGTCAGGAAAATATTTCCGTTTACGATGATAAGATCCCTCACCGGATTGGCAGAGAGTGCCGTGCGGTCTTTCCAGGTTGCTCCGCGGTCAGCAGAATAGTAGATCCGGTCATTAGACACCGCCACGATAATATTTTTCTCGAACGCAATTTTGCGGATCAACACATTGGTAAAGGAAGGTATCAACGTTGGAAAAGGTGATGTGTCGCTGAGGCGCTTTATTTGTAATGCATTGCCTGCCGCAATCACAACCGTGTCGCCATACACGGCAAACGCGTTAATGAGATCGGGAATAAACAGCAGGTGTGAAATCCAGGTGGTGCCGTTGTCTTTTGTCTGGAAAAATTCGGCACCCGAAGAAGATCCATACCAGAAGAGATCACCCGTCTTTTTATTGATGGTGAAAGAAGGCGTCTGGTAAACACTGCTTTTAAAGTTTGCGGGTCGCTGCCAGGTCACGCCAAGATCGGTTGACTCAAACAACCCTCCTGCGGTACCAATGAAAAGCTTATTCTCTTTGCCGAAGATGAGGTCGTTAACACCGTATACCTCGTTTGGTCCGTGGTGCGAGAGCGGTTGCGAAAATAAAAGCTGTGGAAGAGCAATCAACAGCACAAGTGCGGTCACAAGTTTAGAAAGGGTCATAAAATGAGCTTGGTAGATCGAACCAAAGATAACGAATCGACAGTCGATGGGCAACCCACCCCAAACACATTAACACTTTAAACCTTAACACATTAACACCTCGGCCCGATAGCCGAGTCTGCTCGCTCGTCACAATAACTTTACTAAACGAGACAACCTGAGCACTTGAGCACCTGAACACCTGAGCACATCTCTCACGCGCGAACGCATGGACCTAATGGGTGCGAACCTCAGGAAAAATACAAAATGCAGTTTTAACGCGGAGGATATTTTAAATGCACGTGCGGCTCAGCGTTCTGCTCCCTGGCCTCTCGCGGTGAGTTTTTCTTTTCATAGCGGGCTTGAAGGCTCGAGGTGACGGGTGAACGTACCTTTACACATTAGCACTTTAAACCTTAACACATTAACACCTCGCCCGATAGTCGAGTTTCCTCGCTCGTCACTAACTTTCCAAACGAGTCAACCTGAGCACATGAGCACGTGAACACCTGAGCACATCTCTCACGCGCTGGTGATAGCATCGCAGCAGAGTATCCTTCACATCTCAGCTCCCACTCGCCCCGACCGATCATTCCAATGATATCAGGACTGCGGCATCAAAGTAACTTAGCTAAAAGTAAATCCTGTTTCGTTCGTTCGCCTTGTATTCTCCGTCTGAATACGTGAGCAATGAAACCCAGAGGGCGTCAGTCTCTGCCAAACCCATTTCTGCGAGAAGTACCGGATGATCATTTAT
>DASWTP010000174.1:0-3783 GCA_036402075.1 Chryseosolibacter sp. | reverse complement strand
GGCAACGTGAAGGCGTTTGCTGAAGGTGCCAGAGAAGGTGGTTTAAAATTCTAAGCATTAAGAAATTCATAATATGTCTGTAAGCAATATTAGCACAGTAAAAGCCAGCGAAATCGACCTGAAAGAAAAGGTAGTAGCCATTGAGCGCGTAGCGAAAGTGGTGAAAGGTGGTCGCAGATTCAGCTTCGCAGCCATTGTTGTAGTAGGCGATGGAAACGGTGTTGTAGGTTACGGCCTTGGTAAAGCCAATGAAGTAACTGACGCGATCACAAAAGGAATCGATGACGCCAAAAAGCACCTGGTGAAAGTTCCGATCATCAAAGGAACTGTTCCTCATGAGTCGCTTGGTAAGTTCGGTGGTGGTTTCGTATTGTTGAAGCCAGCATCCCCTGGTACTGGTGTTATCGCAGGTGGTGCGATGCGTGCAGTATTGGAAAGCGCAGGCGTGCACAATGTATTGGCAAAGTCTAAAGGTTCGTCAAACCCGCACAACGTGGTAAAGGCTACCTTCAAAGCTTTGACTAGTATGCGTGATGCAAACAGCATCGCAAGAAACAGAGGTATTGCATTGTCCAAAGTATTTAACGGCTAAGCGACATGGCGAAGAAAGTACAGATCACTCAAAAGAGAAGCACGATTAAGAGACCACAGACCCAGATCCTTACGATCCAGTCGCTTGGTCTAGGTAAGATCAATAGAACCGTTGAACATGAGCTAACCCCTCAGATTGCCGGTATGATCAAAAAGGTAAATCATTTGATCACTGTTAAAGAAATCTAAGATGAAACTGCATACACTAACTCCTGCAGAAGGATCAGTAAGAACAAACAAAAGACTTGGCCGTGGTCAGGGATCTGGTGGATCTACAGCAGGTCGTGGTCACAAAGGAGCTCAGTCACGCTCAGGTTACCACAGCAAGGCTGGCTTCGAAGGTGGTCAGATGCCATTGCAGAGACGCGTACCGAAGTTCGGTTTTAAGAACAATAATAAGGTTTATTATAAGGGTATTAACCTGGATGTGTTGGAAGCCTTCGCTGCCGAAAGCAAAGGAGCAACCATCAACCTCCAGTTTTTGATCGACAACGGGATCGTTCGCAAGAGCGATAAGGTGAAAGTGTTAGGAAGAGGAGAGTTGAAGTCAAAGATCAGCGTTGAGGCCCATGCATTCTCTGCTACTGCAAAAGAAGCAATTGAAAAAGTTGGTGGCACCGCTACAACCGTGAAATAATGAAGCGTTTCTTTCAGACCATACGAAACATTTTTTCAATCGAAGATCTTCGGGTGCGAATCCTGAACACGATCGGATTTCTGATCATCTTCCGATTGGGCTCGTATATCGTTATCCCAGGTATCGATGCTACTCACCCTAGCTTGACCGGTGGAGCAACAGAAGGTATCCTTGGATTGTTAAATACATTCCTGGGTGGCTCGTTCAGCCGCGCGTCAATCTTTGCGCTTGGTATCATGCCGTATATTTCGGCATCGATCATCGTGCAGCTGTTGACTTTCGCTGTTCCGTACTTCCAGAAATTGCAGAAAGAAGGCGATTCGGGTCGGAAGCGTTTGAATCAAATCACACGCGTACTCACGATCTTCATCACCGGTTTCCAGTCTTACGCTTACCTGCGTGGAACAATCGATGATGCTGCTATCCTTGATCCTGGATTCTTCTTCTACTTCTCGGCAATCACGATCCTTGTTGCCGGAACCATGTTCTGTATGTGGCTGGGTGAAAGAATTACAGATAAAGGTATCGGTAACGGTATTTCAGTTCTGATCATGATTGGTATCGTTTCTCGTCTGCCGCTGGCAGTTTACGATGAAGCGGTGATCAATAAGGGCATGGGCGGGGCGTTGCTATTCATTATCGAATTGCTCGTGTTGTTCGCGATTGTCATGGGTGTAATTATGCTCACTCAGGCAACCCGCAGAATCCCGATCCAATATGCAAAGCAGGTAATCGGTAATAAGCTGTATGGTGGTAAGCGCGATTTCATTCCGCTGAAACTGAACTCTGCTGGTGTTATGCCAATCATCTTCGCCCAGGCGTTGATGTTTATCCCGGTGCTTGTAGTAGGTATCTGGAAAGACACTGAGATCGGAGCGTCTATCGGACAAACATTCTCTGATCCTTATTCATGGCAATACAGTTTAGTATTTGCTTCGTTGATCCTGATTTTCACTTTCTTTTATACTGCGATTACCATCAACTCAAATGACATCGCAGATAATCTAAAGAGAAACGGTGGTTTCGTGCCCGGTGTAAAGCCCGGTAAACAAACTGCAGAGTTTATAGATACAGTATTATCAAGAATTACATTGCCTGGTGCATTGTTCCTGGCCATCATCGCCATCCTTCCAACATTTGCTGTGAAGCTTGGGGTAGGTCAGAACTTCGCTCAATTCTTCGGTGGCACGTCATTGCTGATCATGGTTGGGGTTATCCTCGACACACTCCAGCAAATCGAAAGCTACCTGTTGATGAGACACTACGAAGGAATGATGAAGTCGGGCAGGGTAAAAGGACGTTCTCAATTTGCTGCGGCTTAAAAGCTGAATGGTCAACTTAAAGACTGAAGAGGAGCTGGTTATTATTCGTGAAAGTGCTCAGATTCTGGGTAAAGCTCACGGAGAGATAGCAAAGCACGTCAGACCGGGTGTGAAAACAATCACGCTCGATAAGTTGGCAGAAGAGTTCATCCGCGATCATGGCGGTGTTCCTTCATTCAAAAATTACAGGGGGTTTCCAGCCTCACTGTGCATCTCGGCAAACGAGATCGTAGTGCACGGATTCCCAAGTAGTTATGAAGTGAAAGAAGGTGACATTCTCAGTGTTGATTGTGGAGTTCAGTACAAAGGTTATCACAGCGATTCGGCTTACACCTATCCGCTGGAAGGGTGTAAACCTGAAACACTTTTGTTACTGGAACGAACATACGAGTCCCTCTATCAGGGAATTGCCCAGGCGAAAGCCGGCAACCGGATAGGAGATGTAGCCTTCGCCATTCAGAGTTATGTTGAAAGTTTTGGTTACGGGGTCGTAAGAGAACTGGTTGGACATGGCGTTGGAAAGAAGCTTCACGAAGATCCTGAAGTTCCGAATTACGGAAAGCGGGGGAAGGGAGTGAAGATTGTACCCGGGATGGTTTTCGCGATTGAGCCGATGATCAACCAGGGAACGAAAAACGTGGTTCAGGAGCGAGACGGATGGACGATTCGCACAGCGGACAAAAAACCATCAGCACACTTCGAGCACATGGTGGCCATACACGCAGACAGAACGGAAATACTGACGACACACGAGTACATAGAAGAAAATTATAGTTATAAGTGGCGAAACAAAAGTCAATTGAGCAAGATGGCACTATAAGCGAAGCATTGTCGAACGCAATGTTCCGTGTGACCCTCGAAAATGGTCACGAAGTACTGGCTCATATTTCAGGTAAGATGCGCATGAACTACATCCGCATATTGCCAGGTGACAGAGTCCGATTGGAAATGTCACCCTACGATTTGACAAAGGGACGGATTGTATTCCGTTACAAATAATGAAATGGTAGAGACACATAATTATGTGTCTAACGATAAAGATAAGACGATA
This sequence comes from Chryseosolibacter sp., assembly GCA_036402075.1. Taxonomy (GTDB): domain Bacteria; phylum Bacteroidota; class Bacteroidia; order Cytophagales; family Cyclobacteriaceae; genus Chryseosolibacter. The sequence continues at coordinate 182 of DASWTP010000174.1, read as the reverse complement.
AAAAAATGAAAGTTAAAGCATCCATAAAGAAGCGAAGCGCGGACTGCAAGATCATCAGACGCAAGGGCAAACTGTATGTGATTAACAAGAAGAATCCTAGGTATAAACAAAGACAAGGTTAAGACTATGGCACGTATTGCTGGTGTAGATATTCCGGACAACAAGAGAGGCGAAATCGGTCT
>DASWTP010000173.1:0-20356 GCA_036402075.1 Chryseosolibacter sp. | reverse complement strand
CCAGCCGATCTTTGCGAGCACCGGACGATCAGATTTTTCAAAATTGCCGTTTTCTTTGCGGATTTTCTCTTTCGTAACAGCTTCGTGGATACGAATAGAATCACCGGAGTCAACGAGTGGGCGTAATTTTTCAATAGCCTCTTTTGATGATGAAGAGAAAATCGTTGCCTTTACACGATCACCAGCGCGATACGCATCCCGATGAGCATCAAAGTATCTCTGCTGGCCCAGGCTGTCTTCGGAGGCTTTGTTCCACACTTCACGTTCCATGATTTCAAAAAGCAGGATGCCCTCATAATACTCATTTAGCAAAAAAGCATACTCCGGATTCTGTTGTTTGATCTTCTCCTCAAACGCTATCGCCTGGACTTCATCTACATACTGGTTGTACACCTGTTCAATATACTTTGTGGGACCCACCAGGTTCGCCTTTTGATTTTTCTCCAGGTATTCAAGGAAGGTTTTCGAGGTGTAGCTTGTTCCATTCATCGAAAACAGAACGTCCTCGGAACCGCGTCCATTCGCTTTCCAGCGACCGTGTGTAAGCGATGAATCTGCCAATGCGAATACCTTCATCTTGATCGGGCTGTTTTCAGTAAAGCCAAACTCTTTTTTCATCTTCGCCTGAATTGCCTGTCGTGAGATCTGTGCACGGTCATCGCGGCTCACGCGATTCTTGATGGATGCCGATAATTCTTCAAAGGGTGGCAACGGGATTTTTTTCTCAAGCCTGATGATATGCCATCCGAATCGCGTCTTTACCGGATCGGAAATATCCCCCGGATTCCTTAATTCAAAGGCAGCCGCCTCGAATTCAGGAACGGCCGTCATCACGCCAACGCTGAACGCTCTCAATTTTCCACCATTATCTTTGGATGAAGGGTCTTCTGAATATTCTGCGCAGAGCTCATTCCACGCTACGCCCTTTTGAAGTTTCTCATACACCTCGAACGCCACGTTCCTGGCTCGGTCATCGGCCTCGCCATCCGAGCGCAGCATGATGTGTGACACTTCGATCTCACCTTTGGCTGGCCTGCGGCCAAACACCTTCACAATATGATACCCAAACTGCGTGCGAATGGGCTGACTTACATCACCAACTTTTGTTGTAAAAGCAGCTTGTTCAAACGGGAAAACCATCTGTAAAGCTGTGAACCACCCCAGCGATCCCTTGTTCATTTTTGCCGTTGGATCTTCTGAATATTGAATCGCCACCGCATCAAAGCTTTCGCCACGCATAACGCGTTGACGAATGTCCGTGATCTTTTGGAACGCCTTCAGGGTATCTTCAGGAGTTGCCTGAGGCGAAACATTGATGAGGATATGGGATGCATTCACCTCTTCCTTCATTCGCTCATAGGTCAGCGCGGTGAGGCTGTCGATGAGGTTGCCATCGGGCAAGTAAGGCTTTCTAAGCTCGTCACGATAACTGGCAAACTCTTTCCGGAAGGCAGCGGTAGTGTCATAGCCGCGGTGACGCGCCTCTTCAACTTTTAACTTGAAGTTGATGAACAGCTTTAAATACTCCTCGATCTTGGCTTCAGTGAATTCTTCTTTCTTCCCTTGATTATTCTTGTTGTAGAGGTATGAAAATTCGTCAATGGTAACTGGCTTTTTTGCAATGGTGAAAAGCGTTGATGTATCATTCTTTTTTTGCGCCACCACCGGACCCGCCAGGAAAAATAAAGTCAATAGCGTCCAGGTCTTCACTCCACGTTGCATAAAGGGATATTCTTATTTAAACTCAACTTGTTTTATTAGGCGGCAGATATTTTTGCCCTGAGAATGCTGGTATTCGATTTTGTCCATGATAGACTTTACCAGGCGAATGCCGAGGCCTCCTTTGCGTTTTTCGTGAACGAGGTTTCCAAGAGCAGGCTCGCTGAACTGATTAATGTCGAATGCGCTTCCATCGTCAATGATCTCGAAAACCACCGGGTTTCCTTTGTCGACACGAATGTGGAGTTCGAACAGATCGTCTGGATTGCACTGATGCGCATGGATCATGAGGTTGGAGCACATTTCGTCCAATGCCAGAACCATCTCGCTGATCTGCAATTCGGCAACATCGTGTTCCTTCAAGGCTCCGCGAATAAAATCGCGAACCCCCTTCAGGTTCTCTATGCTGCAGCCAACTTTATACTTATAGTTCATTGATCAGTTTCTTAGCTTGAACTTTGTCTTTGCCAATAGTTAACAATTCGTATAGTCCTAAAATTTCAAACGTGTTGGCAACTTTTTCATTCATGCCAAACAGCACCATCTTGATATTCTTATCCTTAAATTCTTCGATGTAAGACATGAAGACACCCAGACCTGCGGAAGAAATGTATTCCAGCGAACTGCAGTCAATCAGGATTTTTGTAAACCCCTCACCCACACTTTTTGCAATAGCCAGGTCAAGTTCGATGGAAGAGCTGGCATCAATTTCCCCGATCAGGGCAATTACATCTGCTCCGTCTTCCTGAAGTCTCTTAATGTGGATCATGGTATTAACGTTTTTAAAATTCTTTTGTTGACCTATTCGCTATTTAAACTTGACAATCATGGTTGTATAATCGTCATTAATATTCTCAGTACCCGAAAATTCATATAGTCGGCTTATCAGGTGTGACTGAATTTCCTTCGGTGCTTCATTCTTTACCTCTAAAAGGACCTGCGTCAGCCTGTCGTAGCCAAACTCCTCGCCTTTTTTGTCTTTTGCCTCAGTAATTCCATCTGTGTACAACACCATGATATCGCCAGACTTGTATTGGAATTCGTTGGCCTGAATAAAATTTGCATAGCTTTTATTGCGAACCATACCCAAAGCAATTCCTTTGTCTTTCAAATATTCGATCGTGTCGGTAGCAGCATGGTAATACAGCACAGGGCAATGGCCGGCACGAGAATACTTAACTTTCTTTTGATCTTTGTTGATCACAAAAAAAGTTGCCGAAATGAAAGAGCCTCGTTCAAGGCAATACACGAGCGCCTGGTTCGCGCGCTTCATAAATAGGTCTGGTTCGATACAGTCTTGCGCCAGACTGTGAAAGATTCCTTTCATCTGAGACATATGAAAGGCTGCGGTAGTTCCCTTTCCGGAAACATCGGCAATGATCAATGACACTTCACTGCCGTTGGTTCGTAAGGTGTCATAATAATCACCCCCTACTTCATCAGCCGATTCGGAGAAGGCTGCAATTTCAAAATCATCATCTTTTTCCAGGACGTCCGGAAGAAGGCTTTTCTGCACCATCTTCGCAATCTTCAATTCCTCCTTGTAACGTTCATTCTGAAGAGCTTCTTCCATCAGCCGGAAATTCTCGATGGAAATCCCTGCCTGGTTGGCAAACGTAGAGACGATCTTGGTCATCTCTTTATTGAATCCTTCGGCAAGTTCTTTAAGAAGCGCGAGCGTCCCGATGTTTTCGCCTTTAACGTAAATAGGGAAAGCAAGGATTGATCGAAAACGCGAACCTTTTAACGCAGCCAGGTGTTTCGACAGGTTTTTTGTTTTATCGCTGCCCTGGTCGAGCACACCTTTCACATTTTGATCGTTCAGGTGCTGAATGATCTCTCGCGCCTCCTTATCCGTGATCTTATAGGTGAAGATCTTTGCATCCTGCTCCGATTCCTTTAGCTCCAACCACGCAGCATCTGCAAATACCGTACTTACGGAAGTCTCAAGCAAAATATTATAGACACTGTCTTCGCTCTGTTCAGTCTGGATGGACTGGCTGATACGCTGAAAGTTGACCACTTCCTCAAGCTTCTGCTCGAATACAGATGTAGTGGGCAGGTTAAACAGAATAACCAGAAATGAAAAAATACTGTAGATGCTCACGAAGGTGATCAGCGACATTATAAAAATGTGATAGCTGTAGTTGGTGAATATCACCGTTGGAAACGCATCAAGTGATTCGGAGAGTGAGCCCAACGTGAAGAAGCCGTAGAGCAGGTAAAAGATGGTGAGCAACAACAACAGTAAACTTGTCCACTTCTGCTTGAAGTTAAGGTAAGCTACCCACTTCATGTTGCCGGAGAGCACGAGCGCCAGGATGACAAAGAATGTTAACAGAATGTAGTGAACGTTTTCACCGAACCCCGACTGAATGGAAGTAAATCCAAGGCTGTTGTACAGCAGCGCAAAAAGAAGACCCCACTCGAACACATTCCAAAACCGCAACAGCCATTTAGATTTTTGATAGAGGATCAGCCGTTTCCACGCGCTGAATGCCATGATCAAAAACCCGATCATCAACCCAAGGTTGATAATGTAAAGCAGGTCGATAAAAACCGGGTGAGTGGTTAGCTTGGTCGAACCGAGCAGGTACTCTACAAGCTTAAGCGCAAGCGAGAAGACGGTAGCCACAAGCCCGGTTGCAAAAACGCGCCACAGCAGGTCGATGAAGTTTAAGATCTCATCGCGCTCTATTTTGAACTTGTAATAATAGTAAAGGGATAAAATGAAGAGATTCAGGATCACGTTTGGAACCCAAATCGGAATGTCTGGCTTGATCCCCGCATTGGTGCTAAAAACAACCGAAATATCCGTGAACAATAAAGCCAGCCAGGTAATGATCCCGACAGTGAACAATAGTCTCGTAATGGCTTTAGCGCGCATGAACCGTGAGAAACCTCGAAATTGAGCTAAAAAATAAGCCAATCACACGATTGGCCCTGCAATAATATGAAGAAAAAGGCAATGTGCCGATTTGTCAATTCGCCAATTAGCCAATTCCAACAGCTTCATTTTGTGCTTTTTCATTGGCACATTGACCAATGGGCAAAACGGCACATTGCAACTACTTCCGGCTGTAGTTCGGTGCTTCCCTGGTGATGGTCACGTCATGAGGGTGACTTTCAGCAACACCTGCTGAAGAGATCTTAACAAACTTCGCTTCTTTGAGCGCCTCAATGGTTGGTGCGCCACAATAGCCCATGCCTGCACGAAGACCTCCGACCAGTTGATATAGCACTTCAGACACCAGCCCTTTATAGGGAACGCGTCCGGAAATTCCTTCCGGCACAAGTTTCTTCACATCATCTTCAACGTCCTGGAAGTATCGGTCCTTCGAGCCATCTTCCATGGCTTCGATCGATCCCATCCCGCGGTACGACTTGAATTTTCTTCCTTCATAGATAATCATCTCACCTGGAGCTTCGTCAGTTCCGGCCAGCAGCGAGCCGATCATAATACTGTCTGCACCCGCTGCGATAGCTTTTACCAGATCGCCAGAGAAACGGATTCCACCATCTGCGATGACCGGAACACCTGAACCTTTGATCGCTTTCGCGGATTCGTAAACTGCCGAGAGCTGAGGAAGTCCGACTCCGGCCACAATGCGTGTTGTACAAATACTTCCGGGACCCACCCCAACTTTCACCGCGTCAGCACCTGCGTTCACGAGCGCCTTTGCAGCTTCACCGGTAGCAATGTTTCCAACGATGAGATCGAGTTCGGGATATTTCTTCTTTACGTTCTTAGCAGAATCAAGTACACCTTTTGAATGGCCATGGGCAGTATCGATACTAATTACATCAACTCCGGCCACTTTAAGCGCCTCAATTCGATCAAGGATATCAGGCGTGACACCCACAGCAGCTCCAACGCGCAATCGGCCAAACTTATCCTGGCATGCATTCGGCTTGTTCTTCTTCTTTTGAATGTCTTTGAACGTAATAAGGCCGGTAAGTATTCCCTTCTTATTGACGATGGGCAGTTTCTCGATCTTATAGTTCTTCAGCGTTTCTTCTGCCTGTAGGAGTGTAATGCCTTCCGGGGCAGTAATCAGATTCTCTTTAGTCATGATTTTCGCAACGGGAGCATCCATATCTTTCTGGAAACGAAGGTCGCGGTTCGTGATGATCCCGAGTAACACCCCGTCTTTATCCACCACGGGAATTCCACCGATGCGATATTCGCGCATAATATTATCGGCATCACGAACGGTTGATTCGACCGACAAGGTTACGGGGTCAAGGATGAGGCCGCTTTGTGAGCGTTTTACTTTCCGTACCTGCTCGGCCTGTTTCTCAATCTTCATGTTCTTATGAATGAATCCGAGTCCTCCCTCCAATGCCATGGCAATGGCGAGGTCAGCTTCAGTCACAGTATCCATTGCCGCTGACACCACAGGAATGTTGAGCTGAATGTTGCGGGTTAACTGACTGTTCGTTTTTGTCTCGCGGGGAAGTACTTCAGAATACGCTGGAACAAGCAGGACGTCATCGTAGGTGAGCGCCTCAAAGAGAAATTTGCTGGTATCGAGTGGCATGGCAAATAATTTACGATCTATTATTTGCCGGGCAAAGCTACATCTATTTTCGGGATTTCACTAATGCACAATGTGAATCGTGCTTATTTCACAGAGAATTTTGTGAACTTCTCATTACAACTTTAATTTATTCAAAATTTGATGGCGGAATTCTATTTTTGAATTCTAAACTACGCTTGCATGAGAACTTTACTTTCCGTTTTTCTGTTTCAATGGGTTGCCCTCACCCTTTCTGCCCAGGTTCAAACCGGAAAAGCATCCTTCTATGCCGACAAGTTTGAAGGCAGCCCTACCGCCAGCGGAGAAAAATACAAGCACAACAAGTTAACGGCCGCACACAAAACGCTTCCTTTCGGAACACGCGTAAAGGTGACTAACGTTGCCAATAATCAGACGGTTGAAGTAACGATCAACGATCGCGGACCTTATGTTGAGAACCGTGTAATCGACCTGTCGAAGTCGGCCGCTGAAAAGCTGGGATTCGTTAATAAGGGTATTGCAGACGTTACGGTGGAAGTGATCGATGCAGGTGATGGCAAGTCGTCTGCACCAGTTACCACCGTGAGTCATGTGACCGTTGAAGAAAAAGAATTTTACGACTTCGAGATCTCACGACTGAACCCGAAAGGTTTTGGAGTGCAGATCGGAACGTACCAGGAATTGGTGAACATGATGCGCCTTTCCGAAAACCTGAAGAATTCATATAAGAAGAAAGTTACGATCCAGGTGAAGGTGCTGAACGGTGTAAAATTTTACGGAATCATTCTCGGCCAATTTTCTTCACGGGACAAAGCCGAGCAATTCCGCAACGACCTGAAGAACCGGTACCCGGATGCATTTATAGTGGAGTTCAATAAACTTTGATGATTAGTAATAACCTGTTAAAATCCTGATGGAGATCATTGGCTACGTTGCTGCGGTCTGCATCGGATTGATCCTTGGCTTGCTCGGTGGTGGCGGATCAATTCTTTCAATTCCCATCCTGGTTTATCTGTTTGGTATTGATGCGATCCTCGCGTCTGCCTATTCCCTTTTTATAGTGGGCGTCACCAGCTTTGTCGGGGCGATTCCAAAATACAAAGACCACCTCGTGAATTTACGAACCGGATTCCTATTTGGTATTCCCTCTATCGTCAGCATCTTCTGTACACGCAAATGGATCATTCCAGCGTTGCCTGAAATTATCTATCAAACAGACTCCTTTACCTTAACAAAACGAGTGCTGATCCTTGGCACCTTCGCTCTGCTGATGATCCTGGCATCGTTCTCCATGATTCGCGGCAAAAGGGAGCTTCGTTCCGATTCACAACGCGTGCGCACGTTCCTGGTTATTATTGAAGGTATTCTCATCGGGTTCCTGACAGGGTTTGTAGGAGCCGGGGGAGGGTTCTTGATTATACCTGCGCTTGTGTTCCTTACCGGTTTACCATTCAAAACTGCGGTAGGCACCTCTCTGTTCATCATTGCCATCAACTCACTGATGGGTTTTCTGGGAGATGTGCTGAACTATTCCATGGACTGGACATTTCTGATGTCGATCACAGCACTCGCGGTTATCGGCATCCTGCTCGGGAACAAGCTCCAGAAAAAAATCTCAGCGATACGCTTAAGAATGGCATTCGGATGGATGATTCTCGTTATGGGTAGCTGGATCCTGTTGAAAGAAATTGTCTTAAACTGAAACTAATAAGGCCGGTCAGCCCTTAATAAAAGTCAATCATCGTTACAGCGTGACACAAAAGCAAACGTGCAGATAAAAAGTAATCGCTGAAGGGAAAAATGAATCCGTTTGTCTTTACTTTGAGCCTTTATCTTCAGAATGGAAAGTCGAATTAAAAAGGTTGTTGTGATTGGTCCCGAGTGCACTGGGAAATCTGATCTGTCTCAGTTTCTTGCCACACATTATGAGACGGAGTGGGTTCCGGAGTACGCACGCGGATTTCTCGACAACCTTGTGCGTCCTTACCAGCAACATGACCTGACAACGATTGCACATGGCCAGCTGCGACTAGAGGATAAAAGCCAGCTTCATTCCAACAAAATAATGATCTGCGACACGAACCTTTACGTGATTAAGGTTTGGAGCGAATTCAAATACGGCAATTGCGATCCCGAGATCTTAGACCTCATCAGCAAACGCACGTACGACTTGTACCTGTTAACCTACATTGATATCCCATGGCAGGAAGATCCGTTGCGCGAGCACCCCGACAAGCGCCAGCAACTTTATGAGATCTATCTGCGAGAAATGAAAAATCAATCGGTGCCCTTTGTTGAGATCACCGGTGAACGAGGCCAGCGGCAACAAAAAGCGATCGATGCCGTAAATACCCTTTTGCAGAAAAATGACTGAGCTGAATCAAAAGAATCCTTACGCAGCTTTGCGGATTCCTGAGTTCCGACTTTATATAACGGCAAGGTTTTGCATTACGCTGGCAATCCAGGTGCAGTCGGTTGTTGTAGCCTGGCAGGTGTATGAGCTGACAAAAGACCCATTGTCGCTCGGGCTCATCGGACTGGCGGAAGCTATTCCTTCGATTGGCGTGTCGTTATATGCTGGACACGTTGCTGATGTTGTTCAGCGAAAGAAGATCATTGTGCTTTGTGTTGCGACCTTGCTCGCATGTTCATCTGCGTTGCTTGCATTCACCTTCACGCACCAGACTTTTTTCAGTCTGTATGGTGTCTTGCCCATTTACCTAGTGATTTTCGTAAGCGGCATCGCACGTGGTTTTCTGAGTCCCGCGTTCTTTTCGTTCATGCCGCAACTTGTGCCACGCGAGCTGTATTCAAATGCTGTAACATGGAACAGCACCTTGTGGGAAACCGCAACCATAGCGGGTCTGGCACTTGGAGGGCTGCTTTACATCTTTGGCGTGCAGATCGCATACAGCATCGATGTGGCGCTTACGCTCTTCGGGCTTGTGCTCATGACGCTCATTGGAAATAAACCACTGCCTCCTTTAACAAATGAAGAAGGTGTTGCCGAAAAAATCAAAGCCGGTTTGCGTTTTGTCTTTCACAACAAAATTATTCTGAGCGCAATTTCTCTCGACTTGTTTGCCGTACTGTTTGGAGGTGCAGTCGCGCTGTTGCCGATTTTTGCTGACGAAATCCTTCACGTTGGACCGGCTGGAGTGGGATTCCTCAGAGCTGCGCCATCGATCGGTGCTTTGCTGATGGCGTTTTATATCACGCATAACCCGATCGAAAAAAATGCCGGGAAAATTCTGCTGTATTGTGTGGCCGGATTTGGTGTGTGCATGATCCTGTTTGCCCTTTCGCGCAACTTCTGGCTGTCATTGTTTATCCTGATAGTAAGTGGCGGCTTTGATTGCATCAGTGTGATTATCCGTTCAACGTTGTTGCAAACGCTCACACCCGAGAATATGAAGGGCCGCGTCTCTGCAGTGAATCACATTTTTGTTGGATCTTCAAACGAGATCGGCATGTTCGAGTCCGGATTTGTAGCCAAATTGATGGGCGCAGTACCTTCTGTAATTTTTGGTGGCTTTATGACGCTTGGTGTGGTTGGCGTCACTGCCTGGGTTTCAAAATCCATCCGCACCTTACAACGAATTCATTAAGCTCATGCAAATCTCCATCAACACTCCGGCTTTGCTTTTTCCCGCAATCACGCTGCTGATGCTGGCGTACACGAACCGCTTTCTGGCGCTTGCTACGCTCATCCGAAATCTTCACGCTCAATACAAACAAAATCAGGCCCAAACCGACAAGGACCTTATTAAGCAGCAAATCAAAAATCTGAAACGCAGGCTCGTCCTGATTCAACGCATGCAGGGCGCTGGAATCCTCAGCTTCTTCTGCTGCGTGTTATGCATGCTTTTCTTTTACCTGGAACATGAAGTTTGGGCTTATAGCATTTTTGGTTTAAGCCTTGGGCTGCTGATGCTTTCGCTCATTTTTTCCCTAAACGAGATCAGGATTAGCACAAGAGCCCTGGAAATTGAGCTGAAAGACATGTTGGACGACTAGCCTATTTCGGTGACAAAATGTTAGCGAATCGTGAAAATGAATTCGTACCTTCCATTTCATTAACCTGACAATTTTATGAGCAATCGAAGAAGTTTCTTTCGGAAGTCGATGACTGTTGCCGGTGCAATGTCATTGTCTGCCCTTGCCTCCAAAGCGTTAGCAGAAGACGTTTCAGATGCTCTTCTATCGCTCAATAAATTGTCACCACACAGCGCGTCAAACGATGAAGAGCTCTGGGCTAGAATGGCACAAGCGTATACCGTTTCACCGAATATTCTCAATCTCAACAACGGGGGCGTAAGCCCCCAGCCAAAAGTTGTTCAGGATGCCGTTGACCGATACTATCACCTGAGCAACGAAGCACCCACGTACTACATGTGGCAAATTCTCGATAAAGGCAGAGAACCCGTGCGAAGAAAACTCGCAGACCTTGCCGGGGTCAGCAGTGATGAGGTGGCGATCAACCGAAATGCAACTGAGGCCCTCGCAACAGTCACCTGGGGACTGACCATGGCGAAGGGTGATGAAATCATCATGACGAAACAGGATTATCCAAACATGATCCAGGCCTGGAAGCAAAAAGAATTGCGGGATGGAATAAAAATCAAATGGCTGAGTTTTGAATTGCCGATTGAAAACGATGATCAGATCGTGAAAGCTTTTGTCGATGCCACAACTTCCAAAACAAAAATCTGGCACATCACACACATGATCAACTGGACGGGGCAGATCATGCCTGTAAAGCGATTGTGTGATGAGGCGCGCAAACGTAATATCATCTCCATTGTTGATGCAGCGCACACGTTCGCTCACATGGACTATAAAATCTCAGATTTCAATCCCGACTACCTGGGAACAAGCTTGCACAAATGGTTGTGCGCTCCTTTTGGAACAGGAATGCTTTATGTACGAAAAGAAAACATTGCGGGATTGTGGCCGCTATTTCCGAATGACAAACCGCAATCGAGTGACATTCGAAAATTTGAAACATTAGGAACACGATCATTCGCGCCCGAGCAGGCCATTGGCCAGGCGGTAGATTTTCAACTTGCTATCGGGAATAAACGCAAAGAGGAACGGCTTCGCTACCTGAAAAACTATTGGGCCGAAAAAGTGAAAACGAACAGCCGCGTGAAGCTGAACATTTCATTGAAGCCTGAATATTCCTGTGCCCTTGGCAACTTCTCAATTGACGGCCTCGAGCCTGATGCCGTGGCAACACGCCTGATGACTGAATTCCAAATTCACACGGTTGCGATAAAATGGGAAAACATCAGCGGAGTACGTGTAACACCTCACGTTTACACGACAACAAAAGATCTCGATCGGTTTGTGGAAGCTGTATTAAAGATCTCGGCTTCTTAGGATTCGCTTCGCTCACGAGAGTTCACCGCAAAGTCGCAAAGAACGCTAGGGAAACGCAAGAAGCTTTAATCATTTCATCGAGCTCATGGCGTCCTGCGTTGAAAAAAACGTTGCTAACTAGAGAACTCTATTTCCCCACCACCAGCTCACGCATGCACTCAATCCATGTCGCATGGTCATTCAAGCTTTCAACAAGCTGAACTTTCTCGCCACCATTCTTGTGGAAAATCTCCTGGTACTCTTGTCCGATTTCAATAATGGTTTCAAGGCAATCAGCCGTGAATGCAGGTGAGAATACAAGTATATTCTTCATGCCTTTTTTAGCGCAATCTTCAACGACTTTATCAGAAAAAGGCATCAGCCATTTCTCGTCAAGGCGAGACTGGAAGCAAACCGTATATTTCTCCGGTGGTATTCCAAGCTGTGACGCGATGAGTCGAGTAGTTTCGTAACTCACCGCCTTGTAGCAATATTTGTTCTCTTCAGTAATACCTTTTTCGCAGTCGTGGTCGCTACAAGGTTTTCCGTCCGGATAAACTTTGTCCACCTGGCGTTCCGGTAATCCGTGATACGAGAACAACACATGATCATATTTGCTGATGTCATATTGTCTTCCGCGCTCAACAAAAGCTTTGATATAAAGCGGGTGATCGTAATACTGCGAGAGCAACTTTATTTCCGGGATTACCCACCATTTGCTCACCACCCGCATTACTTCTTCGAGCGCTGATCCGGTTGAAGCTGAAGCATATTGCGGAAACATGGTCAACACGACAATTCTCTGGTAATTCTCCTTGCGCATTTTCTCGAGCACACTGGGAATAGAAGGATTCTTATAGCGCATGGCAAGATGTACCTCGTATGAACCTCCAAGCTGCTGCTGCAACAGGTCTTTTGCTCGCTCACTATAGTAAAGCAGAGGCGATCCGTGGTCTGTCCAAAGCTCTTTGTAAATTTTGGCTGATTTTGGAGCACGGAACGGAACAATGATCAGGTTTACAAGGATCTTGCGAGCAAGCCACGGGATATCAATAACGCGGGGATCGTTCAGAAACTGACTAAGGTATGATCTGACATGGCCGACCGATGGGCTATCGGGTGTACCAAGGTTGATAAGCAATACTCCGGTTTTACTCATGGCGCGAAATTACGGGGCGAGGCGCAAAAACCAAATACCAAAAACCAAATACCAAACGCAAGGAGTATCGATAATTAAAAGACTATGTCTAGATCAAGGATGTTGGGTTTTGCACCTTCTCCTTAGTGGAAAATATGCGAACGTTTGAACGGCTTGGTTTCGTCAAACAACTTGCGGTATGTGGCGTGACGTTTACAAACCTCCGCTCCTACCTGTTCAACAACGTTGATCATCCGCGGGTTGAAATCGCCAATCCAATTCATTTCGTACTCATCGTAGCGCTTGTATTCATCCTGCAGCACCTTGCGGGACGCCAGCACCATCGCACCGTCACAACCTTTACCCTGATGCTCAGGCACCACACCGAACAGAACACCAAATGCTTTCCGGTTCGTCTTGCGGAATTGATGCCAAAGGAATTTGATCTTTCCGATCAGGTCGAGTTTTCCATTCAGATGTTTGAAGATCTGGTTGATCTCGGGGAGCGAAAGAAAGAATGAGATTGGAGTACCCTTATAAAATCCAAAGTAAAGCAACTTTAGGTCCATGATCGGCTTCATCTGCTTTACAATAAGTTTCGCTTGTGCAGGTGTCAGCTCCGGGTTATCGCCTCGCTTTGCCCATGCCTTGTTGTAAACTTCGAGTAGATAGTCTGCCAGCTTGCCAACTTCCGATTTTTTCAGGTGACGAAATTCGTAGTTTGGATCTTTGGCCATGATCTCTGCCTTTTCATGAAGACGTGGAGAAAGCGGGCCAGCAATGGTTCGCCAGAACGTCAGCTGGTAAAAATAGACCTGGAATCCGTACGCTTCGAAGAAATCTTTGTAGTAAGGGAAATTGTAATTACACTGATAATTCGGATCGCGGTCAAAGCCTTCGATGAGAAGACCCCACCAGCGATCGCGGGAACCAAAGTTAATCGGCCCGTCCATCGCCTCCATTCCTTTGGATTTCAACCAATCTTTGCATGCATCGAACATAAAGAACGCTGCCTTTTGATCGTTAATGCAATCAAAAAAGCCAAGTCCGCCAGTAGGCTGATCGTTGGCTTTGTGGACGGTCTTATTATTAATGAATGCCGCTACCCTTCCGATGGTTTCATTGTTTTCGTTTACAAGTATCCAGCGGATACATTCCCCATGGCGAAAGGTTTTGTTTTTATCCCGATCAAAAACATTTTCAATATCTTGATCGAGTGGCCGAATCCAGTGGGGCTCGTCTTTGTATAAGCGAACTGGAAAATTCAGGAATTCGTGAATATGCTCTTTAGAAGTAACTTCTATTAATTTCATTGCTGAGTTGCGACAAGGGTTGGGTGCTTGATCACGCTGTTGATCCGATTTGGTAAAATTATATTGAAACGGGTTCCATGTCCAGGCTTGCTGGCAACGGAAATCTGACCTCCCAGTTTCTCCACGGCATTCTTAACGATGTAAAGGCCAATACCCGAGCCGTCCGATTGCTCGGTAGCGCGGTAGAACATCTCGAATATGCGGGCGAGATTCTTCTCATCAATTCCGATCCCGTTATCTGAAAAACTGATGTCTGCACGGAGATGATCAATGTGAATTTTCACCATTACTTCAGGCGCACCGTTACTCAGCTGCCGATATTTGATCGCGTTCGAAATCAGGTTTCGGAAAATTTCAGAGATTCTCCACTGGTCGCTATAAAACTCGATGCCCTCAATCCGGATCATTCGCCTCATTGACTTGGCTCCTTCCAGGTAGCTCAGCTCGGTGAACGTATTTTCGATCACCTTATTGAGGTCGACCTGGCTGATGTTCACTTCCATCTTCAGGTTTTTAGAATGACTGAGCACATCGCCAATGAAATGATCCAATGCTGCCACCTTCTCCCCGATGATGTCAATGTAGTCCATCGGGTTATCAGTATTCCCAGGAAGTCTCGCGAGATTTACGAGACCTAACACAGATGACAATGGAGCACGCAGGTCGTGCGAAACTTTATAAACAAAGTTATCAAGTTCAGCATTCCGGATCTTCAACTCTTCCTCAACGTTCTTGCGGTCGGTGATATCAACATATACTCCATAAATACCGATCGTTTGATTCTCCATCATTACCGGTACACCACAAAGAATTACATTCACCAGATTTCCTGATCGATGCCTGCGAATGGTTTCAATGCTAACCACCTGGTTGGATGTAATGAGGTTATTGAGGTCGATGCCTTCATTACGCAACGAATCGGGCACAATGAAATCGTTGAGGTTACGACCCTTCAATTCACTTCGGTCAAATCCAAACATTTGCTCGAACCCGCGATTTACCTGGTGAACTTTCCCGCTTTCATCGAGCATCACAACGGCCATCGGCAAATTTTGAAACAATTGCGTAAACAATGTTTCGTTTTTCTTGAAACGCGTTTCGTTCTGCTTTTTTTCTGTGATGTCGCGGAAGATCACCTGGATGGCGGGCTCACCTTTAAAGTTGAATGGAAATGCCATCGCTTCAACATCCGCGATTCTTCCATCGAGGCGGATGTATTTTTGCTCCATCATCGGGGCTGGCACACCAGCTGCTACTTCCTGCATCCTGCGTAGAATTTGTTCACGGTAGTCTGGATGAACAAACTCAATTACGTCAGATCCGATCAGCTCATGTGGCTTTGCACCAAGGATCATGTACGCTTGCGTGTTCGCAAACATCAGCTTACCCTGCTTATGAATCACAATGCCAATCGGTAGCTTTTCAACAAGAGCCTGATAACGGATCTCGCTCTCTTTGTGTGTTTCTTTGCGTTCGGTAATGTCCTGAATAATTCCGCGCCTGAGAATTACACCATCGGGCTGTACTTCATGGTTGGATCGAAATTCAACCCATTTAACCTTGCCGTTTACTTTCACCCGTCCTTGCCAATGCCATTCAATACCTTCTTCCCTGCTTTGCTGAGCGGTATCTTTTAAATACAGAAGATCTTCTTCATGGACGATCGCATAGATAGCTTGTTCGTCCTGCATAATCGCTTCTGCGCTAAGACCTAAAATCTTTTGGCTGTTGGGGCTAACGTATTTGAAACGCTTCTCACCGTTGGGATGGACAGCATACTCGTATATCACCGCGGGCAAGTGCTTTATAACGTCCTGCATGCTGCTGTCGAGAATTGAAATTGGCTTAGGTTATGGTAATCCCGCCTTTATAATAGGCTGGAATTCCGCAAGATAGCCCTTCCACATAAGAAAACAAGGGGCGTGAAAGGTTTTGCAGTAGATTGTTCTTTTTACTCTTGTATTGCCGACATTATACGATGATGCCTGTTTGAACATAGTCATCAGAGTGGCTGATGGCAGCGTCATTTAAATTTTCGATATCGGGCTAGTCATGCACCACGCCAAATTTCATTCAGCCGCACTTGGTAATATTTTTCCAATTACTATTATAAATCCGACATTTGATTCGTTTGAAATTTAAGGTAAACCAAATGACCAACGAGACCCATAGATTCACTGCCAAACTCGAAAAGTCTGATGATGGAATGGACACGGCCTTTATCACTATTCCATTTAACGTGGAAAAGGTATATGGTACAAAAGGCCAGGTGAAAGTGAAAGTTACCTTTGATGGGCATCCTTACCGTGGCGTTATAGCAAACATGGGAACCGGCTGTCATATCATCGGTGTGAGGAAGGATATTCGCGCTGCCATCGGAAAGAGCGTTGGAGATTCAGTCCTGGTAGAGCTTGAGAAAGACATTGAGGAACGAATGGTCGATGTGCCGGCAGATCTGCAGGAGGCGCTGGCCAAGTCAAAGAAAGCACGCGCATTCTACGACTCACTTTCATACACAAACCGGAAAGAGTATGCGGTTTGGGTATCATCAGCGAAGCGTGCGGAGACACGTGAAAAGCGACTAACTGAAACAATTAAGAAACTCCTGGACGGAAAAAAGAATCCGTCTGCTCAATAATTGGAATTGTCGCGCAGCCAGACACGGGCTTCACGCATCGAGTCAAAATACTTTACAGTGATCGCTCTTGAGCGTTCCGTCATCTCCCGAATGGTGAACTGGGTGAATTTACTCTCCGGCATCACAATAGCCAGAAACCTCACGCCCGCCTTCTCCATCTCAGGCAGAATCTGGTGCCTGAAAAAGTTAACATCCTCGTCAAGTACAGGCCCTGCCGTACTGCTATCGGTGAGCATGTTAATCCGCCCAAATCTCCTTGATTCTTTATTCAGAAGCTCGAGTCGCTTTCGCTGCACAAGCTGATAATGTTCGCTGTAGCGGGGAACGCCATCCAGGGTGAGCTTAATGCAAGGGATTGATGCGTCAAACTCAATTTTCGCGTACGTATCTTCATAAAACACGGAAGACACCGGAATCCTAACAGGAACAACTGCCTCTGTGACGTTCATTTGTGGGATTTAATTTTTGTAACCCTAAAGGTTACGTTTTTCCGACATCGGTTATTAATTGTAAATTTTTGATTTACAATATCTTTACCTTTGTACAAATGCTTATACGGTATGAACGTGGACATCGGACAAAAAATCAAAGAAGTTTTTGATGCTCGGAACAAGAAATTAACAGATTTCGCTGACGAGCTGGGAACGGTGCGTCAAAACGTCTATCGCATATTCAAAAAACAACATCTGGATACGGGCCTGTTGCTGAAGATCTCGCAGGTGCTTGATCACAATTTTTTTCAATACTACGTGTCCGATGGCAGCGCCCAATCCTCACCTGAGGATTTGCTCAAGCTTTCCTCGAGAACTCAGGATATGGAGCAGCAGCTGGTGCTGGCCAGGAAAGAGATTGACTACCTACGAAAAATCATTAAGCTGATGGAAGAAAAAGCTGAACTGGTTCAACGTTTTGGAAATGAGTCGATCCATCAGTGATTCCGGACATACAGATTTGCACTTACAAACCCACCATAGAAAAACTTAATTCCCCGCGGTTGAAAGCCCTCGCGCAGCACAATTGGCCGCCACGCTGGCAAGTCTTTCGCCACCACACTTCCCGTCACTCTAAAGAAAAGATACATCATCTTCAACATGAAACGGTGCTGCCATCGCTGAGACTTTTCAAAATCCGTAATTAACCATCGCGACTCCGTTTTCAAGCTTGTTGAGATGCGCTTCACTACGGACTCGATCTCATCTTGCGGGAAGACGTCCAGCACAAAATTAGTGATCACAACATCATAATTGATGTCAGGGATATTGAGATGGGTGCCATGAATGAACACAACATTTGGATTGTCATTTACTTTCTTCCGTGACAGCAACAGCATGCTGGACGAAGCCTCTATGTATGTTACTTTCACTGAAGGCTGCACGGTTAACAACGCTTGCAGAAACCTGCCGCTGCCTCCACCAAGTATCAGGACGCTTGCATAAGGGTGTATGGAATTCAAGAAATGCAATTGGGCCCGATAGAGCGTTCGCCCAAAGACCAGCGACACAAGCCGATCATAGTACCGCGCGATCCAGTTGAATCGGTTAAGCGAATTCATCGCCACGAAGGTACAACCAACAAGTATAGTCCAGGCAGCAAGAATACGGCATCGCCCAGAAGTCGATAGCGATCCTCTTGGGCGAAGTACTCATTGAATCGAAGGATCAGCACCAGGCTGGTCATCATAAGTAAGAGTATACCGAGCGATATCAACTCATATGATCGGTCGGCCGCCAGGTAAATCGCGACAGCGACTAGCGCGACAAACAGTCCATAGACTATCATTCTAGTTTTTTGTTTTCCATAGAATGTAACGAATGACGGGTGGCCATCGGCATGGTCACGCTGAACATCAAACCATGAAAATATCAGAAGGTTGGCTGCCGCTACAAGAAAGAAGCCGAACATAAATAACATGTCCCATTGATCCATCAGATGTTCCCTGTCTGCCAGTGCAGGCAACATCACGCCAACTGTATAGATCAACGCAATGAATATTTCCTTCAGCATCTTGAGGAAACGTGAAATGAGGAGATAGAGAACAACAACAACAGAGAGCAGCGCACCGTATTGCAAGAGAGCCTTCCTCATAAAGGACGCAACAACAATGTCGATGATGACCGCAACGAGCATAATCATAAGCAACGTTCGGAAATGCTTCTGGTGAAAACGGTGTCGATCCGAGGAAGCAATGCCCCTTACCTTTTTTGCGTCAAGAAGGTGATCGGCTGTGTAAATGATCCACACCGTTAGACCGAGCGCCAACTTACCATAGATCCATACGTTTGCTGAAATCAGCCTCGCAAAGAACATCGAACACACAACCGCGCCCAAAGCTGTGTCTATGCTCAGTATGTTGACATATCGATATGCTCTTAAAAACGCAGACATAAAAAAAGGACTCTCGCGAATCCCTTAAAATTATCGAAAATGTCTTATTATTTATCTGGTGTCTGAAGTCAAAGGCTTCAAGCTACAAGCTACAAGCTGCAAGTCTAGGCGAAGCACTCATAGGCTTGTGGCTTGCAGCTTTTTACGTTAACGTATCGATATGCTCTTAAAACGAAGGCATAAAAAAAATGGCTTACTATTTAACTGGTGTCTTAAGTCAAAGGGTTCAAGCTACAAGCTACAAGTCTAGGCGAAGCACTCATAGGCTTGTGGCTTGCAGCTAGTGGCTTGCAGCTTTTTATGTTAACGTATCAATATGCTCTTAAAAGTCAATGCATAAAAAAAGGGACTCTCGCGACTCCCTTAAAATTATCGAAAATGGCTTATTATTTATCTGTTGCTTAAGTCAAGGGCTTCAAGCTTCAAGCTACAAGCTGCAAGTCTAGGCGAAGCACTCATAGGCTTGAAGCTTGAAGCTTGTGGCTTGCAGCTTTTTACGTTAACGTATCGATATGCTTTCAAAGGAGAAGGCATAAAAAAAGGGACCCTCGCGAATCCCTTAAAACTATCTAAAATGTCGTATTATTTATCTGGTGTCTTAAGTCAAAGGCTTCAAGCTTCAAGCCACAAGCTACAAGCTTAGGCGAAGCACTCATAGGCTTGCAGCTTGAAGCTTGTGGCTTGCAGCTTTTTACGCGTTCTTCAACGCCTCGGCACCACCAACGATCTCCAGAATTTCCTTCGTGATAGCTGCCTGACGTGTTCTGTTGTACGTAAGCTTCAACTGCTTCAGAAGCTCCCCAGCGTTCTCTGTCGCCTTATCCATCGCAGTCATACGCGCACCGTTTTCAGATGCATTCGAATCAAGCACAGCTTTGTAAAGCTGGACCTTCAATGACTTCGGGATCAAACCGGTGATGATCTCTTCCTGGTTTGGCTGATAGATGTAATCGATCTGATTTGCGCTGCTTGTGTTTTCAGCTTTCGGTGGAACAATTGGAAGATATTGCTCGGTGCGAAGGATTTGTGTCGCTACGTTCTTAAATTCGTTATACACGATCTCGACCTTATCGTATTGACCAGCCTTGAATGCTTGCATGATAAACTCCGCTGCTTTGCTCACTGAATCAAACGAAAGGGAGCTAAACATCAATGTGAAGTCACCAACGAGCGTGCACTTGCGTTTACCGAAATAGTCGGCAGCTTTTTTACCTATAGTCAACACAGTCACATTTCCTTTACGGAATTGGTCAGCATATTTTTCATCGATCAAACGATTCAC
>DASWTP010000172.1:0-4693 GCA_036402075.1 Chryseosolibacter sp. | reverse complement strand
GACAAAATAACCGAGCCCCTCGGTGCTTGTAATTCGGTCAAGAACATCCTTTAAGATCTTTCCATTGTCAGTTGGGTTAACTGTAGCGAAACGAATCCAGTCTTCGCGAAAGCAGAATTTAACCCTGTTGGTCTTTTCCAGTGCCGCGAAAAATGAGATGGCAGGCTGTTCTTCGCTACATGCGACTGGGATGTTCAAAATGTGTTGGGCAACAGCAGTAGTTGTGATGAAAAAAGTGAGCAATAAAAGCGCAAGTGTTTTCAAGCCTCGAACAATGAACGCCTGAATATACCGAAGCGACTTTGACGAGGCCAGAACAAGCTATTGCTGGAAATGAAAATACCGAGGTCTTCGCTACCGTGTTTAGGGAGAGAAGAAGCGAAAGCCCTTGGAAAGTCTAGCAAATTGGTTGAGCCTATTATTCTGCACCAACTGTAGAGCAGCGGTTCGCACAAGTAACAGCGGTTGCCCCAAAAGTTCCGAAGCGACTTGTCATTTCCTATTTTCTGCATCATCGTTCGATGGGCATGCGAATTTTCCCGATGAACAAAAAGTCTCTTATGAAAAAACGTTACACACTGTTTTTATCACTTCTGTTTTTTGCTCTCGTTTCCCCGCTTCATGGTCAGGAAGTTTTCTGGGTGGCTGCGAACCCTTACCAAGGGTCTGCGCGCCTAGTGACCGCGTTGTCAGAGATTGGAACTGTTGCCGCTTCCCCTATTCCAACATCAAACGATAATTTGTGGGGTGATGTCAGACCGCAATTGTACCGAGGCAGCGATGGCAACATGTACGGCTTTAATAGGAATGCAGAGGGAACACTGCTCTACAAAATTACAGAGAATGGAATCTACCCGGTGTATCAATACGAGTATGGTACGTTTGGACCGATGGCTGAAGGTGATCCGGGAAACTTTTATTCATTCAGCAGCGGAGCCGATGGGAACTACGTTGTGATTGAAAGGGTCAGTGCGAGTGGTCAAAATTACAAGAAGCATGGATTTTATAAGGCAGGCTTCAGGCCACAGCGGCTTATGAATTCTAACGGGGTACTTTATGGCGTAAGCAATGCCGGTGGCTCCACTGCTGGGTCCGGCTATATTTTCAAATTTACGCCAACTGATGACCTGAAGAACTTCCAGGTGCTATTCAATTTTTCATCAACAAATGGCCGCAAGCCAGTCGGTGCTCTTGTTGAAGGACTTGATGGGTATCTGTATGGTGTTACTGCCACCGGAGGTCTTTATGAAGGCGGTGTCATTTATAAAATCCGGAAAGATGGAACAGGGTTCACCAAGCTTCATGATTTTACATACAGCACTGGACGATATCCATCCACAGGTCTGGTTGCTGACGAATCTGGATGGCTCTACGGTCGCACCAGCAGCGGAACGCCTAACCAGAATGGAGCAATTTTCAAGATCAAATATGATGGAACAGGTTACCGGAATATCAATGAGTTCTCGTCTTCGACCAGTGAATCTATGGGCGACCTGGCTTACTTCAAGGGATATATCTACTTCTGCCACCGATTTGCCGGCCAATCCCCAGTTGTGTTGAAACTTGGTGCCGATGGTGGCTGGTCATATTTTTACAGGTTTGCCGAAACACCTTTATTCGAAGGCCATTCGATTATTGTTGACGCACAGCCCAAGCCCGCAGCCATTCGTGCGACAAGCCCGGCAGAGGGTGCCAGTGTCGTGCCGATTGATGCACGGTTTGAATTTACACCTGTTACCAATGCAAATCTGTATGCCTTTGAGCTGAGTCTAACTCCTGATTTTGGCACACTCGATGCCAGTGGCGAAAGTTCACAACCCTTTCACACCCAAACACACCTTAAGCAAGGCGTCACCTATTACATTAGGGTAAAGTCCAATGTGTGGCCTGACTTCGGGCCAACCGTTTCATTTAAGACAACGACATTGGACGCTTATCATCCTCGCATCAGCGTTCCGAAAGATGGCGCGACAAATGTGTCCGCCCCATCAACAAAAGTTACAGCGGGCCTAATCTCTGACGCAAAACGCTATACTATCGAGTTGAGCACCACGCCCGATTTCACGACTAAGCTCGTAAGGACCAGCAAGGTGGATTACCAGCGAACCATGGTGTTCGATAGCCTGAAATATGCAACAAAATATTACGCGCGCTTTAAGACCGACATTTCATATTACGGGCGCGTTTCAACATTTACAACGCAAGCAGAAACCTTTCCTTCGCTTGCTACACCGCTGGCCGGACGAACTGATGTCGGACCTCTTGTGGTGGACATGGTGGTGGAGCCATCGCGTCCTGACATGAAGCGCTACACAATTCAGCTCAGTACGTCAAGTCAGTTCACTACAACTCCGATAGAAATCAAGAGTGTGCAGGATTTTCAAAGCCATCATGTGATTAAAGACCTTCGCTACGCAACACGTTATTTTGTGCGTATCAAATCTCAGCTGAATGAAAACTGGAGCCCAACGTATTCCTTCACCACACGCAATAGCGTACCGGCTAAGCAGCTTTGGGGTGTAACAACTTCCGGGGGTACTCACGAGGCGGGAACTGTATTTAGCTATGACTTGTCAGCAAACCGGTTCATCAAGCGCCACGACTACGATCCCATCACCTATGAAGAGTCGTATGAAGATTTCTATGACTACGGTGAAGCTTTGCAAGGCAGCCTTATCCATGGAACCGATGACAAACTTTATTTTCATAGTTCAACCAAAAACTCAAGCGCCTATGGAGGCAGTCTTTACCAGGTTGATCGGTCCAACGCAGTTAGCCACGTTCAGGAGATCGCACTTCATTACGGTAACATGACGCTGGCGTCTAACAATATCCTCTATACGTCTGTTAACAGCCACCTTGGACCTGGCGTGATCGATAGCTATGAAATTCATTCGGACACATGGGAACGGATCAGGGTGTTCACACGGAGCAACGGGGTGGATCCGGGGTCTGAACTGGTAGAGTTGACAGATGGGTTCCTCTACGGCCGTGCAACTGAGGGCGGAGTGAACAATGGGGGGACGCTTTATAGAATTCGTCATGATGGTTCAGGTTTCCAGGTGACGCACAACTTTGCGGATGCAGCCAATGGCTTCCAGCCTACAGGCGACCTTGCCCTTGGCGGTGACGGATTTTTTTACGGTACAACTCAGGCGGGTGGATCTTATGGCAAAGGAACAATTTTCAAAGTTCGACCTGACGGAAGCGCGTTTACAAAGATCTTCGAGTTTAATGGAACGAACGGAGCAAACCCGAAGGGTGGTGTAATCCTCCGTGGCGATGTGATGTACGGCACGACTGCCTCCGGAGGCGCGAGCGGACATGGAACGGTGTTTAAGTTGAACACAAATGGAAGCGGTTTTGTTAAGCTGTTCGATTTTGCTGGAAGCAATGGAAGTACTCCGATTGGCCGTCTTACGTGGGATTCGTTTGTGCTTTACGGTATGACGTCCGCTGGTGGTACGCATGATAAAGGCGTGATCTTTAAGATCAGTTCTACCGGTGTAGGGTTTACCGTACTTCATCAGTTTTCCGGATCTGATGGCGCATACCCTGACGGACATTTGATCATTCGTGAAGACCTCACATCGGTCACACCCCTTGCAATGATGGCTGAGGAGGAGACGGCTTCGCTTGTTCAGGTCTCTCCCAACCCATCGACAGCGAGTTTCGCGATCAGCCTCAAAGATCCGGCAGACGAAAGGGCGCATGTCACCATCACAGATATGAATGGTGAGGTGGTTTATGAGTCAGAGCTCACGCTTGCGGAAACCAAAAGGGTCGGTGAAGGATTGCCAAAAGGCATCTACATCTTAAAGGCCAGTGTTGATGGCAGGACAACAATGCACAGGCTTGTAAAAAAATAATTGGCTGTAGTTTCGGTTTTAGTCCAGTGGTTTACTTTTGTCTGAAAACCCGTCCGGTTTATTATACCTGACGGGTTTTTTGTTGAAACGCGCTTGTACAAGCAACTGGCTGTCCAGATAATTCGTCAAAGACGCTGGGCGCAGAAAAATTTTTTTTTCTAAAGTAGCCGGTTTGATTTTAGAGGGGCGTGCAAGGGAAACGTTGGTTGTAAAAGTGTGCACAGCTGCAGTCGAACTTCCATGCATCGAAATTTACATATTTTGTTTTTTTCGAAGCTAAAAAATGACCCTCATGCCGGCATTTTCATCAAATGGACAGTATAGAAACGCTGGTTAAAAAATGGTACATTAAACAAACATTGAGATGTCAGGTACGTTCTTTTACTTACCAAGGCAAATGTGAAAATGATGGATGTCCAGGCTTTTGATAATTTGAAGATTAACGAGAAGATGCTTTTGCTCGAAGACATGGGAGAGCTCGTGTTCTCCATGGAGTTTTATGAGCACAGGATTTTTTTGTATTCGTTCGATTCGATGTTCATTGAGGCCTATAAGAATCTCGAGACGAATGAAGTGGAGAAGATTCATACTGTTTCGCTGGCCGATTTGGATAAGTTCTTATCTCAGGTAACGTTAGGCAACCTGGTGCGCAAGGCGAAATCGATTCTTTAGTCGCGCGTTGAGACCAGGGACGAACTGCCTTCTTTACTCCCTATCCAATCCTTCCTTTCTGAATCCAAGGTGGCAACCTTCAATACATCCCATCTGCATGACCTTTAGTGTGCCATTCTTAAACTCGAGAAAAAACTGTTCAAAATTAGGTT
>DASWTP010000171.1:0-13280 GCA_036402075.1 Chryseosolibacter sp. | reverse complement strand
ATTTTGCCGTTTTTGTAGAAGCTGGCATTGGATTTCAGAAACGAAATATAATCTGCTTCCCCATAGGAAACTGGAATGTACAGGTCTGCTTTTACGCTAAGGTTCTGCAGTAATCGAATCGCATCAAGGTGGTTACCCGATGGCGTTCCGGAATTACCAACGATCAACTTTAAGGTAGTGTTTGCCGCTTTCGTATCTCCTCGGACAATATGGTCAATACGCTCGTACGGCACCTGGTTCTCGTAAAAAAAATAATCATGGCGTGCTTTCAATGTGGGGAGCGCTTTCCTCGCAAAGTCAACTTCGGACCGCATCCAGGTCAGCAAAGAGTTCACCTTTGAATATGCCCTGTCTTTGAAAAGCATGTTAGTGACATAAACTTTGGTCACATACAGAAAATGCTGAAGATCGAATTTCGACTTCCTGATGAACGCAAGTGTTTCGGGCTCAAAGAAATTCTGTTTGATAAATGGGAGGTTGTAAAGGTCGGTACCCCAGCTCATCCAATGGAGCTCGCGAAAAGAATGTTTAGCAATCCAGCGGAACATCAGTGGAGCCAGCTGATGAACGAATACCCTTTTGTATGTCGCGGTGTCTCCGACATAGTTCGAAAAATCTGCGCTGTATAATGGGGCAAACGGGATTGCCTGCTTGACGTATTTTAAATTCTTCTGGTTTGTGCGGACGACAAAAACATTGTTCT
Source organism: Chryseosolibacter sp. (assembly GCA_036402075.1). GTDB lineage: Bacteria > Bacteroidota > Bacteroidia > Cytophagales > Cyclobacteriaceae > Chryseosolibacter. Next base: position 12,577 of record DASWTP010000171.1, on the reverse strand, counting down.
TGAGCAATCCCGCCTCCTTCATGTTAAGGTAGAATGCCTCCGAAAATTTGCTATCGGGGAGTATATGAAGGTTCATGGAACTCAAAACGGCAGCGGGTCCAGTTTCTTTTTGATCACAGCAGGGACGCCAACCACAAGGGAGTTTGGTGGAACATTTTGCGTTACAACAGCTCCCGCACCAACGATAACGTTTTCACCAACTGTTACCTTCGGCAGAATTACCGCGTTGGTGCCAAGCACGGAGTATGTTCCAACAACACAATGCCCCGTGATACGCGCACCTGGAGACATTTCGACAAAATCTCCAATTTTTGAATCGTGTGAGATCGAGCAAAGCGGGTTGACCAGCACACCTTTGCCGATGGTTACTCCGTTTGTAATCACGCTGCCAGACATGATTGTACAACCATCACCGATAAGATTTCCGAAGCTGCCAATCTCTGCCTTGATGCTGATGGCCGAGGAAAGTTTGCCACCGGCTTCTGAAAGTAAGTCTGTAAGGCGCTTTCTGTGGGACGGATTGCCAAGTCCGAGGGTAAATGAATTATCCTGGAGCGAGTCGAATGTTTTTTTTAATAAGTCTATCGTGCGGATGACTGGAAACCGGCCGAAGAGAATTGGGGGCACATCGTCCGAAATATTATCAAAAAAATAAATGCGGTCGAGCTGATTTCGTTGCGCGAAAATCTCAAGAACTTCTTTTGCCAAACCTTTTGCGCCAACGATAACCATATCAATTGTTTTGAGCGCGAAGCATAATCCGACAGATCATATCAACTTCTTCTTTCGACAACGTATCGAACAACGGAAGACATAATGCCTTTGATGCCACATCGGCAGCTACAGTGCAAGATTGCTTCGATGACACATACGGCAACGTCTCGAGTGATGGATAGAAATATCGCCTCGGATAGATCCAGTTGTGATTCAAGGTGTCAAGAACCTTTGAAAGCAATTCGGCAGAATCGAAAATCAGCGGATAGTATGCAAAGTTATAGTCCACGTTATTTCCCACTAACGGTTTTGCGGCCTTAAAGTTTTTTAGGAAGTTATCATAATACGAAGACAATTTCTTTCGATTAGCGAGAATACTGGCGATGTATGGAAAATTGGCCAGGCCCATGGCAGCATGAAACTCCGAATTTTTTCCATTCACGCCCAGGTCAGCAAAACGCTCCGGCCCGTCATGTCCAAAGTTTCGCAGATAAACCATCTGCTTGAGCAGCTCAGGGTTGGTGGTAGTGACAGCGCCACCTTCGATGGTATGAAAAAGTTTGGTCGAATGAAAACTGCAGGTGCTGATGTCTCCCCACTCAAATATGGAGCGTCCTTTGTACTTGACGCCAAATGCATGGGCTCCATCGTAAATGACTTTTAGTTTATGCTTTTTTGCAATCCGGTCTATGGCCTCCACGTCACATGGGTTTCCGTAGACGTGTGTCGCAAGGATGGCTGAGGTACCCGGAGTGATCGCACTTTCTATTTTCTGAGGATCGATGTTGCAGGTCTGCGGATCAATGTCAACGAATACGGGTTCACAACCCTCCCATACAATGCTGCTGGTCGTTGCCACATATGAGAAAGGAGTGGTAATAATCTGTCCTTTTAACTTCAATGCCTTGATCGCAATCTGAATAGCGATGGTTCCATTGGTTACAAAAAGAAGATGTTTAATATCAAGGTATTCCTTAAGCTTCAATTCAAGCTCATTGACAAGCGGACCATTGTTCGTAAGCCAGTTACGTTTGAAAATATCACGAACATATCGCTCGTACTCTTCAACTGGTGGTAAAAATGGTTTCGTAACAGGTATCATTCTTCAATCGAAATTAAAAACATTAACACAATGTTGAAGCGTTAGCGGATGATTTTAAGCGGATCGAGCAATTTCAGTTCATGCCGATAGGCCCACCACAACACCGTCACGCACGCCACAACATAAAAAAGGTGCACCACAAAGGCATACGCTGATCCGAAAATAGGTTCAAGAACTACGATTAACACAAACAGCGCGATTGGGGCAATCAATATCTTAAAACGGTTATAGCTGAAGATAAATCGCTCACCAAGATTAAAGCGAAGCAAAACTATTTCGACAATCGCCCCGGTAATCGATGCGGCAATCACGCCATATAGCCCGTAACGGGTCATTAACAAAACCGTGAGCCCGATCTTGACCACGGAAACAATTCCATAAATGACCGGCAATGGCTTTGTATACTTCACGATACCATATGGGGAAGCATAAAAAAGCCGGATAGCGCGGAAGATATAAAGCACCGCGATGTAGGGAATGAGGGGAATTGCGAGTTGGTAATCTTTCTTGTTCACAAAAGTCTCAATGAGCCAGGGGAAAGTTAAAATGCAGCCGGTGATCAGCAGCATCAGCACCGCGATGAACCCGTGGTAATAACGGTTGGTTTCAGGCACCCATCCTTTTTGCTTTTGCGCTGCCACTGCGCTGACAACCTTGGGGTAAAACGTGTTATGAAGACCGTTGAGAATAAATTCGATGATGAGCAGGCACTTTACCGCAAAGTCATACACACCGATCTGCGAGAGGCTCAAATAAAAGACCAGCACCACGCGGTCGAAGTAATTGATAATCCACTGGAGAATCTGATAAATAAAAGTGTAAAAGTTAAAATGGAAAGTGGAGCGGAGGAGTGGGTAATTGAAGTGAACTCCAAATTCCCGCATCACCCGCGTGAAGGCCCATACTCCCGACAATACCGCGGCAAGCATTCTACCGCCTACCGGCCCAACCAGTGTGTTCGGAAAGAGCTTGAGCCCCGCAATGGTAAATACCACTACCAGGGCAAATGAGATTACATTTGACCAAAGGAATACCAGGGGCTTCTCGCGGCTCTGCAGCAGGTTGCCTTGCACTTTAAATACGGCCTGAAACACCCCCGTAACTGCCGCAATCAAACCATAAGGATGAAACGAGATAGGTCGATCGGCAAACACCTGCGTAAACACAAAGTCACCTGCAAACACGAAAACCAGGCCGACACCCAGGCCAATGAAAAGCATGAAAAAGAAAGCTGACGAGATAAAACTATTCAATCGTTGCTGGTCATGCTTAAGGTCATGGTAATGCAGATAAAGCGATGTATCGAAACTGAACGTAGTCAGAATCTGGATTAAAAGTGAAAAAGCAAAGTATATTGAAAGAGCACCAAAATCAGAGGTCGAAAGATATGCAATGTAAAACGGCAGCAATATGATTGCGCTGCCCATCGGAAGGGTTCCTGCGATGGTATAAATCAGAGAACTTTTAATGAAGCCTTTGCTAATGCGCACGGGTATTGCCGATCAACGGGCAAAATACTACAGTTTTAACCACATTTTAGCAGCCCAAGAAGTAATTGCTGCGATATTTTAGCAAGTCGGGGGCGAATTTAATGAGTCTAGTAAATTACTTTGTAGTTTGGCGACCATGAAAAAAGTGTTGGTGCTGGTCTTCAGCGATCTCCGGCATGACGCCCGGGTTAACCGTCAGATCAACTGGCTTCGGATAAAATACCAGGTCACTGCGGTTTGTTTTGAAAGCGACCCAATAGCGGGTGTTGAGATCATCAAAATTCGCCAGGCAAAATTAACCGCGCCCAGGAAAGCCCTTCTTGCAGCTGCACTCACGGTGAGGGCGTTTAACATTGCTTTCAAACTGCTCCACCCTTATCACGACACCTTAAGCGAATTAAAGCAACGTTCATTTGACTTCATTTTTGCAAACGACATCGACACTCTGCCACTAGCCTTCGCGATGAAGAACAACGCAAAAGTCGTTTTCGATGCACACGAATATGCGCCCCGGCATTTTGAGAATAACAAGATCTGGAAAACATTTTTTCAGCCGTTTTACATCCACCTGTGTAAGAAGTTCATTTCGAAAACCGACTTGATGCTCACCGTGGGAAAAGGTCTTGCCCGAGAATATGAGGTGAACTTTGGCGTGAAGCCGATTATCATCACAAACGCGACCCGCTTTGTCGATATTGCGCCCTCCCCAGTAGTGGCAAACAAAATTCGATTGGTGCACCACGGTATTGCGAACCCCTCACGGAGGCTTGAGCTCATGGTCGAGATGATGAAACGGCTAGATGACCGCTTTACGCTTGACCTCATGCTGATGACGTCAGATTTTGCATCCGGCAAAACCCGATCTTACATTGAAGAGTTTAAACAACGTGCTGCATCCGACCCGAGAATAAAAATTCTGCCCCCGGTAAAAAGCCATGACGTAGTGGAAACAATTAATCGCTACGACATTGGCGTATTTTTATTGCCGCCCGTAAATTTCAACTACGCCAACGCATTACCCAACAAGCTATTCGACTATATACAAGCCCGGCTGGGAATAGCCATCGGCCCATCCTTTGAAATGGCGGAAATCGTCCGCGAATATCAGAATGGTGTAGTAGCGAAAGACTTTACGGCCGAAAGTCTGGCCGATGCATTGAGAAACCTCACTAGCGAAGATGTTGTTGGCTTTAAAGAACGTTCCGAGGAAGCTGCAAAGCAGGTCAATGCTGATCAGAACGAGAAATTGTTGATGGAGAGGTTAGCTGTATTGTAATACTTATTAGCCACCGTCATTATAGTTGAGGGTTAATCAACTATAATGATCAGTAACTAAAGAGAGAAGGTCTTCTTGAATTATCTTTTTGTGTGTAATTCAAAAATTTTAATAAATTTCGGTGTTCCTGCTGCACTAAAAAAATTCGAATGACGGGAATCATTACCCAAGCTTTTTCTACTCCTTTCTGACTAGCAATAAAACGGGTATTCTGATTATCAAACGTTTACATCACATCAGTCGAATTTTCTTCCGCGATAACTTACTCGGCTCGTCTCATTTCCGCGAAGCCAGCGACCAGAAATTTCACGCCTGGAATACGTTTTTCGTTCGTAATTTGAGTCGGAATACGGTATGCGGCATCTGCTTTTCATTTTGTTCTGGCTTTTGTCAGTGGCGGTTTTCAGCCAGTCGTTCACCGTATACAATTACTCCTACCTGGAAGGCCTTCCGAGCTCCGAAGTGTACGATGTTTTTCAGGATTCAAAAGGTTTCTTGTGGTTTGCAACCGACAACGGTGTGGCACGGTATGACGGCAGCCACATGGAATCGTTCCATATTAAAAATGGGCTTAGCGACCCCGTTGTATTCGGTTTTTTTGAGGATGATAAAGAACGGATCTGGTTTCGCTCGTTTTCCGGCAAGCTGAGCTATTTCGATAACGGACGGATCTATCGTTACGCTCACAACGACCACGTTGCACGCATTAATCAGTTCGGCTACATTCAATTTCATGTCAGGCCGAACGATGACCTCGTCTTTACTTCGGCAAACACGATCGGCACCATTAACGCTGAAGGCCAATTGACCACGCGGACCATGGCTGAGCGCGGCCTCCATTATATCAGGATCGACAGCTCATTCCTCCTGGGGACGTCAAACAACGACAACCGTCCGATTGATTCCTTTCATATTGATGGAAAACATTTCCCACTTGACCTTTCAAAGGCGGACTATGTGAACAGGGTATACCGCTGGACAGCATGGCGCGGTCGCAGCTACTTCAATGTTAACAACGACATCTTTTGCTATGACGGTAAAACCGTCTTTAAAGCGAAGGCCTGCGGGATGCCGGTGATATCAATGTCGGTGGACAAGGACGATAATCTTTGGGTTGGCTACCTGAATGGAGGCGTTGAGCGCTTTGAGACGATAAACCTTACTGAAAGCTGGGCACTTGAATTCCTGAAAGAAAAGTCTGTCACAAAAGTTCTGCACGACCATGAGGGAGGGTTTTGGTTTACCACTTTAGAAAATGGAGCGTACCACGTCCCAAATATGCATCTTAAGCACTATGAGCTCTCAAGCAAATCGCGAATCAAAGGTGTAATACAAAATGATCGGTCTATTTTAATTGGCGACCAGAAAGGAAATCTTTACAAGCTCGACAAACGGAACAAGAACGAGCAGCTGGTCATGTCGTTGGAGCCGCCCATCACCGCCATGCACCAACTCGGAAGGTCAAAATTCTTTATTTCCACAAATGCCAACATTCGCATTCTGGATGACGAATATCAAATCACAAACGTGGTCCCAGGAATTGCTTCGGATATCAGTGAAGATAACCTTGGAAATGTCTGGAGCTTCGGGGGAAACCGTTTACGCAAATTTGACTCGCGCGGAAATGTACTTCTCTCGTCCGGGCTGAACGTTCCCTACCGGGCTCTCCTGGTTGAAGATGACAAGATCTATTTTGCTGACCGAACGGGCCTTCACATTCGGGATACCATGCTAAGTGAATTTGTTCGCCCTGCTACTTTTGCAGATTTCAAAATCTCCCATATCACCGCCTTCAATGATTCCACACTGTTACTGAGTACGATCGGCAGCGGCTTCCTGCTTGTCAACAAGCGAACACTCGACTTTACGATTTACAACTCGCAGAACAACTTCATTGCGGACAACATTTATTCGGTTCTCATTGATTATTCCGATGTATGGCTTGGTACGGAAAAAGGTCTTTTCAAAATTCCGATCAAATCCTTCTCGAGCGACACCTTGTCGTTCGAATATATCACGAAAAAGACCGGTCTCATCAGCGACAAGATCGACTACCTGCTGATGGTCGACCGCGACCTGTGGGTATTTTCCGGCAGCTCGTTTTCAATCATACCGCTGACGTTTGAAAAGTTTGCAATAAAGAACCCGATATTTTACGTGAGGGAGATCAAAGCCAACAACTTGTTGATCGAGCAAAGTTATTTGTCAAGCCTCCGGCACGATCAAAATAATGTGCACCTATCGGTCGGATTTATCTCGTTCAACAACCAGAACGTTTTCCTCCGGTATCGACTAAGCAAGAAGGAACCGTGGGTTTACACCAATGACAAGACCTTACAATTCTCTTCGCTGTCACCTGGCAATTATAATCTCGAACTTCAGTATTCCACCGATCGCCTGCAGTGGAACAAAGCACAGGGAATTCCTTTGAATGTGCTGAATCCATGGTGGAATGCATGGTATACGTTCGCGGGCGCTGGCGCATTGTTTCTTATGCTTATCCTGCTCTACCTGCGGTATCAGGTGTCTATCTATAATCAGAAGAACCATTACCTGAAAATCATCAACGAGCATCAGCAGAAACTTATCCAATCGGAAATTGTAACGCTTGAGCGGGAGCGGAATCGAATTTCGAAAGAACTGCACGACCGTGTGGGAACGAACCTCACGGCTATCAAGCTCACCGTAAATCAAATTCTTCAGGCACATAAGGACCCACACATGCACGAGGTGGAAGAACAATTCCAGGTCGCCCTCCGCGAAATCAAAGAAATCATTTATGGTCTCACCCCACCGAGTCTCGAGCGTTATGGCTTGTTCACGAGTCTCAAAAACTACGTTGGCAAGTTGAACAAAAGTATCCCAATCAATATCTCGCTTAAAACATTCGGAAAAGAAGTGGGTGGCAGCAATCTAAACATCATTCTTTTCCGGGTGCTGCAGGAACTGTTGAACAACTCAATCAAACACTCTTTTGCAAAAAACATTACGATCCACATCAATTCGTTTGAAGACGTTGTCAATATTATGTATGAGGATGACGGAATAGGATTTTCGTATGACCCTTTGCAAAGCGGCCTCGGACTTGATAATATTGAGTCGCGGATTCACTCGGTGAACGGGACGCTGAAATTCGACTCCGGCAAGTTCGGAATCTCGTATACAATCGATGTCCCACTATCAATAAATAAGGAGGTAGTTTGATTAAAACAATACTGGCTGACGATCACAAACTTTTCTGCGATGGCCTCGAACGCGTTCTCACCGATTCGGGGCATTTCCAGGTGGTTCAAAAATTCTACAACGGCCAAACGCTGTTAGAGAAAATTAATGTGCACAACCCTGACCTGCTCATCATCGATGTGGAGATGCCGAACATCAACGGTTTTGACGCCATCAAACGGATTCGGCTTAATAACCAGTCTTCGAAGATCGTGGTGCTCAGCATGCATGAAGAAAATGTTTTTTCACAAGAGGCTTTCATGCTGGGTGCTGATGCGTACCTGAACAAATCCATGGAGACGATGCAACTGATCGACTCGTTGCTCAAAACCGTTCAGGGCGAAAAGCTGTTTCCGCAGGCTATGTCTGCCACTAAGATTGAATCTCCGTTCTCAGATCGCGAACACGAGATCCTCAGGTTGATTTCCTCCGGAAAAACAAGTGAACAGATCGCGGAACGCCTCAAAATTTCACACCTCACGGTGAAGGCGCATCGCAGGAATATGATGCGGAAACTCAATGTGAACAACGCAGCCGAACTGATCACCAAAGCACTCGAGATGGGATTTCTTTACGGCCTCACCTGAAGCAGCGTGATCAACCGTTGCGTAAGTGCTTTTCTGGAATAAGCATTTGCTGCCGATTTTTTCACGAGCGCTGTTGGTGACTCCTGCCATTTCTTAAATCGCTCCTGCAGGTATTGTTTGATGGCAACCTTTCTTCCCCCGTCAATCATAACGCCCGCACCACTTTCTGCCAGCAGGCTTGCCGCATCGCCCGACTCTGGTCCAATGCCCAGCACCGGCAATCCAGTTGCGATGTATTCGAAAAGTTTTCCCGGCATGTAGCCCTCAGCATCTTTGTAGCCCGTGAGTACAAGAAGCAACAGCGATGACGATCCGTAGTTTTTCATCAGTTCGCCATGTGAGATCATGCCTGCGAACTTTACGATCGGTCGCAGCGCTGGTGAGTCCGTCACAAATTTTTGGAATTCCGGGTGCACATCCCCAATGAATTCAACAACCACTTTGCCGGCCACCGCTGAATTCTCGGCATGCCATTCTTCCAACGCTGTCATGAACGGACGCGGGTCACATTTTTCATTGACGATTCCCACGTGGCGAATGACAAACTTGTCAGCTTTTGAATAGACCATATCCTTAAAGTCGTCTTCGTCAAAACCATTGGTGAGGAGATCAACTTTCCGATTGCCAAGCCGAGCAAAGTGACGCACATAAAATGGTGTAATGGTGATGACACGGTCTGCGGTTTGTAAGACTTTGGCTTCAAGCTTGCGATGCTGTTGCCGCGCGAACGCAGTTAACGCCAACGTATCCAGGAAACCCCATTCACTCCACGGATCTCTGAAATCTGCAATCCAGTTCAGCCTCGGGTTTCGCTGCTTTAATTTTAAGCCGATGAGGTGCATGCTGTGAGGCGGACCCGTGGTAATGATCCTCGTGATCTTGTTTGATTCGAGAAACTCTTCGAGAAAATCAACGGATGGTTTCACCCAGAACTTTCGCGGATCGGGAATAAAAAAATTCCCACGAACCCATGTGCTAACCCGTTGAAAAAACGATTTCTTTTTTGCTCCTACAACAGCGGTAGGCTTGTTCGAACCGGCACCGCCAAAAATTTTTGAGACTTTGAAGAAAGCGTCATAGGGCTCCCAGATGGGAAAGTGGATTACTTCAGCTTCGTCAGGCACATGTTTGAGCAGTGACGGGTCTTTGAGGTCGAAGGAAGGATTCTCAGGAGTAAACACGTACGGTTGCCACCCGAGCTGAGGTAAATATTTTACAAACTTCAACCATCGCTGAACTCCGCTTCCCCCTGACGGAGGCCAGTAATAGGTGATGATGAGAACTTTGTTGTCAGCCATTTTGAATTACGAATTACAAATGACGATTGCAGAATGCAGGGTACAGTTATCTGTCATGCCAATCGTTACGTTCCTATATTTTCCTGAATGTACGCACATATTTGTTCGATGTCCCTCGCATCGAACCAGGCAAATTCCTTATCTTTTTTAAACCAGGTTAGTTGTCGTTTCGCGTAGCGTCTTGAATTTCGCTTCAGCAGGCGAATCGCTTCGTCACGATCGTACAAACCATCGAGATAATCAAATATTTCTTTGTATCCCACCGTCTGCAACGCCTGATGATTCCGGAACGGTAAGAGATTTCTTGCTTCATCGAACAATCCGGCCTCGATCATCAGGTCCATTCTGCGATCGATTCGCTCATACAGCAATTCCCGCGGAAGTTCAAGTCCTATTTTGAGGATTTTAAAATCATGCGATGCTTTCTTACGTGTGAAAAATGACGATAGGGATTTTCCGGTTCCAATCTTAACTTCAAGCGCACGAATCAATCGATGCGGATTCTGCTGATCAATTATTTCGAAATACTCCGGATCGAGACGTGCCATTTCCTGCTGTAGCCAAGTGAGCCCGTTTTTTTCAAATTTTTCCGTCAACGATTTCCTTATATCCTCTTCGATTTCCGGAATATCATCGAAGCCGTCACACACTGCTTTGATATAAAGTCCAGACCCCCCGCACAGAACACACTGGTTTTTCTGTTTAAAAATGTCCAGGAGTATCGCGTGTGCGTCAATACTGAATTGCGCTGCGTCATATTGCTCAGTGATGGAATGCGAGTTAATGAAATGATGTGGCACCTCTTCCAACGCTGATGCTGAGGGTTTTGCAGTGCCGATTTCCATCTCGCGAAAAAATTGGCGCGAGTCGGCAGAAATGATCTCTGTTTTCAGTTTTTTTGCCACCGAGATGGCCAGATCGGTCTTTCCAACAGCCGTTGGACCGACAATTACGATCAGCGTTTTTTCTCTTGTTTCCAATGGCGCAAAAGTGGTCGTTTAAGCTTAAAATTCCCAAAGCTTGACAGTCCGATTGCTTCAAAGAACCAGGCGGTATCTCTACAAACAGATCAAATAACTGCGAGAAACCCCTAGGAATCTAGAAGTTATCCACAAGGTTTAGATCTATCCACAAGAATTTCCACAAAACCGCATTTTTACACGAAAAATAGCGTTATCTTTGTAATGGAGTAGATTTTTTAACCACTATGATTAAATACACCACGCAATTTTTGACCAAACTTGAGGATCTCATTGCCGAATCGGACTACACGCTCCGCTACGAGAAGGGCAATTTCAAGTCGGGCTATTGTGTATTAAAGGATCAAAAGATCATCATCGTGAACAAGTTTTATCCAACTGAAGGAAAGATCAACACGCTGCTCGATCTTCTGAAGAACATTTCGCTCGATACCACCCGCTTCACGGAAAAGAGCATTAAACTTTACGAAGAGCTCTTCCAACAATCTCAGGCGGCTTGAAGGTAACGTTCCTGGGCACCGGTACTTCACAAGGTGTGCCTGTGATCGGCTGCACATGTGACGTGTGCACTTCCCTGGATTTCCGAGATAAACGCCTTCGCACGTCTATCAGCATCCATATCGCTGATCAAACTTTCGTTGTTGATACCGGTCCCGATTTTCGCCAGCAGATGCTCCGCGAAAGAATCAATCGCGTGGACGCAGTCTTGCTAACGCATGCGCACCGCGATCATACAGCCGGGATGGATGATGTTCGTGCGTTTAATTTCATGCACGAAATGGACATGCCGATTTACGGCACACAGCAAGTGCTGGATCAGATCCGAACAGAGTTCGCTTATGCTTTCGCAGAAAAATATTATCCCGGGATTCCTCGGTTCGCCTTGCGATTAGTGGATAACGAACCTTTCCAGGTAAACGGAATAGACATCATCCCCTTGCACGTTTTACACCTGCGATTGCCCGTGATGGGATTTAGAATTGGCGACTTCAGCTACATCACAGATGCGAAGTTCATTCCGGAAGAAACGATGCAACGATTAAAGGGCACAAAAACACTCGTGCTCAATGCTCTCCAGAAAGAACAACATATTTCTCATTTCAACCTGGAAGAAGCAATCGCTATGGTTGAGCGCATCAAACCCGAGCGCGCATACTTTACACACATGAGTCACAAGCTCGGGCGACATGGAAAAATTTCGGATGAACTTCCTAAGCACATTTCCCTTGCCTATGACGGGCTACAACTCACGCTTTGATGTTCTTTGCTATCTTTAAGCCTTTGGTTTGAAGTGTGCACAACAATTTCTACTTTCTTCGAAAACTTTCCGCAGCGCTGGAAAAAGCCCTGAAGGGAACAGTCATTTCCGAATGCTTCAGCCAGAACAAGGAACAGCTCGTTATCCGTTTCGAGACCGCGGCTGCGCCTTTCTTTATCAAAGCTTCGCTTACGCCCCAGCTGAGCGCTTTGTCCTTTCCAAAAGAATTTAATCGCGCCAGGAAAAACAGCATCGATTTGTTCGAGACAATCATTGGCAGAAGAGTTCAGGGTATAAGACAATTTTCAAATGAACGAAGCTTCGCCATTCGGCTATCGGATGACATCTCCTTACTTTTTAAAATGCACGGCAATAAGGCAAATGTCCTCGTGTTTGAAGGAGCGACTCCTCCCCTTCTATTCAAAAACTCTCTTGTTGGCGATTCGAAAATTATTATGGATGATCTCGATCGCACGATTGATTGGTCGTACGAAGCGTTTCTCTCCAACCAAGGCAACCTTGTGAATCACTTCTTTACATTCGGAAAAGAAGTTTGGAAATATCTGCAGGAGCATCGATTCGATACGAAGGCCGAAGAAGAAAAATGGAAAAGCATCGTTGAGATACACAGTCAACTGCTGCAGGCAACT
>DASWTP010000170.1:0-31590 GCA_036402075.1 Chryseosolibacter sp. | reverse complement strand
AACGGTTCTCCTACTTTTTCTCCGGAGGTTTCGCGGCAATCAATGCACGCGCAGACAAGTTGGAAGGCCGCCCTCGATATGGTCAAGGGGTGATCTTCACCAACGGATTCCGCTACTTTTTTCTCCCACGATAAATCATAGGATTCTCAAGGGTGAAAGTCTTTAAGGTCGCTTTCACATGGTACAGGTTTGTCTTTGATGTAGTTTTTATGGTGTTATCATTTATGTCCCCATCATATTTATCACATACACATGTACCGTATGGATATGCTCTGCCGAAACCTTCCGCTCCATGACATCAATCAGCGCAGTAGCTGATAACGATCATTCAAGGCACGGAGTCACACAGTTACCTTGAAAAAGACAGCTCAGCTTGCTGTTCACCTGTTTACGCTGGGTTTTTGAGCTAACGAAAAAACAATTCAATGAAAAGAATACTCGTGCCCACTGATTTCTCATCGCCATCGAAGTCATCGTTCAGGTTTGCGCTCGACTTAGCTTTGCGTGCGCGGGGAGAAGTATTTGTGATTCACATGAATGAAATTCCGCTCCTGCCTGAAACCACTTTCGGAATCCAACCGCACCCGTTTGATCCCGAGGTATTTGCGAAAGCGAATAAAGCAGCACTCGAAGCGTTTGAGTCAATGCGGAAAGAATGTAAGTGCGAGGTACCCGTCTATTTCAGCACCATCAACGACTATGTTGTGCCGGGGCTCCGTGCGTATATTGACGAGAATGCCATCGACCTTGTGGTGATGAGCACACATGGAGCCAGTGACCTACAGGAATTTTTCATGGGATCGACTGCGGAGAAAATCACGCGATTCTCTCCTGTGCCGGTGATTTCCATTCCCCAGGAAACTGCGGTTGATAGAATAAAGAATATTGTCTTCCCTACAACGCTCGAACTGGACCAGGCAGACCTTGTAAAGGATCTTAAAGCGTTGCAGCAACTATTGCAGGCTCAACTGCACATCCTGCTAATCAACACGCCTCTTAATTTCTATGATGACCATGAGGCCCGGCAACGTCTGGAGCGATTCGCAAAACATTACGATCTGCAAAATTTCACGCTGAACTTCCGAAGTCATCATTTTGAACGGACCGGAATCCTTGCCTTTGTCAATGAAATACAGGCAGACATGATTGCCATGGCAACCCATGGCCGCACAGGCCTTGCGCACTTCTTGAAAGGAAGCATAGCTGAGAAGGTGCTAAATAGAATAGATCAACCCATATGGACATGGAACATAAAGAAGCACAAACACGGGTAGCATTTTCTCCCGACCGCGCAGAGCAACATGAATTGTGGCGAAGGAAGAATCACGCGAAGCCCAACAAACCCAACGAAGTTCCCCAGCCAGGAAAAAATCCGGAAACCATACCTGGTGAGGAGCCAGAGCCCAATGTGTGGCCTCGTAAGGAACCGGAGATCCAACCAGGAAGAGAACCATTAACCGTTCCGCCAACGGCTCCACCGGAAGTGCCTCCACCTCCGGTTTCATGAATAACTATTATGCGGAATCGGACCACATAAAAGAAAGCCCATGATAAGTGTTGGGTGACGTTTTAATGCTCATCACCTACAACGTGATTTGTTTCTGCATCTGAAAGAGCTTTTTCAACTCATTGAAATGCCGGTTCGGTTTTCTGTTGTCTGCTTTGAATATTCTTACAATGTCACGCGCGCTTTTTATTATACGTTCCTTTAAATCGTTTGAGAACACTTCCGGGTGGTTGTGATAGAACCGCGCAAAATCTTTAAAGGCGTCAGTAGATTCCGTGTGCGCTGCCTGGAGAGAATCGATCGTCATAATAATGCAGTGCGCTTCATCGGACACAAGCGATTCAGATCCTGCTGCCGTCCGTGGCAGCCAATCGTTCGAGATCAGAAGTTTTAACTCACCCACTTCCAGCGGTTTCACCTGTTGATCTGCTGCTACTGCATAAAACGGATTGCCGATCTGCTCGAAAATATCACGATTATCAATATTCATATAGACTTCATTTTAAGTATGGCTAGTGACTGACGTCAGGTGCAAAGACTTAACTTCTGCTTCGCTTATATTTTGGATTCCGCGTATCATGGCATCAGGGTTGAAGGAAACCGAGTCGATGCCACATGAGACGAGAAACTGGGCAAATTGTGGGTAGTCGCTCGGTGCCTGCCCGCATAACCCAACCTTCACGCCACTTTCATGCGCAATCTCAACCAGATTTTTAATGAGGAGCTTTACCGACTCGTTGTTCTCATCAAATAAATTGCTCACAATTGCGGAATCGCGGTCCAAGCCCAGGGTAAGTTGTGTGAGATCATTTGATCCGATCGAAAACCCATCAAAGAGTTTCGCAAACTTCCGCGCCAAAAGAATGTTGCTCGGAATTTCAGCCATCACATACACTTCAAGGCCGTTTTCTTTCCGTTTTAGACCGAACTCCGCCATTGTGTTCAGCACCAATTCAGCTTCGGCAATCGTACGGCAGAACGGGATCATCACTTTGACGTTAGTGAGCAACATTTTTTCACGAACTTTCCTGATGGCCGCGCATTCAAGTTCAAATCCCTCCTTGTAGCGTTCATTGTAATACCTGCTGGCACCACGAAATCCCAACATTGGATTCTCTTCTTCCGGTTCAAACGCCTTACCTCCCAGGAGTTTCGCGTATTCGTTCGTTTTAAAGTCACTCATCCGAACGATCACATCTTTCGGATAGAATGCTGCTGCGACAAGCCCGATTGACTCGGCAAGCTTATCTACAAAGTATTGCTTTTTGTCGGCATAGTGTCTCGTCAGTGCATCGATCTGTTTTTTGTCAGAATCCAGGGGAAGATCATTGTATCGCACTAGCGCCATTGGGTGAACCTGGATTGTATTGCTGATCATGAACTCCATTCGCAAGAGCCCGACACCTTGGTTCGGATAGGATGAATAGAGAAGTGACTTTAAAGGATCTGCAAGAATGAACATGGGTTGGGTTTTGGTGTTGGCCACCGATTGCAACGCAATCTCTTTTTCCTCCCACGCAAGTTTTCCGGCATAGATAAAACCCTCATCACCACTCGCACACGAAACGGTGATCTCCTGCCCATCGACAAGTTTTTCGGTGGCATGCATGGTGCCAACTACTGCCGGAATGCCAAGCTCACGTGCAATGATTGAAGCGTGACTTGTGCGCCCACCTTTATTAGTGACGATGCACACGGCTTTCTTCAACAGCGCGTTCCAATCAGGGTTCGTAATGTCAGCAACGATGATATCGCCTTCTTTCACCTTAGGTCCGTCAGCCAACGATTTCACAATCACTACTTTTCCGGTAACAATGGAACGCCCCACGGCCTTTCCTGTAACTATTGGACTTTGGCTGGATGCGAGGTGATACTCTTTCAACGTCACTGCCTGGCGGTGAGCATGAACGGTCTCCGGTCTTGCCTGTACGATGTAGAGTTTGCCAGTAGCGCCATCTTTCGCCCACTCAATATCCATTGGTGTTTTATAGTGTTTTTCAATGTCAAGCGACCACTTGCCAAGCATTCGCACTTCATCATCCGAAAGAATAAACTGATCACGTAGGGACGGTTTGGTTTGCTGCCACGCAGTGTTGTTTGAACCTTCACCGTACACTAACATCTGCTCCTTGTTGCCAAGAGAGCGGTAGACGATTGGGTCGCCTCCCATTTCAATTGCTTTTTTGAACAGGTAAAATTCATCTGTATTTACAGCTCCCTGGACAACGCTTTCACCGAGACCCCAGGCCCCCGTTAAGTAAATTAGATTCTCATTGCCGTTCTCAGGTTCGATCGTGAAGATCACGCCAGCACTTCCAATGTCAGACCGAACCATGAGCTGAACACCAACGGATTGCCCAACTTGCATGTCGGAAAAACCATTGTCCAGCCTGTACTTAATGGCGCGGTCGTTGAAAAGAGATGCATAACAATGAAGCACGGAACTGAGAACATTTTCTACACCGCTTACATTAAGATAGGACTCGTGTTGTCCCGCAAAGCTTGCTTTTGGAGAATCTTCCGCAGTCGCGCTGCTGCGAACGGCCACGGAATGGATCAGGCCTTTCTCCATCAATTTAGTGTAGGCAGTTTTTACCTGCTTTTTTATTTCATCAGGAAGCGCTGCAGCGAGGATGAGCTCCCTGCAATTCTTTCCTACTTCAGCAAGATTGGAAAGTGATTTTCGGTCAAGCCGATTCAAGTTATTTTGCAGCGATGGCGCCAGGGAGTTAAACGCAAGGAAATCGTAATAAGCTTCCACGGTTAGCGCAAAACCATCAGGCACCTGGATTCCCAATGCCGAAAGCGTTGTGATCATTTCACCCAGAGAAGCGTTCTTACCGCCAACGCTTGGAACGTCTTTTACCGAAAGCCTGTTGAAAGGAATAATGTAATGTCGCATGGTGGTTCCGCTTTTCAGTGACAGCGGCAAACAAACCTACCATGCTTCAACTGAGATCCCGATGACCTGTATCACGTTGCCGGGTGATTAAAATCACATTTTAGTGAGGCATACCCTCAAAGAAGTCCGTGCTCTTTAAATGCTTTCATTTCATCACCGGTCACATAGGAGAATATCTTGATCGAATCATAACTACGAACCTGTACGAGGTAGTGGTTGATAAAATTGATTTCACCTTCCCGTGATTCGCATTCATAGACGCACTTCCATTCGATCTTTACAAGGGCGTGAAAGTCGTCAAGTAGTTCGGGTTGCTGCTCGACAATAACCATTGAGCGAACACCTATGTTCCGGTAAAACGCTATTCCATCGCGAATTGCATCCCTGAACCGATCATCGTTTTGCCCGGACTGGATGCCGTTCGGACTTGCGCCTACAAAATGCGCGGCAAACGACTGCACGATCCCGTCCAGATCAATCGGATCGCTGAACAGCGCGTTGTTCATCCTGGAAGCGTACTCGTTAAAGAAGTTTCTGACAATAAGATCCGTTACCATAGACGCAACCAACGTACAAACCGGGCAGCATCGAATGACAAAGATCATATCCCCAGCCGATTATTGTCAGGGCGGAGTGCGGCAATGGATTGTAGCTTGCTCAAAATAATTACCTATGATCTCAGTTACATCCGTCACAGACAAATACAGTCTGCAGCCTTCGCTTATTGGCGAACACAAAAGAACACTTGACTGGCTTTCTGCCACAGTGCTCTGGAACAAAGAATTGAACTTCTTCCAAAAACTGCTTGACCAATATGCTGGCAAATTCACCCAGGTGGAAGACAAGAAAAGAATTGATCACTTCCAAAGTATCGTGACTTATTACAAGAGCGAGGTGCTGGTAAACTTAAGCGAGAGCCTCAGAAACCATGAAAGAAAGCTTGCTGATATGCTGGAAACGAGAGACGAGACGAAGACGGAGTATTTTAAAGAGCATGCTGGCCTTATGAAGGAGCTTGAATCTGCCAACGTGCAGTTGAACCAGTATAAGGAAGAGTTGTTCTCTTTTATCGAAAAAGTAATGTAACCTAGCTAATTGACTACCTATGGCAAAGAAAGCAGCAAAAAAAACCGCTAAGAAACCAGGCCCAAGCGACTGGCATCACAAGAACAAAAGCCAGAAGCATGAACAGAACTACAAGAGAAAGACCAAACCATACGGCTGGGGCAATGGTCCAGGCAAATAGCCTACATGTTTGATTCGATGATGCGCTGAAGCTGGTATGCAGGCACAACGCCCGATTGACGCCACACCACCTGGCCCTTCTTAAAGAGCACAAGCGTGGGCACGCCTGTCACGCGGTAAGTGGATGCTGCTTGAATATTTTTATCCACGTCTACCTTGATGATCTTCACCCGGTCGCCAAGATGACCTT
This sequence comes from Chryseosolibacter sp., assembly GCA_036402075.1. Taxonomy (GTDB): domain Bacteria; phylum Bacteroidota; class Bacteroidia; order Cytophagales; family Cyclobacteriaceae; genus Chryseosolibacter. The sequence continues at coordinate 25,746 of DASWTP010000170.1, read as the reverse complement.
TCAGTTCTTCAAGAATCGGTTTCATCATCTTGCAAGGTCCGCACCATTCGGCATAGAAATCGACCAACACCAGCGGACTAGTACTGATTACCTCGTTAAAGCTTTTTTGTTTTGTTTGCGTTTCCATTTCCTGCATACTTAGCTGACTTTCCTTTCAAGACTTCTCCATCCGCCTCCATTGTACACGGTAAATCCATGAGATTCAAGCATGGCTTTGGCCGAGGAGCTACGCATGCCAGATGCGCAGCACACAATAATGGCCTTATCCTTCCTGATCCTGCCCAGGCTCCGATTCAGTTCGGGAAGCGGAATATTAACACTTCCGTTCAGATGACCAGACGCGAATTCTTCACGGGATCGAACGTCAATTACTTGGGCCCCACCTTTTACCAGCGCGGCAAAATCCTCGCCACCAAACATTTTCTTCAGTTGATCGAACATACCTTATAATTTATTTTTTTGAAACATATTTAAGAACAAACCACCCATGACAGCTCCATAGATTGTGCTGTTGACAGGTTGCGAAGTGATTGGACAACTCCCGGAATTACAGCCAATCCAATAATAATAGGCATAACCACCAACGGCACCCACGAGAACACCCAGCAGGGTTAGCACGGATCTCCGAAACCTCATAGCATTGTTGTTGGACATACAAACTCAGAAAGCTCAAAACGTCCGCTTTCCTTAATGGCTGTAAAGCCACCGTCTACATCAACCAGGTTTTCGTAGCCTCGCGATTTCATAATGGAAGCAAAAATCATCGACCGGTAGCCACCTGCACAGTGCACATAGTATGTGTCGGTTTTATTAATGACGTTCGCGCTCTGATCAATGTAATCAAGAGGTGCATTTATTGCCCCGACAATGTGCTCAGAGTCAAACTCGCTTTTCTTTCTGACATCGAGGATTTTGACACCACCTTTCTGCTGCAGCACACCAAGATCTGCAGCACTAACGAACGGAATGCGATCTATTTCCAACCCAGCATTTTCCCAGGCATCATAACCGCCTTCCAGGTAGCCAAGCGCATTGTCATAACCAACACGGGCAAGTCTTGTGACTGCCTCTCGTTCCCGGCCGGGATCCGCAACAATCACTATCTTCTGCCGAATATCCTTAACCAGTGTTCCAACCCACACTGCAAAACTCCCACCAAGACCAATATTCCACGACCCCGGAATAAATCCTTTTTTGAAGTTGACAGGATCTCGTGTATCAAGAATCAGCACTTGGTTGTCATGAATAAGTCTGTCAAATTCGGCAACACTGAAAGGCGTTGTGCCGCGTTTCAGCACCTCATCTACCCTTTCATATCCCCGGATGTTCAGTAAAACATTTTTTGGGAAGTAACCGGGAGGCGGGGTGAGTCCGGTCAGTATTTCCTTAATAAACTGATCCTTTGTTAAGTCGGCACGCAATGCATAATTCGTCTTTTTCTGGTTACCCAACGTATCACTTGTTTCTTTACTGAGGTTTTTACCACAAGCAGAGCCAGCGCCATGTGCTGGGTATACGATCAGGTCATCGCTTAACGGAAGGATTTTGTTTCGCAGAGAGTCATAGAGCATACCGGCAAGCTTCTCCTCCGTAAGCTCAGCGATAACGTGCTGCGCCAGGTCTGGCCTGCCGACATCGCCTATGAAGAGTGTGTCACCCGTAAACAGCGCCTTTTCTTTACCCACTTCATCAATCAACAGGTAGCACGAACTTTCGAGCGTGTGCCCAGGCGTGTGAATCACTTTGATCTTCGCTTTGCCGACATTGAAGATCTGCCCATCGTGTGCGACAAGCGCATCAAAGCCGGTTTCCATTTTTGTCGGACCGTAAACGATGGGTGCCCCGGTCTTACGTGACAGGTCAACATGACCGGATACGAAATCTGCATGAAAATGCGTTTCAAAAATGTACTTAATAGATGCTTTTCTCCCGGTTGCAAGCTGGATGTACTGATCAACTTCACGGAGCGGATCGATCACAGCAGCTTCACCATCGCTTTCGATATAGTAGGCACCTTGAGAAAGACAGCCTGTATAGATTTGTTCAACTTTCATATTGTCAAAATTTGTGGGTACAAAGGTCGGCAGATATATCCCCTCGCAGTTAAGAGGGTTACGTATCAATGGGAGGTATCGAAAAATATTTTCACCGCTATTACAACAAGCATCGCAGCGAAGGCCTTCTTCAGCATATCAGCCGGGATGTGGATCGCAAGCTTTGCACCTATGTAGCTGCCAACGAAAAATGTTGCCGCCAGAATGATTGCAGCTTTGACGTCAACATAACCACCCCTATAATACTGCCACGCTGCCATCAGGCCCACAGGCATAACGAGCATCAGGAGGGTTGTGCCCTGCGCCTGGAGCTGAGAATAACCGAGGGCAAAGACAAGTGCCGGGATGATGATGACAGCGCCTCCTATGCCGAGTAACCCGCCAAGGATCCCCGCGACAAGGCCGATGATCAGCAGGATAACAATGTTCACGTTGTCTTGGTGGTTTTCTTCCGGATGGTTGAGAGTCCAAATGGAGTGTAAAGCGGACAGAATCCGATGAAGCTGGTCGCCACAAAGGCAAACGCTACGATGAGAAGAATCACTCCAAGCGCTCCGGTCAGGATGTTGGCGGAGTAAAGAATTGTGATGAGAACAGCCAAAACTATTCTTACGAACCTGTCGATTTTACCCATGTTTGTCTTCATATCCAATTTGTTTCGTTTACACAAAGATACCGTAGGGTACCAGCCTTTGTCGGTGACAAATGTTACAATTCGTGCATGATCTTTATCTGATTTCGGAAAAGCAAAACTTTTTTATCATTCTCGAGCTTCTTCAAAAGTCTGGAGATCACAACACGTGATGTCGCCAGCTCATCCGCGATCTGCTGGTGCGACAGATCGAGAACGGATGATCCCGAAATTCTTTTCTTTTCCCTCAGGTAGTTGACAAGTCTTTCATCCAGTTTTTGGAACGCTATCTGGTCAATCGTCTTCAACATTTCATTAAAGCGTTCGCGTATGGTGCGCATTACAAACGCTTTCCAGGTTGGATATTTGATAAGCCACTCGTCCATAACTGTTATTGGGATGGCCAGCAATTTTACATTTTCTTCAGCCACCGCTTTAATTTCGCTGGGATATTGCTGCATGCAACAGCTGAACGTCATGGCACAGCTTTCGTTTGGATTAATATAGTAGAGTAAAAGCTCCCGCCCCTCTTCATCCATTCGAGTCACTTTGACACTGCCTTCCAATATCAGCGGCATCTGTTTAACGGATTGGCCGATCTCCAGTATCGTTTCTCCAGGTTCGATTTCAATTGTCTTTCCGATCGATTCCAGGGCAGTAAGCAGCTCTGGCTCAAAAATTTGCCTAAAACGTTGTCTGATTTCCATATAATGCCGAAACACATATTAGGCGTGTTGAGTTTCCTTTGGCTTTGTGGCAGATGCGGGGGAAACTTGCCGGAGAAATTCTTCGATCTTCGTGGTAAACAGCGCAAGGTCCTCTTCCTGCAACCGATAACCACTTGTGTATTTGATCGTATTTTTCTTTTCTTCAGTCAGCAGGTCGTTAATCCACAATTCCTGAACGAACACTGGCATCCGTTGCAGAACTTTTGCCATATCATCAGTCAACTTGCCCTTCTGATCAGCGTTTCCACCACCGCAGACCGTAATAAAACTGTACCGGTTTATGTTGTCCTTCTCCTGCAGCAAGAAGGATAGTAAAGGGGATGAAATCCGGCCCGCCCAGATCGGACTGAGGAAGATGCAGTGATCGTACTCTTTCAGGGACTTCGCGTGCGGTTTTATCTTCGATCTGCGGTTGAACATCAGGTCCAACAGGATCGAGAAGCTGTTGCGTGGCCGTACTGTTTCAATTTTCAAAAGATCGCACTGCAATTTTTCTTGAAGATGCTTTGCAAGGATCTCATTGTTATTTGTGAAAGAGTAATAGACAATGATCGTTTTCATAGTGGTTAGTTTGATTGAGTAGTTTTACTTCGCATGTGCAATACCCAGTACAGCCCTTTTACGTTCGCCTTCCATTCAGGAAGCACGATGACGAGAATAATTTCTTCGATCAGCTGAATGGCCGTGATGACGGCTGCACAAAGAAAGAGTCCGGTGGCAAAACCTAAATTGAAAAAGAAGGCCATGAAAAACACTCCCTGAATTACGGCTGCTGTTTTTGCCAGGTAGGTGTGAAAGCTTGTGACTTTCTTGTAGGCTATAAGTGCCGCGATGGTCTGAATCCCGAAAAGCGCCAGCAACCCCGCGATGATAACCCAATTGTTCCGGAAGAACTCAGGATGGATGATCCATAAGGCGATTGTTGAAACCAGGACGGTTGCATCGTCTGCAACGGAATCAAGCCTTGATCCAAAAACGCTCGTGACCCGGTACCTGCGTGACAATGGACCATCAATGGCATCCGTAACGAAGCTAAATGAAATCAGCCATTTAAACCACGGGTAAGGTCCAAGCACAGCAAGCAATAATAAAAAAGGCGCAGATACCAGGCGGTACATCGTTATCGCATTAATAATGTAGTAACTGATCCTTGTGGCTTTCATTGATGCAAGTAGAAAAGAAGTGCGTGGAAGAAAAATGACATCCGTCATATTTCCAGCGGCACGGATTATGACGAATCTCACCTGCCGGATATGATTCAAATCACGAATCGAAAATGGTTGGCGTGGTAGCTTACAGCCCTAACTCCAAATAGTGAATACGTCAGACACTGCAAGACTTGCCAGCAACCCACTTATTGCCTGGCTTATGAATGGCGATGTAGCCATCCAATATCAAGCAAGCCGAGATCTGTTGCATAGGCCGGAACTGGAAGCTCAAAGGATTCAAAAACAGATTGCCGTGCAAGGCTGGGGAGCGAGATTTCTCGGAAAGCAAAAAAGTGACGGTCATTGGGGCGTCAGTTTTTATCAGCCAAAGTGGACAAGCACACATTACACATTGCTTGATCTGAAAACGATCGGATTGCCACAGGATAATCCGCAGGCACAACGCGCTGCTGAAATGGTTTTAGAAGAGCCCGCTGGCGAAGATGGTGGCATCAACCTGGCAAAGTCACTAAAGGGCAGCGATGTTTGCGTCAACGGAATGATTCTGAACTACGGCTCGTACTTTCTGTCAGCGCACCAAAGATTGAGGGAAATCATCGATTACTTGCTTGAGACACAAATGGCTGACGGGGGATGGAACTGCCGCTATGCCGACCCCCGGACCACCCATAGCTCGTTGCACTCTACATTAAGTGTGCTTGAAGGCATGTTAGAATATCGAAAGGCATCACGCAGATACAGGTTAAAGGAAATTCAAGTTGCCGAAATGAAAGCGATCGAATTCATTCTCCGCCACAAGCTTTACCAATCGCACCGAACCGGGCAAACGATTGATGAGCGTTACTTGCGATTGTCATTTCCCGGCCGATGGCGCTACGATATTTTACGATGTCTCGATTACCTGCAAGACGCAAAAGCTCACTATGATCCACGAATGAAAAACGCCCTTGACATCCTGACCGCAAAGCGCGACAAAGATGGAAGATGGCCTTTGCAGGAAAGGCATAAGGGCTTGGTGCATTTTCACATGGAAAAGCTCGGCTACGCCAGTCGCTGGAATACGCTGCGCGCTTTACGCGTTTTGAAGCATTTCAGCCTTATTGAATTCTCACCTGCGCGCTGACCCCTGCACGGACGTAGAAAAGATTGTCTTTCTTTCGGTCGTGCAACAGTGGTTTTTCATCCCCATAGCCTAAGCTCAAAGACAGCAGTACATGATCCGTAGCCTGGACACCCAACTGTGAAAATAAGGTGGTCCTTTCAATGAACTTTCCCAGGCCAATCGGGCAGGTATCAAGTCCTGCGGCTTTGGCCGCGAGCATCATATTCTGTGCACACATTCCAATATCGAGAGCTGCCCATTCATTTGCTTTTGGAGCCGTGATGAAGATCACCACGGGAGCTCCATGGAAAATAGGATTATTTGTCTTGAGAAATTCCACCATCTCGGGCATTTTGTAGACATCCGCTACGACAACCCTAATTTGATCGTCCATCTGCTGGATCAAGTCACCTTCGGTAACGACATAGAACTTCCACGGTTGAAGATTCATGCCGGAGGGGGCCATTCGTCCAGCGTCAACAATCTGTTCGATTAGATTTTTTTCAACGGGGCGGCCTTTATACTTTCTAACGGCCCTTCTGCCATAGATGATTTGCATGATGTTGTCCATCGCAGTGATTTGTTTATCTGTCTGAAGTTGTCTTATCGGTAACTGAAGCGAGTTGTTCCTTTTCCGTGAGCTTCCGCAACGTGACCAGCATCTTTCTTTCCATCACGAAATGCGGTACCTCAAAGAAGAAGTAACGGAGTAACTTGTTTCCGAAATTCGTACCACCTCCTGTGGATCGTGCTATCAACCATGTTTGCTTCTCATTTTCCGGTAAGAGATAAAACGACCATGATCCAACCGCCTTTCTGCCTTCCAGAATTCTTGCATAATCCTCACCTCCAACCATTACCATTGATCTAAAAGGAGTGACTTCTGCCAGGATCTGATATCCACCTCCATTGTAATGTTCTTTGCTTGCCAACCAAACGGTATCACCAGCCTGTCGCGGAAACTGGAATTCCGGCTTGATGACGTATACGTTGTGCATGTCGGCCCGGAATACGTTTTCAAGCCATTCGTAACTGTAGAATCCCCCCCGGTCCTGTCCTATCTGGGCAAGCCAGGGCCAGATCTCTTCAGGTGTGGCACTAATCAAAACTGCGCGTGTGTGATGCTCACCCTCGGTTATCCCGTCACCTGCGAATTGTTTTTGCTGGAGCTCACCCGTTGAACCCCAATCGAGAAGGATGGGACGAAAAATGAAATGATGGAAGAACAAAAGCATTGCCACCACATAGATAAAGATCAGCAGCTTGTGCGAAGGCTTGAAGTATTTCATAACCATTTGACTTGGATCAAATGTATACAGGCATCACACGAGGGGTTGTGACGGAAATCATTGAACCCTAAGAAATTAATCATGCGATGACTACAATCTTCTCGTGAAACCCTCATGATTATTATCATCCTCTACGCTGACAGCCGTCAGTAATTCTAATTGCTCCATACGGCATATTTGATGAAATATCTCGCTGCACGTGGAATCGCCATTCAAGATAAACAGTCAATTCTTCACCGAAACCGGAGACATCGCGCGCTTCGGATTGCGGTTTTTCAAGGAGCTCTTCAAGCCTAGACAGGAATACGAAGAATTTCTCAGGCAATGTTACTGGGTTGGCTACAAGTCGTTGCCCTTGGTTGGAATAACTGCGTTTATTATGGGTCTTGTACTGACCATTCAATCCCGTCCAACGCTGGTTGAATTTGGCGCAGAATCTTTGTTGCCAAAGATGGTTTCTGTTTCCTTGATACGGGAGATCTCACCGGTGATCACCGCGCTCATCTGTGCGGGGAAAGTGGGATCCGGTATGGGCGCGGAGCTGGGCTCCATGAGGGTAACAGAGCAAATTGACGCAATGGACGTTTCCGGAACAAATCCTTTTCGTTACCTGATTGTAACGCGGGTCATGGCAACAACGCTTATGCTGCCGATCCTTTCAAGTCTGTCGAATGCCATTTCGCTATACGGTGGTTATCTGGGAGTAAACATCCGCGGGGAAGTGAGCTGGCACCTGTATTGGACACAGGTATTCAATGCACTCAGCTTTGGTGACGTTATACCATCCCTCATCAAAACATTTTTCTTCGGGTTTACGATCGGCCTGATCGGATGCTATAAAGGATACAATTCAAAGAAAGGGACGGAGGGCGTTGGCCGCTCAGCTAACTCCGCAGTGGTTGTGTCATCGCTCCTAGTTTTCATTGTTGACTTGATTGCGGTTCAAATTACGGATCTACTTGGTCTAACCTGATCGTTATGAATGATCCTGTTATCAAAGTTGAGAAGCTGAATAAGTCCTTTGGAGACAATCATGTGCTCCGAGAATTTTCAGTCACGCTGGCAAAGGGCGAAACACTCGCAGTCCTGGGTAAATCCGGATCCGGTAAATCAGTACTAATTAAATGTATCATCAATCTGATAGAAAAGGATGATGGCGAAATTACGGTGCTCGGTAACGATGTCAGTGAGATGACTCAGGAGGAACTCGATGCACTTCGAGCCCGTGTTGGATTCTTGTTCCAAAGTAATGCCCTATACGACTCGATGACCGTGAGGGAAAACCTTGAGTTCCCGCTGAGAAGGCACTGGACGAAAGACGAACGTGATAGCACAGCGGAAAGTGCCGTGATGGAAGTGCTGAGCGATGTAGGGCTTGCCCATACGGCCGACATGATGCCCGAGGAGTTATCCGGTGGAATGCGCAAACGGATCGCTCTTGCGCGAACGCTGATTTTGCGCCCTGATATCATTTTGTATGACGAGCCCACTACCGGGCTCGATCCCGTGACAGCGCGGGAAATCAGTCACCTCATTGTCAAGGTCCAGAAAAAGTACAACACCTCGTCTATTGTGATCTCGCACGATATGCACTGTATTAACACGACAGCAAATCGCGTGGTGATGCTCATTGATGGCAAGTGCTATGCAGAGGACACATACATTAACCTGCAGCAATCAAGCGATCCAAAGATCAAAGAATTTTTTGACTAGCCTATGAAGAACAAAACCGTAAATAACGCCAAGGTCGGCCTGTTTGTAATTGCGGGCATCGTGTTCCTGGTGCTCACTTTATACATGATTGGCAAAAACAGGAATCTGCTGGGTTCAACTTTCATGATCAGGGCTACCGTAGGAAATGTGAACGGGCTGGTGCCCGGAAATAACGTCCGTTACAAAGGAATCGATGTTGGAACAGTCAAGTCCATATCGGTGGAGAATGATTCAGCAATCATTGTCACCATGCTGATTGACGAAAAGATGAAACCCTTTCTAAGGAAGAATGCAGTAGCGTCCATCGGAACAGACGGGCTAATGGGTAACAAGTTGATTAATATCAACTCCTCACCGGGTGACGCCCCGCACATCGAGGCAGGCGATATAATTGACTCGAGGAAACCGGTTGAGACCGATGAGATGCTCAGAACACTCAACACGACAAACGACAACATCGCAAGAATTTCAGGAAACTTGTACGAAATAACCGAAAAACTAAATAGCAGTAACAGTTTGTGGACACTCCTTGCAGACACGATCATCGCACAAGACGTGAAAACCGCTGTTCGCGACCTGAAATCAGCCGGATCAAACACGGCTGAACTCACGGCAAATGCACAACGTATTGTTAAGAAATTTGAAGATGGAAATGGCCTTGCCAGTACACTGTTTACCGATACTACGCTTTCCAATAGACTCACGTCATCGCTTCAACAAATCCAGCACGCCAGCCAAAATACATCTAACATGATGAAAGACCTGCAACTGGTCGTTGATGACATCAAACAAGGTGAAGGCACTGCCGGACTGATTCTATCCGACACTGTGCTGCGCGAGAAATTGTTTAAGAGCGCAAACAACATCGAACAGGGAACGGATCGATTCAATCAAAATATGGAAGCCTTGAAACATAATTTCCTGTTTAGACGGTATTTCAAGAAGCTTGAAAAAGACCAACGAAACCAGGTTAACGCCCGAAAAAGATAGTGCTCCAGCTTTTAAAAAAGATACTTGCCCGATCGACATATCCGACACTGCTCAAAATGCAGTTGCCTACGCTGCCCCAGCTCGCAGACCTCATGTTATGAATGTGCAACCCGTATTCGACTTTACACCAGCTGAAATCATGCAGGGAAAATACCTTTCCCTTGCAAGTGCCGCAGAGCGCCTGAAAGCGCAAAGTCGACAAATCAGCGAAGGCCTTGAGATAGGATGTCACGCCAGCTTATGGCCCGGTTTCATGATGGCACCGAACGCAGTGATGAGCTTAGGAGGAAGCTCCCGGTGTGTAAAGAAGGCCGGTCATTGGCTTCGATAACCACTTATCTCATTGATTTTCAGCAACAAATATTTTTTCACGATTTTAAACAAATTAGTTATACTAACGTTTATAATAGTGTTGCTATCATGTATGAGTTATTTGCTATTTAACGTGAGCGAGAAACTATACCTTCGCGACCCGCAGAAATCTGCCGTGGGACAAGCCATTATCCGGCACAGCGTTGCCTTAATCGATCGCGATGGTTTTGACAACATTACGTTTAAGAAACTTGCGGAAGCCATTGACTCTACCGAAGCAACGATCTACCGCTATTTCGAAAACAAGTTCAGGTTGCTGCAATACCTGATCGTATGGCACTGGACCTCAGTTAACTTCGAGATCGACTACCACGTCAATAATATAGCTGCCCCGCAGGACAAACTAAAAATTTGCCTGCAGGTACTTGCTGGAATGCGTAAACCTTTCAACGCCACTATCATCGACCAACAAGCATTGAACCGTGTGGTCATTGCCGAATTTGACAAATTCTATCTTTCAAAAACAATCGATCGAGACTACGAGGAAGGCCTCCTTGACCCCTTCAATGAAACGTGCCAACGCATCGCTGCCCTTGTGAAGCAGATCAATCCGAAATATCCGTTTCCGCACTCATTGATCAGCACCGCCATCAACGCAGCCCGGCACCAGGTCTATTTCTCAAAACACCTGCCGCAATTGTGCGACATCAAAAACGATGAGCGAACGCTGCATGACAGGCTTTATAAATTTCTTGAAGGTTTTGTTCTGACAACAATTAAAGCTGCCGCATGACCAACCGTGACATCGTTCGAATATTGCATGAATCTGCACTCGCCTCCAACCATGACTTCGATGGCAGTGTGCTACGATTCGTTGAGGCAAACAGGCGCGACTATGACCTCGCTGAGTTCCCGGAGTTCAAACGCGATTTGATCGAAGCAGGAAGCAAAGTGCGAATGCTCTTCATGGAATACGCGCTTCCCCTGCAATCGTTCAGGCAGGTTGCCAGCGAAGAACAGGGAATGGTGCTCTACTTTCTCAAACGCAACAACCGGCTCACTCCCGCCCTCCAATACTTCAGCAAAGGCAAACCGGTGCAAATCGAGATCAATGAATCGGACACCGCGTTGATCTCATCCGAAAAGTTGCTCAGCGAGTCGTTGTATACAAACGAAAAAGATGAAGTCGTCTTCTTTGTATTATTCCCGTATCAGAGCCTGATCAGTGAATACGCATATGCCGATAATTTCCAGGGGCAGAAGATGAGCCCGGTGAAACGGCTCTTCCGCCTGCTGAGCACGGAGAAAAAAGACATCATCTACATCTTGTTTTATTCCGTTGTTGTCGGGGTGCTGAGCCTGGTTTTGCCGCTGGGTATTCAAACCACCGTGGAACTCATCAGTGGAGGTGTTTTCTTCAGCTCCGTCTATGTGCTCATCGCGGTCGTCATCCTGGGAGTCCTGATCGGAGGAGCGCTGCAGATTGTGCAGATCAGCCTGGTCGAACATTTGCAACGCAGGGTCTTCACCAAAGCTTCCTTCGAATTTGCCTTTCGTATTCCACGACTAAAAATGGAATCGATTCTCGGCAACTATGCGCCTGAGCTGGTCAATCGCTTCTTTGATATCATGACAATTCAGAAAGGGCTGCCAAAGCTCCTTATCGATCTCTCATCAGGCGCCATCCAGATCTTTTTCGGATTGCTCCTCCTCTCCCTCTACCATCCGTTCTTCGTTTTCTTCAGCATCGTCCTCGTCACGGTGCTCACATTGATCTTCTATATCACCGGGCCTGGTGGGCTTGAGTCATCCATCAACGAATCGAAATACAAGTACAAGGTTGCGCAGTGGCTGGAAGAACTCGCCCGCGCATTAAACTCGTTCAAGCTTGCGGGAAACACCGACCTGCCCATTAAGAAAACGGACTATACCGTAAACAACTACCTGAAGTACCGGAAGAAACACTTCGGAGTGCTGGTGACGCAGTTTTCATTCATTATTCTCTTTAAGGCAGCAGTCACTGGATGCCTACTTATCGTTGGAACCATCCTGGTGGTCGACCGGCAGATCACCCTCGGCCAGTTCGTTGCTTCCGAGGTGATCATCATCCTCATTCTTAGTGCAGTTGAAAAACTCATCATGTACATGGATGTTGTCTACGACCTCTTCACGGCCGTTGACAAGATTGCTCAGGTCACTGATCTTCCCCTCGAGAAAGTAGGCGGCATTGACTTTCCGAAAAACCACTATAACAAAGGCTATGCGGTAGAAGTAAAGGACCTCCGGTACAAATACCCGGGCGGCACAGACTTTATCCTCCAGGGAGTTTCCCTGAGTGTCAGGCCGGGCGAGAAGATCTGTATCGCAGGGCCTGGAGGCTCGGGGAAAACTACGCTTACGAACATTATCGCTGGGCTACACGCTGGGTTTGAAGGAAGTGTGACTATCAATAACTATTCCATCCGCGACCTTGATCTCACCCACCTTCGCGACAAGATCGCCAAAAATATTTCGAGCGAAGATGTGTTTGACGGCAGCATCCTCGAGAACATTACCGTGGGTAAGTCAATGGAAACGATTGAAGATGTAATCGATGCGCTTCGCCAGGTGGGTGCGGATGAGGCTATCAACCGTCTCCCGGACGGGCTCAACACACACCTGCTGAGCGGTGGCAAAGGCTTCTCAAGCTCCATGATCAACAAGATCATTCTGGCGCGATGCCTCGCTAAACGCCCCCACCTCATCATCCTCAACGACTTTTTCAATGGCCTGAAAAAGGAAGACAAGCTCAACCAGATCAGGACCCTCACATCACCCGAAAAGATCTGGACACTCATCGCAGTGTCGAACGATCCATTGGTGATGGGATCGTGTGACCGTGTTGTCGTGCTCAACAATGGAAAAATTGAAGCCGAGGGAACGTTTAAAGAACTTCTCAACCGTGGAACGATGTCAAACTACATGGATTGATCAGCGATGCTAAACTTTTCAAATCAACGAATCGATAAAATGATAGCGCAGGACAAACTGTATGCGCTTCGTTCATTGAAACGTCCACATGCGGGCAGACTGCTCGCCCGGTGGCTGATGGGAATCATCGGGCTCTTTATCCTGATCCTTTTCCTCCCGTGGCAGCAGAACATTCGTGGCGCGGGCAACGTCACTGCCCTGAACCCCATGAACAGGCCGCAGAACGTTCAGTCGGTGATCGCAGGACAAATTCAACAATGGCATGTGCGCGAAGGACAATACGTGCAGAAAGGCGACACCATCATAACCATCAGCGAAGTGAAAGAAAAATACTTCGATCCGAAATTATTGATCAGGCTTGAAGAACAGGTCGCAGCCAAAGAAGGAAGCATCGTTTCAAAACAGGAGAAGGCCAATGCGTTGAAACGACAGGTCCGCGCCCTCCGCTCTGCGTTGAACAACAAGATCGAACAGTCGAAGGCAAAGCTCGAGGCCGAACGCGTCAAATTTAAAAACGCTGAAAACCAGTTCCAGCGCAACAAGAAACTCTTTGATGCCGGTAATATCCCGCTCACAAAATTCCAGGACATCGAATACAAATACCAGGGAAGCCAGGCCGACTACCAAAACGCGCAAATCGAACTTGATCGCGTGGAAGCAGAATACCTTGACAAGATCAGCAAGGCTGAGTCGGACCTTAGCAATACGCAGGCAGAGCTTTTCGAAACGCAGGCAGAGGTTTCCAAGCTAAGGAATGAATTCGCAAACATGCAGATTCGCAGCAAACAATACCAAATCCTTGCGCCACAAAACGGCTATGTGGTGAAGGCCATGAAAAGTGGTATTGGCGAAACCATCAAGGAAGGGGATGTTGTTTGCACGGTCATGCCTGAGGCATCTGATATGGCCGTGGAGCTCTACGTTAAAGCGATGGACGTGCCGCTCCTCAACAAAGGTCGTGATGTGCGGATCGAGTTTGACGGATGGCCCGCCCTGCAATTCTCCGGGTGGCCGAGTGTATCCGTGGGAACCTTTGGCGGAAAAGTGGAAGTGATCGACTATGTGAACTCAAGGCCAGGAGAATTCCGCGTGTTGGTGGTTCCCGACACCGCGGATCAGCCATGGCCAAAACAATTGCGTGTAGGATCCGGCATCAAAGGCTGGGTGATGCTCGATGACGTGCCCGTTTGGTACGAGCTGTGGCGACAACTCAACGGCTTCCCGCCAAGTCTCTATAAAGAGCCTCTTGACCAGGCCGTGAGGAAGTCGGACGATAAGAAGAAAGAAGAAGAGTCTGAAGAAAAGTAGACGAGGGATGAACTCTGTAAAACGATATGTTTTCACTTTGCTGCTGGCACTGCCGTACAGTTTGTGCGGCCAGCCCGGCACGGACTCGTTGTGGTCGTTGCCTGACAGCGTAAAGGCTTTCACCATCGACAATTTTTACGCGCTTGTGCTAGACCATCACCCGGTGGCCAAACAGGCTGACCTGCTGAGTGAATTTGCTCGCCAGGAGATCCGCCTTGCCCGTGGTAACTTCGATCCAAAGCTGGAAGCCCAATACCTGGCCAAGAACTATAACGACACGGACTACTACCGCATCTTTAACTCATCGTTGAAATTTCCTTCCGTTTTACCGTTCGATCCGAGCATCGGTGTCGAAAGCAACAAAGGCAAATACCTGAATCCGGAACGCTACATCTCCGATCAGTTTGGCTACCGGCAATTTTACGCGGGTGTCTCGCTTCCATTGCTGCGCGGGTTGATCACTGACGACAGGCGTGCTTCGCTTCGGCAGGCCGAGTTGTTCAGCGACATGATGGAAGCCGAACAGGTGAAGGTTATCAACAAGCTCCTGCTCGAAGCCGCGAAAGATTACTGGCAGTGGGCGATCGCTTATTACAACTACAGGCTCCTGGATCAAAACGTACGCATCGCGGGAGAAATCTTCAGGCGTGTCAAACTCAACACCACGATGGGCGAAGCGGCACCCATCGACACCATCCAGGCAAAAGTCACACTCCAGCAACGGCTTGTCGAACGACAGGAGATCTTCCTAGACTTCCAGAATGCCGGCATCAGGCTTTCCACGTATCTGTGGGACAGCCTCAGCAACCCGCTTGAGCTGCCACTGAATTTTGTTCCCGTTATGACCAAGGAAATTGTTGGCGTGAGCGCGCAGGAGTTGGAAGAAATGCTGACCCAGGCCCGCGCCAACCATCCCGAACTTCAAAAGCTCAGTGTTAAACTGCAACAGCTCGATGTCGATCGCAGGCTTGCCTCCGAATACCTGAAGCCGAAGCTGGACCTGAATTACTATTTTCTCAACCAGCCTTTTGATCCCGAGTGGAACACGTCCCTGCAGGCTGGAGAAAATTACAAGCTCGGTGTCGACTTCTCCTTCCCTATCTTTTTGAGGAAAGAGCGCGCCAAACTTGCGCAGACTAAACTGAAAATCTCCACTACGCGCTTTGAGCAATCATTAACCGAACGCCAGGTGCTCAACGACATCACCAGCGCCTACAACCAGGTCGTGAACAACCAGGCCATTATTGCCCAGCAAGTCAGCATGGTCGATAACTACAACCGCCTTCTCAGCGCAGAACTGCTGAACCTCGAAAATGGCGAAAGCGATCTCTTCAAAATCAATATCCAAACCGAGAAGCTGATCCAGTCGCAGATGAAGCTCATCAAACTCCTTGGTGAATACGAAAAAAGCAAAGCCACCCTCTACTGGGCTGCCGGAGTTAGACGATTGAGGTGAATTGACTCTAGATTTGCCAGTGATAGCCAGCCGGGAACAGTTATCCTGGACTTACTTTCCTTCATGTATTGGTCACTAGTCTCTAGTCACTAGTCATTGGGAGGAAAAGGGAATTGGAAGTACGAAATTGGGACGCGGAACGTGAAACTTGTAACCTGAAAACCCGTAATCTTCACGCTGCCTTTCGCACTCCCGATTAATCTTACTAAAATTGTCTTATGAAGATCGCTACCTATAATGTCAACGGTATCAGCGCGCGTCTGCCTGTTTTGTTGCGCTGGCTCCAGGAAACTATGCCTGATGTTGTTTGTCTCCAGGAACTTAAGGCACCGCAGGAGAAATTTCCGGAAGATGCGCTCCGTGACATAGGGTATTTTGCTAGATGGCATGGTCAGAAAAGCTGGAATGGAGTCGCAATCCTTTCGCGGAAGGACAATATCCAGGAAGTACGGAGAGCGCTGCCGGGGGATGACGAAGATACCCACAGCCGATATATCGAAGCAGTGCTAGATGGAATTACAATCGGCTGCCTGTACCTGCCAAATGGAAATCCCGCTCCGGGGCCTAAGTTTGAGTACAAACTGAAGTGGTTTCAAAGGCTCTCCGCACATGCCGCTGAGCTTATCAGTTCAGCGAAACCGGTTGTGCTCACGGGAGATTACAACGTAATGCCGACCGAACTTGATGTGTACAAGCCAGAACGTTGGGTAGACGATGCTCTTTTTCGCCCTGAGACAAGACAAGCTTTTCATACACTGATGTCACAAGGTTGGACAGACGCATTGCGCGAGCTCAACCCAGGTGTGAAGATCTACACCTTCTGGGACTACTTCCGTAACGCATATGGACGGGATGCCGGTTTGCGCATTGATCATTTTCTCCTCAGCCCGCAATTGAAAAGCAAGTTAGTCGATGCAGGGGTCTGCAGGAACGTCCGCGGTTGGGAGAAGTCGAGTGATCACGCTCCGGTGTGGATCCAGCTAAAGGAGTAACGAGTGCAGGAAGACTTAGTATTTTAGATTTTAGATTTAGAATTGCTTTCAATTTGTTCGTCTGATTTTCCACTTGGGAAATTGTTATTCAAACGTGACGTTATACTCGTTAAGCTCACGATCAAGTTCTTGTTCGAAACGGTGACTATTCAATTCCAGCCGCATTGTTTCCAGTTTGTAATTCTTGTGTCGCAACTCCGGTCCCATGCAGGGCCAATTCCAACGTTAGCCACCCAACAAGTACTCCCTTATACTCTCAGCTACTTCCAAGGGCGCGCTTAGTTGGGGAAAATGTCCTTTCGCCTGGAGTTGCCTCAGCGTGCAGTTTTCAAGATGTGCATTGAGGTACTCCCCGACTTCGAGCGGAGCCATAATATCTTGCTGGCATTGCAATACGAGCGTTGGGGTCTTAAGTTTTAAGAGGTCCTTCCGGTAATCAGCGAAAAAAGTTGCTCGTGCGAAATTCATTGCCACCTTGTGATCAGCTGTCATCAGCTTTTCTATTAATTCGTCCACCGACTCAGGCGCTTCTGACTTGTTGATCACCTGGGGGGCAAGTTCCCTCGCCCACGTTTCATAATCGTGATCGATCCTGCTGACCATTCCTTTGATCGTACTTTCATCGAATCCACCGTGGTAGTTGATGTCGTTGATATATCGGGGTGACGGTGCTACCATGACCATACTTGCGAATTTCACCCCCTGGATTGCAGCAATGAGTCCTATAATTCCGCTGACCGAATGGCCGACAAAAACCGGCTTGTCAAGTGTCAGCGCCTGGCAGATTTCCATGAGGTCCCGTGCGTATCCTTCCAAACTTCTATATCTCGATTTGTCATAAGCGGCTTTGTCAGACTTGCCTGATCCCACATAGTCAAACAGAATCACCTGAAAATCCTCAAAGAAGCTTGGCGCAACATGCCGCCATAAAGTCTGGTCTCCGATAAACCCATGAGCAAAGATTATCGGGACGGTACCCGTGCCGGCAATTGAGATATTGTTTCGCTTCAAGATATCCATGATGCACGAGAGCTCGCGAGTTGTTTAGCTGCATCCCAGTGCTTAAATAAATACGCCAACCAGCAGTAGGATGAAGCACCAATAACCAGGCATCTCCTGATACCTCATCTATCGGCAGTGGATTATAAATTTGAAATTTTGAAATTTGGAGTCCGTCAACATCAATTGCTATTATTACACGAACGCGTAATAGCAACCAGAAACATGGAACCGCCAACATGCAACCTAAAACCTGGAACTCGCCTGCACTAAAGGGCACGAAGTCAACTATTTACTTATTGGCGTCCGCTTTTAGATGATCAATAATCATATCTATCTGTTCGCGCAGATGAACAATTTTGTCAGCAGCCGCTTGCTTATTGAGCTTGCCAGCCGCCACGTCTTTAACAACCGTCTTTAATTCCTTCTGTAGTTCCGTCAATTTCTCTTCGGTGTACTTCATTGTTTGGTTGTGGGTGTGCGCTACGAAAATACAAAAAAAGCACACGTGGGGCGTTACCAGTCAGAGTAATAGAAGGATTTTTTCTGCGAATACCTGAAACAATCGCCCCATGAGGCGCCACTACAGCTGGTTGACCCGAAGGAAATTCACACGCTGCATCGGTTCATACGCATTGCTACGAACGGTCACAATCATTAAGCACAAACCAGGATGAGGCCGGGCGAATCAATGAATAAACATTCAACTAACGGAACTGGAAATGCATCTTTCAAACTCGCCTGTAAACACGGGGTTATTCCTACCTCCTTTGAAAAGTGCTTCAATGTGCTCCGTAGCCAAAAAGCGGGATGTGATCAGTGTGATGACATCGGCATTTTCTTTAAACCAATCCGTGCGGATACAATGGTCCTTTAAGAATGAGATCACGATCTCGGCTTTATGATCACCACGCATGTTCCTTAAATGGGTCGATATAATAGCCAACTCATTTTCAACTTCAGGATAAAACCGAAGCTGGAATACATCCTTCTCATTTACTTCGTACATAACTAGACATTTTGGGTTGCGACAATAGTGAGCAGGTCATTGGACTCTGACAACATCAAATTTTTCAAATCGCAAAGGTTGCAACATGTATTTCGATACCTTGATAAGAAATGTGCACGAGCGTTTTATTGACTGCCGTAGCTTCAGTTTCATGTGCTGCATGTTTCAGATTGGGGCTACTAACTCCCGCTCGAAGTACACTTTCCGTTTTGCGGCCTCGCTGCCAACGACCGAGCAGTAGTAGATACGTTGGTAATACCGGGTGATCTCTAACCTGACGGCTGGTGCCTCTTTAGCAGTGATAAAAGTGCCGACCGCGTAGATGTTGTCTTCGTTTGTCTGATAACTCATTGTTGTAACACACGTCTGTCGAAGACTATGTGCTTTAGGTGATTGCGATTCATTCGTGGTGCACGCAAAGTGCACATCTTGATCATTTCGAAGGCCGACCCGTTTGAAGGGCTTGAAATAGAGGAAGTGGCTAAAGATACAACAATATCAACGGAAACGGCTATGCGCGGCAATATAGTTTTGGGCAGATCACAAGCACACGCACCGATCCCCGGGCGGCAAGAGACAGGAACCCCACGGAGAGACCCACTCACACGAACTCATTGGTGCCCATGTCGGGAGCTCGCAAATCAACGCGCTAGCACACCCACTTCAAAAATAAACTTTGTTTTCAAGACGTAACTGATCGTCATCCGAACGGCTACAAACATTTTCAAAATCGTTGTGACGCTGTGGCGTTAACCACGCGGTGGCTATTGCTGAATTGGATATGAAGTTTTGACCGGCTTGCATACTCCTCGACCGGGGCGTAGATGAACAGGCAGGTTTGTCCTTTAATCGTTTCGATGAGCTTACGATGATCTTCCATTGGCACCGCGGGACAGCCCTGACTTCGGCCAAGCCTTCCCGCAACTTGAATATAGCGATCACTTACATAGTCAGCGCCATGCACAACAATGGCCCGGCTTCGCGCGTGATCGTTGATACCCGGTTCCAGGCCATGGAGCAAAAGTGAAATGCCATGTCTGCCCAGGTACGTTTGACCTGTGCGATAAAATCCCAGGCTGCTTTGCAACGACTCGTGTTTGTTGGAAAAATGAGTGGCCATTGCAATACCACTGTTACGACCATGAGCAACAAGCGTGTTTAATAGCACTTCTTTCGAACGAAGGTCGATCACCCACAATCGTCTAACAGTGGAGGGTTGTGAGAAATCAATAATCGTTACAACGTCCCTGTCAAATACACCTAACGAGTCCTGCAGCGCGTGGTATCCTGCAACGGCCGCATCAAATGCCTCGAATACGGGTTTATCCGCTGGCCATGCAATCGAATGGTAAAGCGCCATGTTTGAGCTCAACCAATCGATCGAATCATTCGGAATTGAATCGTAATTTAAACTGACCGATGCAAAAAAGATGATGCGCGCAAATACGAGGCTCATGTGAGTCTTTTAAGCTTATTACAACACCAAACGGCTATAAAGTTCCGCACCAACAAGTATTATTTCATCAAAGTCCCCACTCCATTTCCGGTGCGTAAAGCAAGTCATAAAGGGCCTGATCCGCACCATAGATGTCCTTGTACATCCGCAACACACCGTTGACGTAGTCACAGGTGAAGTATCTGGTGTAAATAGGTATGGGTCTTTTAACGTCTATCCACCGTTGTTGCTTCTCTTTCAAATACTTGCTGATCGTCTTCGACTCAACAGTGACCGATCCGGTCACGAGGTAATGGGCAAGCTCAACCGCCCGCTCCATCCTGATGCAACCATGACTGAATGCCCGTGCGGTGCTGCTGAATAACCGTTTTGCATTAGTGTCGTGCAGAAACACCGCATGAGGATTGTCAAAAATGAATTTGATGACACCGAGTGAGTTTTCGGTACCCTCGCCCTGACGCAATACAACCGGAAAATAGTTTGTGTTGAACTTCTCCCATGCAACGCTGTCCGGGTTCAGCACTTTTCCCTTTCGGTCAAGCACATCAAAGTTATTTCTTCGGAGGAAGGTGGTATCTCTTTTCAGGATGGGCAGATATTCTTCCACAGAGATCTTACGCGGCACATGCCAGTACGGATAAATCGTAAAACATTCTACCACGCTTGATAATACCGGAGTCTGCGTTTCGGGTTTACCAACTACAATCCTGGACGAAAGAACAACGGAATCGGCATCAATAACCTCCAGCATGAAGGACGGTATGTTGATGTAAATATGCCGGTCTGCCAACAGCACCACTTCCCTCCTCCACCGTTCGAGGTTGATGGAGATCAGTCGCACTTTCTCGTTTACCGAAGCGGAATCATTGGTGTATTTGTTATGTGACTCGAGCTGTTCACGGAGCGCAGTTTTTAGAGATTCGTAAGGCGCAAAACCAGGTTCCAGCGCTTCGAGCTTCCGTTTTAACGATCCATTGGTCACAACATCTTTTAGAAGAACCAGGCGAACCGAATCGTCATTGCTCTTTTTCTTCGAGTCAAGTAAACCAAATTTCACATCCGCTGCGAACGACAAAAAAGCATCGGTTAGAAGCAACTCCTTACGAACCGTTTGTACTTTCGACATACTGGCCAACTCGGCACCATGATAACGGCCAGCCGCAAGACCATAGTAGTGCGCGCTGTTTATCAGGGCCATCAGAGTGTCAGAAAGGTTGCGGTCGTCTTTCTGGTCGATCCATACTGGCACGGTCCCGAACTGTTGATAAAAGCGTGCAACTGAACGCTGGTTCTTGAGTCCGGCAAACACCTCTTGTGTTGTATCGGTCGGCACCACCACTGGCTCCTGCGTTGGCAATGCCACGTGCGTGTGTTCCGCGATGGCGATGTGGCCCATCGTATTTGTGCAGCTTGAGTACGCTGTAAAACTGGCAATGCAAATGATGTTGAGCGTGGCTCTGAGTTTCCTTAGAATCATACAAATAACAAAGGTTAAATAGAGCAAGAAAGCAGTGGTTACCCTATGACTATTGTCATCGCGTATGCTGATGTTAGTCACGCAATGTCATAATTTTCTGGCAAGTGCGGAGGTCAAAAAAAGGTATTCATTCATTCAATCGCTCCAGAAAGATCCACGGTTGATGACGGTGCTGTGTTGGTCTTAGATTCTGGTTTCCTGAATACCCGCAAGGCGAGCACCACAATCCAGGCCAGGAAGAGTCCGATGAGAATGCGCTCCCACAAACCTAAGTATGGTGTTGGCAAGTTCTTTGGGATGTCGGGCGCTTCCATGCTCATAAGGAAACCGAAGGACAGATAGGCGATCAGTGTTGCAATCGTATAAATTCGAAAGCGTCTTCCAAATGCTGCCGCACCGTACCCCATCATGGCGAGCATAAATCCAATGGCAAACATGGCCCACACGATATGCAAGGTATCGGTCAGCGTTGGCTCGGTTCCCCGCAGATGCATGGGTGGCCAGTAGATGTTCACCGCACAATAAGCAAGCATCAGGACACCGACCATGCGAAGCCTGCGATTTCCATGTGCCGATCGAAGCAGGCCCCACGCAAAGGCCGCTAGGAGTAGCTCATAAACAACGCCTAGTGGAACCCACAGTGAGCGCGTGGGTGCACCTAATGCAGAGAGCTCGCTGACCGTGAAGTCCATTTGATCATAACCAGGGAATTGCATGGGAACGAAGATATTCATCGCCACATAAAGCACGGATGATACGATTCCGCAAACAAGGAGAAGCCGTGTAAGCATAAACGTTGGTTTAAGAGTTTGACATTTTAGTTGCCCTGTTGCTCTTCCACTTGAACTGTATCAATGGAAGGAAGAAAATTAAAATAATGACAAGTGCCCAAAACTTGCCGTCCAGAACATTGTATTCCTGCAGCATTACATCAAGCGGTTGATTTAGCAACACGTAGCCAAGAACAAATTCAAAAGCCACCGTCAGTACCATCCATAGAAGGCCCGTGAAGAGCGCGTCTTTCGTTGTTCTAAGGTTGAGGCGATCGTAGATGAGGTGAGTATAGACAAACAGCAGGATTACCAGGAGTACGGACGAAAGTTGTTTCGCCCGGAATTCAGACATGAAGTGCATGAGCACCAGCCCGCGAAACACTCCGTTTATTACACCGAGCACTGGCATCGGCAACCACAGCAGGATTTCTCTTATAATTGAAGTTTTCATCAGAATGATTTTGAAAGTGTAGCACCAACAGACAAGTAAATTCTACTTCAATCTTAGGCAACCTTCCATCGACCGCAAATGACTAATGTTAGGCGAAAATTATGATAATGGTCATGATGACATCAGTCATGGGCTAATGTGACTAAAGTCGTGGCGAGCATGCAGCGCAATGAGCTTACTTGCAGCATGCTCGGAAAACTGAAATTCTCACTTGGCATCTTCCTGCTGCTTTCGGCAAGTGGATGGGCTTCGAGTGACCACGCCACTTTCACCCGACCGAAAAGCCATTGCATCGGCTATTCCATCATTGAATTCGGCAAAGGAGTCGATTGTGATGGAGACACCATCAGGTTAATGAGAGCGAACGGATTTCAACAACACCTTGCTGAATCACAACCAAACAAAACGACATTACCATGAAACAAGCTCGCTTTGATGAATTGTCGCTTGAGGACAAGGCATTGCTGGTGTATGAGTTTGCATCGCCATTGATGTCAATTGAATTTTATGATTTCAGGGTTCACCTTTTTTCCCTTAACGGGCACTTCATTGAACTCTATCAGAATATTGAAACGCGACAAATCCATCGCATTGCCACCGCGCCATACAGCGCGCTGGACAAATACCTGCCGCGAATTCTTCTTGGGACGTTGCGCAAGAAGTGAACTTACATCGGGGAGTGTACGATTCCGTCATGGCATCCGCGCATCGCCCAGTTATCGGAGATTGCAAGTGAGCAACAGGCTCCGTACCGCAGTAGATGATTTCCATCGAAATAAGTTGGAAGTGCACGCAGAAGCTTTGCCAACTGAAAATGATAATGCAGAGAGCTCGAATGTTCCGATTCAACGGTAAATCCAAGGACAACACTATGAATGCGCCTGAAATCAGCTTCCAACGCGATTGAATAGCATCAGAACTTATCGCCAACCCAGGCCAGGCGCTACATACTTCAAAATCGAAGATAAAACGTGAACGTTGTAGTCAACACCAAGCGTGTTCGGGATGGTTAAGAGCAACGTGTCTGCTTCCTGGATAGCCTCGTCCTGCGCCAGTTCCTTGATCAGCTGATCCGGTTCGGCAGCATAGCTTCGTCCGAAAATTGCGCGCCTGTCACTTTCGATAAACCCAATCTGATCCTTCTGCTTTGTTTCCTGTCCGAAAAAATAGCGGTCCTGCTCTGTCACGAGCGCAAAGATGGATCTACTTACTGATACTCTGGGCTCACGCTTGTGTCCGGCTTTTTTCCAGGCTTCTTTGTATAACCTGATTTGCTCTGCCTGCTGCACATGAAAAGGTTTACCACTTTCATCAAACTTCAAGGTCGAGCTTTGCAAATGCATTCCGTTCTCTGCAGCCCACACTGCGGTCGCGTTTGAAGCAGCGCCCCACCAGATGCGGTCGCGCAATCCCTCAGCGTGAGGTTCGAGGCGAAGCAACCCGGGTGGGTTCGGAAACATAGGAAAAGGATTTGGCGTTGCGAATCCAATTCCTTTTAGCTTATCCAAAAACTGCAACGCTTTCCTTCGACCCATGTCAGCATCGGTTTCTCCTGCGGCAGGCTCATAACCAAAATAACGCCATCCGTCAATCACCTGCTCTGGCGAACCTCTGCTGATGCCGAGTTGTAACCTTCCCCCCGAGATCAGGTCAGCAGCTCCTGCATCTTCCACCATGTACAACGGATTTTCATAACGCATGTCGATCACGGCAGTGCCGATCTCAATCTTCTTTGTCTTCGCTCCGATCGCTGACAGCAACGGGAATGGCGATGCCAGCTGTGCTGCAAAATGATGAACCCGGAAATACGCGCCATCCAATCCCATCTCCTCTGCGGCTACGGCCAGGTCGATTGACTGAAGCAAGGTGTCACTTGCTGTACGCGTTTGATACCCCTGGCGGTTTGCCCAGTGTCCAAACGACAAAAATCCAATTTTCTTCATAATTCACTCCTTGGGTTGGATAACAAACGGGCAAAGATAAAGATTCAACGCAATTACAAAACCGGGCGATGCGAACATCGAGACGCGGCTCCTTCCGCGAACAGATCGCATGCAAACGTTGGATGCAACTTCCTTGCAGCCGTAAGCCAGTCCAGTTAGCTTCTACTGTTACCCTGGCGTTACTACGCTAAAATGGATGGATGGTGACGGCCCCTCGGCTCTCGCCTTCCCCGAGGAGTTGGAATGTGAATCGCTTTCGGTTATACGTTGCGGGGCGCAGGTCATTCGATACTGAACCACTGCTGAAGACAACAAGGTGAGAAGTCCAATGGCCAGCACTGGGGCGGCCAGTCCAAACTGATCAGCGATCACTCCCGTCAGCACCGCCCCGAACGCATAACCGAGGTCACGCCACAATCGGAAGATGCCGATGGTTTTTGACCGTTGGTCAGGATGAGAATAGTCTGAAATAGCCGCGAGGAATGTTGGGTATACGAGCGCTGTGCCGAAGCCAAGGAGGAGCGCTAATAGCACAAACACGGCAAAGGAGTTCGCAGAAACCATTGCGACTAACGCAACCCCCTGCACGAGCATACCCAGTGCGAGAAGCGTCTTCTTGCAATTTTTGTCCGCCAGTTTTCCCGTGTAGAGTTGTGTCACACTCCACGCAGCCGGATAGGTTGCAACGATGATTCCAATCTGATCAAGTGCAAACCCTTTCGATGCGAGCAGCACTGGCAACAAGCCCCAAACCATTCCGTCATTCAGGTTGTTGATGAGACCGGCCTGGGTGATCGATCCAAGATTTCTGTGACTCCAGGTGGTCTGCCAAAATACATTCGTTAACCGCGGCATCGCGCTGGACGCAGACTCGAGCGCAACGTGATGCCTGGTGTCTCTGATGAAAAGCCAGCTCATCGCCAG